>NZ_CP014854.1:622273-933409 GCF_002214365.1 Thermococcus celer Vu 13 = JCM 8558
ATTATCAAGAGGTCTGCTGGGAATGGAACAGCCACTAAATGTTTTCAATTTATTTGGAAAAGTATATTGCCCTCCTTCTCTTTATGATGACAGAATTACAACCTTTCCGCCAGCGCTTTTTAAAAGGGCTGAATGGTGCGGGGGCGGGGATTTGAACCCCGGAACCCCTACGGGACAGGACCCTCAATCCTGCGCCTTTGACCAGGCTCGGCAACCCCCGCGTTGCCAAAGTATAACGCTCGGAGAGGCTTTATAAATTTTGCGGTGCCCCGGGCGGGCTTGGAGGCGTTACCCTTTTATCCAGCTGAATTCCCTCTCAAGCATCGCGAGCTGTCGCTTTTCCAGGGCCTCGGGATCGACCACCAGCAAAACGCCCGCACCCCTCTCGAGGAGGGCGTCCTTGAGTGACAGGAGGAACTTAAAGGTTGGTTCAAATCCGTTGTGGAGCACCAGATAGTCGATCCCGTCCAGAACGACGAAAGCGTCTTCATCAACACTGTTTATCACACTGTGGAGGAGAGGGGCGAGCCTCGTTGGGGATATGGCCCGCGGATGATCCAGGTTCGTTATCCAGATGTAAGGGACGTTGAGGACCTCGTAGGCATGGGGACTTCTCGTTACAGCGAGCACCTTCTTGCCCGAGAGGAGGCTCAGAATCCTTCCGGGGGACGCGGGCTTAACCATGTAAGCACCACGCTGAAGCTTCGATTCGCCATTGAGAACAACGCTGGGTTCCACCCCCATCCTTATCTGCCGCCTGACCCCCACAAGCGAGAAAGCCATCACCACCATCCCGATAGCGACGATAACGTCGTCCAGCACCTTCATGAACTCGAACGGAAAAACGTCGTTGAGGACGTTCGTGAGGTAGCCCAACCAGAATATCAGCACCCCGGCCCAGATCCACCTGGCCGTGGAGGTCCCGAGGAGTTCCCTTATCATAGCCCTAAATGTGCTCAGCACATAGACTACCCCGGTTATGGAAGCGAAGGCCACTACCTCGGCCGCGAGTTTAATCCCTTCGTAGGTGACCATCGTTCCTAATGTGTATCCGCACCTTTATATCTCTTTCTCCGACGTAACTCCCGAGGCACCCTCCCCCCAACCAAAAAACTTATAAATGCACTCCCCGTCTATGACTTCGGGTTGAGGGCCGGTAGCTCAGCATGGTTAGAGCGCGGGACTCTTAATCCCGTGGTCGGGGGTTCGAATCCCCCCCGGCCCGCCAAATCGCGTTTCTTCTCGACGCGTTCCGCTTGGGAAGGAATGCGTTTGAGTAACGTAAGGAGTTAAGAAAATGAGTTTTGAAAACTTGGGCTTATCCGAGGCCACGTTAGTGGCGGTTAGGGAGAAGGGTTTTGAGACCCCAACGGACATTCAGAGGGAGGTGATCCCGCGTCTTCTATCTGGCGACGTGGATATAATCGGCCAGTCCCAGACAGGGACGGGAAAGACGGCCGCTTTCGCCTTGCCGATAATCGAGGCCATCGACCCGAAGATGCGGGCCGTTCAGGCGATTGTGCTGACCCCAACGAGGGAGCTCGCCCTTCAGGTGGCGGATGAAATCAAGAGCCTCCGCGGGAGGAAGAGGGTCTACGTCTACGCCGTCTACGGCGGTCAACCGATAGGACCGCAGATAAGGGCGCTCGAGAGGGGAACCCACGTCGTTGTTGGAACCCCCGGAAGGGTTCTCGACCACATAAGGCGCGGAACCCTCGATCTAAGCTCGGTGAAGTTCTTCATTCTCGACGAGGCCGACAGGATGCTCGACATGGGCTTCATCGACGACATAGAGGCGATCTTCAGGGAGACCCCGAAGGAGAAGCGCGTGCTCATGTTCTCCGCGACCATGCCCCCGGAGATCAAGAGGCTCGCGAGACGCTACATGAGCAACCACGAGGTGATAAGCGTCAGCAGCGACGAGCTGGTTCCCGAGATGGTGGATCAGGAGTACGTGGAGGTCGTTCCGGCGAGGAAGTTCGGCGTGCTGAAGAAGATCTTGGACGACGATTTCTACGGCATAGTCTTCTGCGCGACCAAGCGGGAGACCCGGGAGCTGAGCGAGAGGCTCAGGAGGGCAGGCTATTCCGCCGAGGCCCTGAACGGCGATATGAGCCAGGCCGCCCGTGAGAGGGCCTTCTGGCGCTTCAAAACCAGGCGGACGAGGGTTCTCGTGGCGACCGATGTGGCCGCCCGCGGACTGGACGTCCAGGACATAAGCCACATCGTCAACTACTCCCTGCCCATGACGGCCGAGGACTACGTCCACAGGATAGGCAGGACCGGCAGGATGGGGAAGAGGGGAAGGGCGATAACCTTCACGATGCCCGGCGAGCTCAAGAGGCTCCACTACTTCGCCCAGCAGGCTGGTGTGGAGATAAGGAAGTCCGAGCTCAGCGAGGAGATCCCCAGGGAGTACAGGGAAAGGTACGAGCGCGGCCGCTCCGATGGCTACTGGAGAGGGAGGAGAAGAAACTACGGGGGCTACTCTAAGAGCTCCCGAGGTAGATGGTGAGGATCAGGTCCTCGCCCTCTGTTTTGACCTCTATCCAGAGCGCGTCGCTTTTCTCGAGGTAGTCTTTGAACTCCGCGTTCGAGAGCATCTGGGAGACCAGCCACCCCGCGTATTCTCCTCGGAAGAAGGGATGGTAGTAGTCGGCGAGGTTGGGGTACGTAACCCCCCACGTCCAGCCCGCTTTGTAACCCCTGGGAAGCTTCCCGGTGGAGAGCTCGATCAGGGATCGGTCGACTTTTAATCCGAAATCCTCATGCAGAACGTTCATCATCGAGGCGGCGAGGTTCCTGGCGTCGGCATCGCTCATGCTGTAGTCCTGATTGAGGAACTCCTCGCCGGAGAGGACGCCGAGAACCTTCACGTCGGCCTTCCCCTCCCCCGGCGTTATCTTGTAGAGCGTCGCGTTGACTATCCTGCCCCCCTGCCCCTCCCAGTAACGGTAGTACGCCCCCAGATCCATCGGTGGAAGGTGCTGATCGAGGGCGAAGTACCAGCCGTTTATCTTCACCAGGGCCGTCGCGTGGCCGGAATCGGTCAGGTTCAGAGCCATAGCGTAGACCGGTGAGTAATTCATGGCGAGGAGCAGTGCATCCGTGAGAACTGTGTAGTCGGTGCATATCCCCTTTCTCCTCATTATCGTCTCGTAGGGGGTCTGGATCGTGTTGTTCTGCCCCTCAACGACCTCCTGACGTCCGTCGGGGTATACTATGACCCTGGCGAAGGGTTGCCTGGCCTTCTCCCGGTCGTAGCTCAGCCATTCTCCCTCCCACGCAAGGACGTTCCAGGAGCTCTGGGTGAGGTCTTTCCCTTTTAGCTCGCCCGCGAGCGGCGATATAACTCTGAGCTCTTTCCGATCCAGCATGCAGGTGAGGGCATCTTTGAGGACATAGCGCCATAGAATTCCGGGGCAGTCAAGCGAGGCGTCGTGAGTTGGAAGGGATACGCTCGCGTTCCCCCAGCTCACCAAGGGATTTGTCCAGCTTGCGGGGGTACCTCCCGGTATCGGAGTTGAGGAGGACGTCGTTTCCGAAGTTGATGGATACATCGCCCCGCTTGATCTCCCAGTCTGTGGGATCGTTGAGAGACAGCCAGCGGTAAGGACCATGAAGGCAACTATGAGCGCCGTGATGAATCGTTTCATCATGGGATTAACTCGGGGATGGTATTATAAAGGGCTTTTGGGTCAACAATTTATCTCATCTTTAAGGGCAGGGAACAACTTTTGATAAACATAAGGATTACAAATTCGTGAGGATATAAACGTAATAAAAGGTAGAAACCTCTGTGGGAAGTGCAAGTGAGCCAAGATCTCCGGAGGCAAGCTCCAGAGAGTGAAGAAGAGAGATAATTACTTTTTTTCTTTGTAATTTTAATTCAATTAATTATTTTGCCGCTCCATATTTTTTAGAGAACGAAACTTTTAAATAATATAACATTGCAATTGCTATTGACGATTCTATTGGAGGAAAGTAGAATGAGACAGAAGATGACATGGTTCATACTCGGTGTTCTGGTTGGGAGTCTATTCCTTGTTTCGGCGTATCCCACAACGGGAAATAAAGTCCAGAAAACCGTCAACATCCACCCAAAAATTCAAGAGAATGATCCATCACTGAAAAACAGCTCTTTAGACCTCGTGCACGGCATTTCCATGGAGGAGGCTCAAGAACTGATAAAGGAGGGAGGATTTATTCTGGTGGACTCCAAAGGCCTGGAGATCCTTAAGGATGCGAAGCTCCTTCCGTACGTCATAAGATTCGGAAACGACGGCGTGTACGCGGTCAAAATCCTCCCCGGAGGGCGGTTCTTCGTTTACGGTGCCCCAAGGGGATACGCCATGAGGGATCTGAAAAAGTTCAAGGAGGAGGCGCTTGAGGAGTTCATGAAAGCCCGCTTCGTCAAGTACACCGTCTCCGTCGAGATCCCAGTCAACTACTCCTGGAAAGTCGTGGCCAACGGGAAAACGTTCTCCAATTTTTCAACCGAGGCCGTCTCTGGCTCAGCGAAAGCGTACCTGGAGAGTACTATAACCTGGACATCAGGCGACAACTGGTATCCTCACGGCCGGTTGAAGCTGGTTTACAATGTTTACAAACTGGCCGACGTAAACCCATCCTACGACTGGCGCGTCGTTGAGATGCAGACGTACGTTTACGCCGGCCGGTATCTTTGGGGTCCAAAACACGACTCAAAGATCCGTACTAACTCGAGGAACGTAATCCCCTGGCCAGTGTACTGGGAGTTCGAGAAGGTCACGATCAAAGCCGACGTGAGGCCCGACGGAAACGATGTTTTCTCCATGGATTCGTTCAAACCCTCTTACGATGTGGATTACTACAACGACGAACATTCTCAGACTATCCAGTACACCCTGGGCAACGCGGGGGCGAGCGTCACGATCACCAACAGGCTCAAAGCCGTCAAAATCACCGTTGATAACACCGGTGAGAACTGGGTTCGCTGGAGTTACAAGTTCAACAGAAAGCTCGGCGTTGGGGACAAGTTCGTCGTGATCGAGCCCGCCTACACCTTCTCGTTAAGGATCCCGCGGGGACACAGGGAAGCCACTCAGAAGTTCGTCGTGACGGTCAACTGGGTGGGCAACATCCCACTATCTCGCGACGCCCATGCATCGAATACCATCGACTATTTCTGGGAGTGGGGCATAAACTGAAGGAGACCCTATCTTTATGGGCTCCTCTTTATTTTTGAGTTTTGATTGGGTAGAACGGTTGAAGGCGTTTATTAAACTCCGGAGGGGTGTCGTGGTCTTTGATGCACCTTCGTCCTATCGAAAGATTTAAAAATGCCCCCCGGGAGGTATAACCCGAGCGCTCGGGTCGTGCCGGGGTAGCTTAGCCTGGTCAGAGCGCTCGGCTCATAGGGCCGCTCCCCTTCGGGGGAGCCTGAGAAACCGAGAGGTCCGGGGTTCAAAGCCCCGCCCCGGCACCATTACAAACTTTTAGAAAAAGTTTGATCAAAAGAGTGTAGCTCGCTTTTATCAATCTCAAACAAGCGGGTTTTTACTTTACAAGCGTTCATTCGGTAGAGAACACTTTTACTTGCCACTGAACTCAGGGTTTTTACTCTCCCCGGCGCCCTTCGGGCGCCTTTCAGCCTTTTGGGAAAAGGCTGGCGAAAAGGGTGTTTTCTTTTGAAAATTCAAAGAATGATAAGCGTGCGCTTTAAAATTGGGGATAGGATAGTGGATTAACCTTAAAACAAGATATTAGGCAGGTTTCACGGTTATTCTAGCGCCCGGAGGGCGCCTTGTGAGAGTGAAACCATACAAAACGGGCCGATTAAAAGTAATCCAACTTGATAGCTGGCGTCTCTGAGAAGCACCTGAACTTCCGCCATCCGTCAGGATGTTCGAACGATAGTGAGAACAGCGCTTGCGAAGCAAGGGCTGAAGGCTGGCGAAAAGCTTGTTATTCCTTCAGGGGGCTGTTTAGTTGTGTTTGCGCTGTTAAAAGGCGTTTAAAACTCGAATTCGAGATTAAAAGGGCAAATTCAAGGGGTTTAGGATTCTCTCGCGCTCCGAAGGAGCGCTATCCAAAAGTAAACCACACCATAAAAGCTTTCTTAAGAAGAGTGAATTCAAAACCCAAGAGCAGTCTTTACCTTAGCAAACACATCACAACCACCCTAAAAGGAGTCACGCCTATTTCCGCCAGCGCTTTGCGGAGCAGGAACCTGTTCCGGGGTGTGGGGGCGTTAGCCCCTCGAAGTTTTAGAGGGGAGAGGGGTCGTGGGGCAAAGCCCCACTACGGGGGTTTGAGAGTACAGAGAGATAAGGGGGCGGAGCCCCCTTGTCTTTCGTTATGGCGGGCCCGGCGGGATTCGAACCCGCGACCTCCGGCTTAGAAGGCCGGCGCCCTATCCTGCTAGGCTACGGGCCCTCGCTCCCAGGTTCATGGGCGTTCTTATAAAAGTTGCGGTGAAGGGAAGCCGGGAAAAAAGAGAGCTCAGCGCCTCCTCCGGAGGAGGGGCACCAGGGCGAGGGCTGCCACGAACGCCGGACCGCAGATCCCGCCGCCCGATTCCTTCGTGTCGCTCCTCGTACCCGTCTTCCCGAGTATCTCGTCAGGGCTCTTGCCCTCCACCATAAGCTGGGTCCACTGGTCGAGCCAGGTCTTGTAGTTCTTCTCTATCTCCGCAGGGTCAACGGTGGCGGGCTTGTCCACCCTGACCGCGTACTTGAAGACCTCGGGTAGCTTGACGTCCCTGTTGACCGGGTACATCCACTGGTTGAGCGGGAGCTTCTCCTGGGCTTCCCTGCTGATGAGGAACTCGATGAACTTCTTTGCCAGCTCGGGGTGCTTGGCGCCCTTGACGATCCCGGCACCCTCGATCTGGAGGTAGTTACCCTCCTTAAAGGCAACGGCCCCGACGTTGGTCTTGTTGTCGTAGTAAACGGTGGCGGCCGGTGAAGTGGCGTAGCTGAGGACGAGCGGGTACTCACCCTTCATGAAGGCCTCCCACGCCTCGCTCCAGCCCTTGACAACCTGAACGTCGTTCTCCTTGAGCTTTTCCCAGTAGTTGAGCCAGTCGTCGCCGTAAACCGCTACCGTCCACAGGAGGAAGGCCATCCCCGGCGAACTGGTCCTCGGGTCCTCGATTATCAGTTTGCCCTTCCACTCGGGCTTGGTGAGGTCCTCAAGGCTCTCCGGAGGGTTCTTAACCATGTCCTTGCGGTAGTTTATGGCTATGTAACCGTAGTCGTAGGGGGTGAGGTGGAAGGTCGGGTCGAACTTCTGGATTATCCAGTCCGGTATGACGTCGGCGTTACCCGGCTTGTAGGGCTCCAGTATCCCGGCGTCGATGGCCTTGGCCAAATAACTGTTGTCTATGCCGACCACAACGTCGGCCTGTGGGTTGTCCTTCTCGAGGATGAGCCGGTTGAGTACCTGGCCGGCGTCGCCTATCAGGACGAGGTTCACCTTAACGTTGTACTTCTGCTCAAAAATCGGGATGATCTCTTTCATCCACCACTCTATGCTGTCGTAGGAGTAGACCGTCAGCGTCTCCTCGGCTTTAACGGGTTTTGCCGTCCAGAGAGCGCCGAGGAGCAGGAAAGCAAACACCAGCGCCGCGAGCTTCCTCATTCTTTCACCTCCATGAGCGGGTTTTTGTTTCTCATAATATGGTAATGGAGGGAATTAAAAAGCTTTACCTCCCAGAAATGTGCCCCGGAAGTTCGAGAAAAATCCAAATAAAGGGTCATCCCCCGGGCAGGTTGACTCCACCGGTGAAGTACACGTAGAGGAAATAGGAGTAGATGGCCAGGAACACCGTCCCCGTTAGCCTGTTTATCCTTCCCGTGAGGCGAAGAACGGCCGTCAGTATGGCCATGACGAGGAGCGTGAGGGGCAGTGTGAATGCGTAGATGGAGGGGTCGACGCGTATGGGGTGTATGACGGCCGCCACGCCTATCACCATCAGGATATCGAGTATATCCGCGCCTATCATGTTGCCGACGCCTACGTTGTGGAGACCCTTCAGCGTTGCCGTGACGGAGTTCGTGAACTCCGGGAGGGACGTCCCGATTGAGACCATCGTGAGGCCTATGACCACCTCCGGAACCCCAAAGGCCCTGGCCATCTTAACGGCGCTGTCCACGACGAACTCCGCGCCGATAACAACGAGGATACCGCTCACCAGCATGATAAGGCCGTCCCTCCTTGGGTCTCCGCGTCCCTCCTCGGGGAGATCCTCAAGTGTCATGTGTTTCTTGTAGAGGTAGTAAAGGAAGCCGAAGTATATCGCTATCAGGCTCGCACCGTCGAGCCGGCTTATGGTCCCATCGTACATGAGAAGTCCGGAGTAGGCCGTGACGGCTATCATGAAGAGGGAATTCCTCCAGGCGGTTTTTTCCACATCGAGGGGGTGAATCAGGGACGACACGCCCAGGATCAGGGCGATGTTGGCCAGGGCACTCCCGATGGCGTTGCCGAGTGCCACGTCGGGGTTTCCATGGTATGACGAGATGGCCGACACCGTGAGCTCGGGGAGGGTCGTGGCTATGCTCGCCAGAACCAGCGCTACAAGGAACTCGCTAACGCCGAAGCCTTTCGCAAACCGGGAGGCGGCCTCGACGAAGTAGTCACTCCCCTTGATGAGCAGGACGAGACCAAGCGTGAAGACGATGATTTCAACCATCACCCTTTACCACCAGAAGGGGCTGGAAAGGGGGCTTAAAAAGTTTATTTGAACTCCCTTCCCTCATCCTTTCCCTCCATCTTGATGACGTAGTCCGCCGCGTTCTGGAGGGCAACGGAGAAACCGGGCTCCACGCCTACGACTATCGTCTCCTTACCCCTGCGCTTGGCCTCGTTTATTATCGGGAGGAAGTCTGCATCCCTCGTTGCCAGGGCTATGACGTCAACATCGGAGTTGTAGATGAGCTCCATGGCCTCGATGGCGATCCTCACGTCGGTATCTCCTGCCACGATTATCGGCTCCAGCCCCTGGTTGACGACGGCCTCTATGAGGCCCTGGGGTGCGTACTGGTTGAGAACCACCTTGGCAACGCGAAGCTTCCCTATCCTCCCGAGGGCCTCCACTATGTCCTCCAGCTTTATCCCGAACTCCTTTCGGAGGATGTTTGGACCGTCTATTATGAGGCCGATGCTCCTCTTCTTCTGTGGCCTTTCGAGGGCACCGGCTTCCTTGACCTCCTTCTCCCCCCGCCCGATGATCCTGAAAAAGCGCTCTTTCATTCTCCCTCACCGCCCCCAAGGATTATGACGTAGTCGGCGGCGTGCTTTAACGCGGCTGAAAAGCCCGGTTCGATGCCGATAACCACCGTCTCCTTGCCGCGTTCCTTCGCCTTGAGGATGACCGGGAGGAACTCCGCGTTCCTCGTTGCGAGCGCTATCACGTCTATGTTGGGGTTGTAGATTTCCCTCATCGCCTCGACGGCCAGCTTCACGCCCGTCTCCCCCGAGACGACGACGGCCTCAAAGCCCTGGTTGGACACCGCCTCTATGAGGCCCTGGGGAGCGTATTGATTGAGGATCACCTTGGCAACGCGCAGGTCGCCCAGATCCTCGAGGGCCTCCACTATGTCCTCCAGCTTCACCCCGAACTCCTTCCTGAGGATGTTCGGACCGTCGATGAGCAGTGCTATCTTCTTTCCCCTGCTTATCTTTCGCCTCATCGTTCCTATGATCCTCATCCCGTCCTTCGTCATCGAGATTATCCTTTCCCAGTTGCCGCCCGGCATAGGAGTCACCGTTGAAATGGATACACCGGAGATACGCCTGAGGGAGTACGTACCAATCCTATAAAAAGTTAGTTCAGGGTTTGGAAATAATCCTCTTGTAATAGTACCAGAGTCCCCGGATGACGTCCCTGACCTCGATCATCGTGAAGGTCTCCGTCCTGTCTATCAACTCCGCCGCCTCCTTCCAGCTGTGGGCCTGCAGGACGCGGTAGATGAGCAGTTTTATCTGCCTCTCGTCGAGGTAGGGCTTCATCCAGCCGTCGAGGAAGTAGAGCTTGACGATGGGCTTGACCGCGTCAACGACCGTGTCGTAAGTCAGGACCTTTCCTGTGAAGGCGTCGAGGCGCTTCCTCTGGACGTCCGTCAGGTAAACAGGGTAATCAACGGCCTCGCCGAAGGGCGTTTCGAAGAGCCAGCGCGCTATCTCCGGCTCGAGCTCACGGTGCGTATCACCCAGCCACTCCGTCAGCCTTACCCTGAACTCGTCGTTGGCCTTTTTTATGAGCTTCTCGGCCCTCTCGCTTATCGGCTTCAGGACTATGGCGGTGAACTCGCCGCTCACGGGGTTCCTCGCCGGGCTGAGGTGGACCACGGCGAAGCCGTTCCTGACCCAGAAGCGGACCAGTTCCTCGCTCGCCCCGAAGCCAGAGCCTATCCAGTCGAGGCCCCTCTCCTTGGCCTCCTTCTCGAGCAGTTCGAGGGCCCTGCTCCCGAGCCCCATGTCCATGGCATCGGGGTGTGTCGCTATCCTGACTATCCGGTAACCCCTCAGCCTCGCGAACTCCTTGGCCATGTGGTGCTTGACCATCATGTCGGGAATGATGTTGCCGCGCGGCTTGTAGCCCTTCACCATCTTCTCGATGACCTTCCTCGGGATGTTGCCCTCCTCCGCTATCTGCAGGGCCGTGACTATCTTTCCGTTCTTCAGGCGAAGGACCCTCGCCTTATGATGGGGAGCGTCGGCGAGGAGGGCAACGTCGCTCGGTCTGTTCCTGTAGTGGGCGAGGATGTATATCCCGACGAAGTTCCTGAGGTCCTCCCGGTCGTTCTCGAACCAGTCGTCCAGGTCGGGCTCCTCAAGGTATACCTCCTTGTTCTCTATCAGCTTGTAATCCTCGTCCGTGAGCTCAACGGGTTCTGCATCCAGGAGGAGGACATCGAAGAGCCACCTCTCTATCGGGTCGCCCCCGGCGTAGCGGATCGGCTCGTCCATGTGGAGTTCCTTGAAATCCCTCTTCTCCCTGGCTTTCTTGAGGAACTTGACGGAGAAGCCCCTCCCGGCCCCCTCGTAGCCGTGAACGGTCGAGGAGTAAACGACCCTCCCCTTGTTGAGGTACCTGTGGAGTATAGGCACGTGGATTCCCGCGGCCTCGTCGAGGATGTAGAGGTCGGCGCTCTCCCTGTAACCCTCGACGGGGCGGTAATAGCGTAGCTCCACCCCTTCGGCTTGAACGCCCTTTATGATGCCCTTCTCCTCGACAACCCGCGGCTCGAAGCCGAGCCTTTCGAGGGCCTTCTCAGCGAAGCGGAACAGCGACTGAACGTTCTCCGGCTCGGGAGCGGTTACGACTATCCTCGTGTGCTTCTTGAGGGCCAGGGCGAGTCCAATCGCGGCTATCCCGACGGAGACGCTCTTTCCCCTCCCCCTATCGGCGGTGAGGACGAGCATGCCCTTGTTCCCGACGAGTTCTTCAAATGCCCTAAAAACCTCAACCTGCCCCTCGGTGAGGGCCATCTCGTAGAGCTCGCGCGGGAAAACGGTCTCATCAGGGATGGGGACGTTTTTCCTGGCCCTGATACGGGCCTGGCTCTTCGAGCGCCTGGGTTTCTTTTTCGCCTTTCCGGCCTCGGTGATGATGTAGATGCCCTCGTGCTCCGTGAACTTCCTGATGAGGCGCCGGTTGAACCTCTTCTTGACGTCGTCGATGGTGTAAGGGGGTGTCACGAGGCTCTTGTGGAAGCCCGTCCACATATTCTTCCACTTCTCGAAGGGGTGGGCAAGGATGAATATCAGCCCGCCGCCCCTGACAGTCTCGATTATCCTGCCGAGGTCGTTCGGCGAGTAGTCGTAGCTCATGTCGAGGACGAGGAGGTCGTAGGTTCTACCCAAGATATCGCGGGTGTGCTTGAAGGTAACCGCCTGAACCTCCACGTTGGAACCGGCCAGGACGTCGAAGTGCTTCCTGAAGGCCTCGTAGCGCTTCCGCCCGAAGGTCTCCTCCCCGAGGGCGTCCGTCGCGTAGAGAACCTCGATCCTGTCCTCGCCCTCGTCCCTCAGCCTCTTCCTCACGAGCTCGTCGATGATTCCGTTTAGGGTTCTGGCCGCGGCTCCTGCGAGGATCCCCGCCAGCTCGGCCTTCCTCGTCGTGTCTCCCTCTATCACTATCATTCTTCTATGGAATCCCTCGAGTGCCTGGGCCAGAGCGGTCTCGGTGAGCTTTAAAATCGAGTCCTTAACCTTCTCGCCCTTCGCGTACTCTCTCACTTCCCCATCAAAGCGAACCTTAACGGTCATGGTGACCCCCTGATGAGAAGAGGAGGGGCGGCTTAAAAAGTTAGTTCCGCACTCTGTTGCGGCTCGCAGTTTACGGGATCGGCTTGATGATAAACTTTTAACCACTTCCAGCGATCAACCGTATCTATCAGGTCTCCCAGATGGGTGAGGCTATTGAGCCCGGCGAAACCCCCCAAAACCCTTTACCCGGCCGATGAGCTGTTCGTCCCGAAGATTACCTTCGATGCTAAGAAAGCGTCGATACCCGAGGTGTTCCCGTTCAGGGAGGTCATCCTTCAGTCGTTAATCCGAAAGTTCCTTGAAAGTGTCCCCGAAGATCGTGGTTGAAGCGAAGAGGGGAACTGCGAGGAGAAAAGACGTAGAACAGCTGGAGGGGTACGTGAACGAGCTCGGCAACGAGTGCGCTGGAGGTGTTTTGATAGCGAAATCATCTCCCCCAGGCTTTCAGATCTTCCCGGAAACATGCTGTTCCTGAGTTACGGATTCGACGATATGAGCCGGAACGAGCTCTACACGTACGACGAACTCCTCGAAAGGCTCACCCTAACTTCCCCGCAGGGGGAGTGCAATACCTCACACCCTCGATAACTATCGAAACGCTAAGCTTTTATACGAAAAGAGCCAAGTTTCATCGGTGGTTTCTATGGCCGTGAAAGGTCTAACCGAGAAGGATCTGGAAAAGTTCAGGCTCGTCGGGAACGTCGATGCTCGGGGGAGAAAGCTCGTCTTCCAGGTGACGGAGATAAGCCTTAGGGAAGACGACTACTTCTCAAGGCTCTACCTCTACGACGGGAGGAGGGTTAAGCCGTTCACCTCCGGCAAAAAGGACTCCGGCCCGAGGTTCTCGCCGGACGGAAAGCTGGTGGCCTTCGCCTCGAAGCGCGATAGGGAGAGCAAGGAGGCCGAGCTCTACGTTATTCCAACCGATGGCGGTGAAGCGAGGCTCCTCACCAAGTTCAGGTACGGGATCAGGAACCTCCGCTTCACGGAGGACGGGAAGGGCATAGCCGTCGTTACGCCGATAGACGTCGAGAAGAAACCAAAGGACGACGTGCACGTCATCAGGGAGATACCCTTCTGGTTCAACGGCGTCGGCTGGGTCTACGGCAGGAGGAGCGTCGTCTACCTCGTCGACGTCGAGACGGGCAGGAAGAAACGTCTGACTCCAAAGAACCTCGACGTGGGCCAGATACGCTTCAGGAACGGCAAGCTCTACTTCGTGGCCCAGGAGGACCGCGAGAGAAAGCCGCTGGTGAGCGACCTCTACGTCCTCGAGGGCAGGAGGGCGAGGAGGTTAACCCCCGGAAAGTGGGGCATAAACGACTTCATCCCGCTCGACGACGGAACCTTCATCCTCAAAGCCAACACCCGCGAGAGGGGCATCCCCACCAACACCCACATCTACCACTACAACCCGGAGACGGGCGAAATGAGGAAGCTGACCGCCGGCCTCGACCGCTCCGCCTACAACTCCCTCAACTGCGACGTCCGCGGAAGTCAGAGGGCCGAGTTAATATACAGGGACGGCTGGGTCTACTACGTCGCCACGGACGGCCCGAGGGCGAGCCTTTTCAGGGTGAACCTGGAAGGCAAAATCGAACGCGTCGTCGGCGGCGATAGGAGCGTCGAGAGCTTCGCCATCGGAGATTACGTGGCCTTCACGGCCCAGGACACGATTACGCCAACGGAGCTTTACGTCCTGCGCGACGGAAAGGAGAGGAGACTTACGGACTTCAATGGCTGGATTAAAGAGTATAAACTCTCGAAGCCGGAACACTTCACGGTTAAGGCCAGCGACGGCGTCGAGATAGACGCCTGGGTGATGAAACCCGTTGACTTCGAGCCCGGAAGGAAGTACCCGGCCGTCCTTGAGATCCACGGCGGGCCGAAGACCGCCTACGGTTACTCCTTCATTCACGAGTTCCACGTTCTAACGGCGAAGGGCTTCGCCGTGATCTTCTCGAATCCGAGGGGAAGCGACGGCTACGGCGAGGAGTTCGCGGACATAAGAGAGCACTACGGTGAGCGCGATTATAAAGACCTCATGGAGGTCGTTGACGAGGCGGTTAAGCGCTTCGACTTCATCGATGGGGAGAAAATTGGAGTCACTGGCGGCTCCTACGGCGGGTTCATGACCAACTGGATAGTCGGGCACACGAAACGCTTCAAGGCCGCGGTTACCCAGCGCTCCATCTCCAGCTGGGTGAGCTTCTTCGGGACGACGGACATAGGCTACTACTTCGCTCCCGACCAAGTGGGCGGCGACCCGTGGAGCAACGCCGACGGCTACTGGGATAAATCGCCGCTGAAGTACGCGCCGAACGTGGAGACCCCCCTGCTCATAATCCACTCGATGGAGGACTACCGCTGCTGGCTGCCGGAGGCTCTCCAGTTCTACACAGCTCTAAAGTACCTCGGAAAGACCGTTGAATTGGCGCTTTTCCCCGGTGAGAACCACGACCTCAGCAGGGGCGGGAAGCCGAAGCACAGGGTTAAGCGGCTCGAGCTGATAGCGGGATGGATGGAGAGGTGGCTGAAGGGATAGTAACTCCTGTTCTCATCTCCTTTTAGTTGTCAGCTCAATCACGCCCGAATATCATTTTCCATTCAAAACTCTGGAGGCCAGATTTGGAGGGGCGAGGAGAGCATTTTTAAACCCCCTCTCGAACCCGGCCCCATGCTCGGGGTAATCCTCGCCTTCCCTGAAAAGCGGTGGGAGAACTACACGGTTCCAGTCCTCGATGAGCCCGTCGTTAGGATCACCGAGAGAAGGCTCTCGCTGAGCAAGAGGATCGACGGGGTGATCACCGTGGTCAGGAGAGACAGACTGAAGACATACTCGCTCCACGTCTCGAATCCCGTTCCCGTCACGGCGGGGGGCAAGATGGAGGCGCTCCTCAGGGCCCTCCCGGACGGGCCCTTCTTCCTGGCGGAGGGAAACATGTCCCTGATAATGCCCTTCCTCGTCAACTACATGGTTGGACTCTTCTACGAGGGAGAGCCAGAGGCGTTGATACCCCTGTGGAAGGACGGGACGGCCGAGGTCACCCACGCCATCTACGAGCCCGACGCGCTGAGGGATGCGGTAAGTGCCGCCCTCGCCGAGGGTTACAGGAGCCTCTCCCGGATCACGGAGTTCCTCGATTACGAGCCTCTCCCCGTCGAGGAGCTGGCGAAGAGGAACCCGAAGGTCACGCTGAGCTTCTTCAGGGTCAAGAGCCCCATCGACGTCGGGTTCGCGGAGGAGACCCTCAAAAAGCTGAAATGATGCCGACGGGATAATTGAAGAGGAGAAACGACAGATAATCACCCCAGATCCACCGCTTTTCGCACCCTGTACGCGGTGAGAACCGCGAGGGCTGCCTTCACCAGGTCAACCGGGACGAAAGGCGCCACCCCGAGGAGGAACGCCTTGTGAAAGTCTCCTCCGAGGAAGAGGCCGAGCCTCAGCCAGCCGAGGAGGTAGACGACCGCTATCCCGACGAGCGAGCCGATGGCCATTCCGGTGAGGCTCCGATACCTCTCGCTCAGGTAACCTGCTAAAAGGGCCGCCAGCGGAAAGGCGAGTATGTAACCTCCCGTCGGCCCGTAGATGGCCGCCAGCCCGCCGTGGAAGTTGGCGAAGACGGGAATTCCGAGAGCGCCCGTGAGGACGTAGGCCAGCTGGCTCAGAAAACCGAGCCTCGCCCCGAGGAGGAGGCCGCTGAGGAGGACGAAGAAGACCTGGAGGGTAACGGGGACTGGCCCTATCGGGATACTAATTTGGGCCCCCACGGCCGTCAAAGCCGCGAAGAGACCGGCGAAAGCCACGTCGCGCGCGTTCATTCCACCACCGTTAGGGCACCCGGGTTAACCTTTAAAACGTTTTAGCTGAAAGTGGAAGACGATGCTGAGGGCCGAGAACGTCTGGCACACCTACGAGAACGGGAGAGAGGCGCTGAAGGGCGTGGACTTCGAGATGGGCGAGGAGATAGTGGCCTTAGTGGGCCAGAACGGGAGCGGGAAGACCACGCTGGCGAAGCACTTCAACGGCCTCCTGAAGCCCACGAGGGGAAGGGTCACCGTCGACGGGATGGACACGAGGGAGCACACGGTGGCGGAGCTGTCGAGGGTCGTTGGCTACGTCTTCCAGAACCCGGAGCACATGTTCTTCGAGGAGAACGTCTTCAGGGAGGTCGCCTTCGGGCCGAGGAACCTCGAACTGAGCGAGGAGGAGATAGAAAAGAGGGTGAAGTGGGCCCTCCGCGTCGTGAACCTCGAGGGCTACGAGGATAGGGTGCCCTACTCCCTCAGCGGCGGCGAGAAGCAGAGGCTGGCTATAGCCTGCGTCTTAGCTATGAAACCGAAGTACCTCATCCTCGACGAACCAACGACGGGGCTGGACGCAAGAAACGCCGCGGGGGTTATCAAGGTTATACGGGAACTCAGGGAGGCGGGTCATGGGGTCCTCCTGATAACCCACGACATGGACCTCGTCCTCGAGCTCGCCGAGCGCGTCGTCCTGCTTCAGGAGGGCAGAAAGGTCTTCGACGGCCCCACCGAGGAGTTCTTCTCCATTGACCTCCACGACTACGGTCTTGAAAAGCCCGAGCTCCTAAGGATAAGCGAGAAACTCGGGATAGGGTTCGTCAGAAGTGTTCCAGAGGTTGTAAAAGCCCTTCTGGGTGGTTCGCGATGATTTACCCCATCTACGTTGATAGGGACTCCTTCCTGCACTTCCTTGACCCGCGGGTCAAGATACTCGGAACCCTGCTCGGGATAGTCGCGATAATGCTCTACAACGACCCGCTCGTCCTCACCGCGCTGTTCATCCTCACGTTCGCCGTCGGCCGGGCCCTCGGAAAAATCGGGGTCGGGGAGATGCTCCACCTCCTGAAGCCCCTCGTCCCAATAGTCATCATAACCCTCGTCCTCTGGCCAATAATCTACAAACCGCGGCTCCAGGGGCTCCTCTTCGGCGTCTCATTCTCCATGCGCCTCCTGACCTTCGCCCTGCTGACGTTCCTCCTCCTCATGACCACGAGCCAGCGTGACCTCATCCTCGGCTTCGTGAGGCTCGGCATGCCCTACGAGTTCGGCCTCACCATCTCCATCTCCCTCCGCTACATCCCGACGCTCTACGCCCTCACGAGCAACATAATGGACGCCCAGAAGAGCAGGGGCTGGGAGATGGAGAAGGGCAACTTTCTGGTGAGGATGAAGCGGATGAGTGCGGTTCTCATTCCCCTCCTCGTCGCGTCCCTCAAGACCGCCCACGAGCTGAGCATCGCGCTGGAGAGCAGGGGCCTCGGCGCGGCCAAGAAGAGGACCTTCCTCCACGACATCGAGATGCGGAGAAGGGACTACGCGGCGATGGCCGTTATTCTGGTTCTCTTCGGGCTGGCACTCTACGTCCGCTATGGCCTGGGATTCGGCCACATCAACATGTACGGGTAGGCGACTAAAGGAGCGGTTTTACCAGGGAATCCACCGGGATCGAGTGGTCGCCCACCGCCGAAACGTATTCGGGAGGAGCCCTTAGAACCGTCGCGTTGAGGCGGTGGTGGCCGCGGTAGGAACTGGTTCTAAGAACGGCGAGCGCCTCGAAGAGCTCCGGGACATCGAAGAAGCGCCTGAATTCCCCGGGAAGGTCGAGCTCGTTGAGGTCAATGGTGGAGTGCCCCAGAACGAGTACGAGCCCCTTCCCATCGACCAGTTTCCTTACCTCGACCAGCGTCTCGGCGGAGCGGTTGAGGAGCGTGGGGAAGGGCGAGGCGACCACGAGGGAGCCATCCTCGACGAGGTTTAAAGCCTGAACGAGCTCCTCGAGGGAGTAGACGTTGCCGGTGTAGAGGTTGGAAACGTCCTCGGTGAGGCGCTTCAGAACCTTTACGGAAAACGAAGCCCCGGGCCCGACGTGGTAGACTGGACCATCCTTAAGGGCGTTCGCGACGAGGTGGTACAGGAAAACCGTCTCGGCCAGCTCGTCTGTGAAGATGACCCCGGCTAAGCTTCCCTCCGCGAGGCCGAAGGGGAACCCTTCGAAGGGCTTAACCTCCCTCGATTGGAGCTCCGCCGGTTTGAAGAACATGGTTATCACACGATTTAGCGCGCTGGGGGTATTTATACCTTACCCAAGCGGTTCAAAAGGAAAAGGGGGGAAGGGGTCAGATGCCGGCGAGGGCACCGAGTGCGCCGAAGGTGAGGAGGCCCAGGATCACGAGGATGAAGAGCACGAGCACCACTATTACCCCTGATAGCAGCCACGCCAGGAACGCCCTGAGCCAGTCGGTGTTGAAGACCACCTTTATGACCCAAAGCTCTGTGATAAAAGCCATTATCGGCCCGAGGGGATGCAGGAATATCCCGAACAATGCGCCCACGATCATCCCGAGGATGCCCCCGCCGAGTATCGCCACCATTGCCCTCCCTATCGACGCATCGCGGATTCCTATCAGCTTCGCCGCCATCCAGAGGAACAGCGCCGCTACGAAGAGCGCCAGGAGAAAGGCGAGTACGGCCACCGCGCCCATACCAAAAAACATCGCGTGCCAGTACGGCATCGTATCACCCCCCATCTTTTGAAAGCCCATCCTTTTCCGGGTGGATTCGGTAATCCACCAACGATCCATAGTTGATTAAACCCATATAAATACATATCACATAACGCCCTGAGGGGGAAGCCATCGTCGGTGATTTGTGTTTCAAGCTCAGCATTAATTTTATATTCTTTTGGGCTTAATTATGTCCATGGTTTCGCGGGTGGGAATTGGGAAAAGTCACGCTGGAGAGCGTAAGGATAAACCCCTCAAGCGTTACTTTTCACTCGTGTTAATCATGCTCCTCATCATCGCGAGCGGTTGCCTCAGCGGCCATCACCCCAACCCAACCACTTCAACCATAACCCAGCAAGCCACGGAGACCCGGCAAAGGGATACTGCTCCCCCCGAGGTGATCCTGGAGAGCGTGAGCAAAAACCCGGACAACGGGAGCATAACAATAAAACTCGCGATAAGGGACGACTCCACCGTGAAAACCGCCCGCCTAACCTACGATAACGTTAACCTAACCCTAAACAAGACCGGTGAGTATTACAAAACCACGCTGAAACTCGAAAACCCGGATGAAGCGAAGGAAGCATGGTTAAAAGTAACGGCCACGGACGAGTACAACAACACTGCCCAAAAAACCATTAGAATCGAGTGGAGCTTACGGGACGCTTACGTTTACTTCCTCAACGAGAACAACCTTGATGACAACTTCTTCCTCGAATTCTTCAATCAGAGCGAGGGCTTAAGGCATATGTTCGACGTGAGCAAAAACCTAACGCGGGAAATCCTCCTCGTGGCGAATAAGAGCAGTAAGAACCTCGAGGACAACATCGCCTTCCTCGCGCTGAATTACACCGAAACCTCGCGGGAGGCGAGGCTCTACTTCAACATCCTATCCAGCACGGGAACGTATAACGCTAAACCGGAAGTGGTTCGAGCCTTGTACTACTACGTTAAGGCCGTGACCGGCCAGGATCTGCCGTTGCACGATTACGCGATTTTGAAAACCTTCATCAACGCGAGCGATGAAAACCCGGAGTTAATAGACTTCCAACCTATTGTATTGCATGATAACTATCGCCACTGGATTAAAATATATTGGTACAATAAGCCGCGGGACACGTGGATGATAGTAGAATTCATAAGGAGGAATCCTTATGTTGTTGAAAACGAAAACTTATACCTACCTGTAAACATGCTGATAAAAGAGACTGCGTGGAATTTCTTTGACAATAAATTTGGACCCAGGTACGCTGATAAACACCATAACAATCTAACAGAAAAACAATTAGATGCAATATACAATCCAGAGAGTGAAGACGTGTGGTATGTTATACAAAAACTCTGGGATTATTATTACCAAGGCATAAACAAGAGATACCAATACATTAAATGGTGGGATAAAGAAGAATTCGCTAAACAGTATCCGGATATAACAGAAAGAAAGCTTATACTGCTTGGTTTATGGGATGTACCAAACCAAGTACCGGATTTGAGTCATACTCATAAAGACGAAAGAAACAATGATGTTTACAACGTTGTTTGGGGTATGGAAGCACAAAGAAGGCTTGTTGATGAACTAGAAGAAATGTATAAAATACTTGATAATGCAAGTAAAACAAATGAAGGTAGATGGCAATACCTTTTAGCTTGGTATCAATGGATAGTGGATAGAGGACATAATGGTTTGCCGAACATGCACGAGCAGTTCGTCGGGGCGAAAGTGGGGGAAATAAAAATAGCTTTAAGAGTACAATTCGAGAGATGGACGGAGCAACAAAAAGAAGATTGGTATAACGACATCATGAACCACAACGGAGTAGATCAATTTCTGACAAAAATCTTTCCAGATTATGAAAAAGTGAAAGCGGCTTATGGATACGTAAGGTATAATGGAGGAGATTTCGGCGGAGAAATAGGAACTTATTATTATGGATTAAACCTAGCTTTCAAGGCATATGGGATACCAACTAGAATAAATTCTCTTGCTATAAATAAGGGTAGATCTGCATATTCATCTATTTACATATACAAAGCACCTTTAAGTACAATAGGTGGCGAATTCATTTTCCCATTACCAAAAAACATAAGGGATTTGCTGAAACAAAAATATGGTGATGGTATAGTATTTTCTCCAGAAGGAGGATTTAGCATGTATGGCTTAAAAGATGGTTTAGAGAAAGATGGGATGCTTGAAATAGGAACATGTTTTTACAGAATAACAAAAGACGTAAAAGTGATAGACCCAGAGAAACACAAAATAGTTCTCTGGAAAAAGAGCTAAGAACTAAATGGATTTTCTATCAACGATCTTAACAATAAAGAATAGTTGTATGCCCATGTTGGTTCATCGCATAAAGCATTACCCTGGTTGAACACAAATACCGGACCCACCGCGCGGGAAATTTCCGCCATAGTCTTGTGACGCGATCATCGGAACCATCGGCTCCATCGTCACGATGATAATTTTCATCACGCCTTTTTCCATTCCACCGCTGAGGGATCAACTTTCGGCAGAGTTGAGGAGGATCCTTAACCCCCAAATTAATTGCAGGTGGTTAACCATGGAACTCCCTGAACACACAAAAGGAGTTGCATTTTTAGAACCTCACCACTTATCAGCTTTTCCGTCCCGAAACCCCTTTAAACCCCGGGTATGAGGGACTCGGGGGGAGAAGCATGACTGGAATATGGCAGGCGATCTGGGAGTTCTTCTACACCTACTTCTGGCACCCGATGTTCACGAGGAGCGGCTACAACGCGGTCAACACGTTCGTGTACGCACTCCTGTTCGGGCTGGGAGTGATATACTCATATAAGTATATAATCAAACCTCTCGGGATAAAGGTGGACGAGAGGCTCTTCCTGGCGGTTACGCCGATGGTGGTCTTCGGCTCGACGGTGAGGGCCCTCGTCGATGGCGGGATCCTTCCGGAGAACCCGCTCATACTGACGCCGGGGATAGTCTTCACCGCGTTCCTCCTGATAGTGCCGGCCATCATGGCCGACGCAAAACTGGGAACGTACCCAAAGGTAACGATTGCCTGGGGCTCGGTTCTGGCCCTCTGGGCCATCTACGTCTGGGTCACCCACGCCAGGAACTGGGAGCCCTATGCGCTCACCCTCCTCCACACCGCGGTGAGCTTCGCCGTTGTCCTCGCGTTCTACCGGTGGAAACCCTTCGACAGGCTCTACCTCTACCCCACCCTGGCTCATTACTTCGACGTAGCCTCCACCGTCGTGGCCATCCACTACTACGGCTACCGCGAGGTTCACTGGCTCGAGAACATCCTGGTGAACCACTTCGGGGCCTACTTCTACTACCCCTGGATAACGGTGATACTCATCGTTGTCTACTACGGCCTCAAATACCTCGTGCCGGATGAGGAGGAGAGGCGGTTCTGGTACCTCGCGGTTTACATCCTCGGCCTCGGACCGGCCATAAGGGACCCGGCCCAGCTGGTTCTTCAGCTTTGAGGCCCGTCCCCAATTCTTTTGTTTTTGATTTTGTCTTTTCATGAAGACAAAATTCGGCGATTTTGTCTTTGCGTGAAGACAACATTTTCAAGCATTGGGCCCAATGAGATACGGTGGGGGGAATGGAGGAGAGGGTTCTTTCGTCGATAGTCTCAACGAGCAAGAGGCTCATGAAGTGGGCCTCAAGGTTCCCGAGGAGGAGGTTCCTTTACGATGAGCTAAAGGGGGTAGACGAGGAGTACTACGTCGGGATAAAGGGAATCCGCGGCGTTGGGAAGACCGTGCTCCTCCTCCAGCTGGCGTTTGAAACCGAAAAGAGCGTTTATTTTTCGGCGGATTCAACCCTCTTAAAGCCCTACTCCCTGTACGAAGTCGTTAATGAACTCGCAGGAATGGGTTTTAGGAACGTCTTCATCGACGAGATTCACAGGAAGGCCGGATGGGAGGAGGACCTGAAAACTCTTTACGACGAGCACGGGGTCAGGGTCTTTTTCTCGGGCTCTTCTGCCGTGGATATAGTCCATTCCTCGGCCGACCTGTCCAGAAGGGTGGTTCTTAAGGAACTTCCCCCGGCGTCCTTCAGGGAGTGGCTCAACGTAAAGAGGGGAACCGACCTCCCCCGACTATCGCTCGATGAAATCCTCTCGAACACGTTCGAGGCAACAGAGTTGTACATGGAATACGCATCCGCCTGGAGGGAGTACATGCTCAGAGGCGGGGTTCTTTATCCGGAGGGGGGATTCTTTGACGCCCTTGAGAACTCCATCCGGAAGGTCATCCTCGAGGACATGGCCTCCATGAGGGAGGTGAACGTCAAGTACGAGGAGGACGCCTTCAGGTTGCTCTACCTCATAGCGAAGTCCAAACCCTTCGAGGTCAACTACTCGAAGATAGCCAGGAACCTCGGGGTGTCGAAGACCCTCGCCGTGCGGCTCGTCTCCGACCTGGAAAAAGCCGGGCTGGTGATCAGGGTCCTTCCATGCGGTAACGTCCGGAAGGAGCCCAAGCTTTACCTGACGGTACCGGTCAGGCGATTCTTCGAGAGGAAGGGCTTTTCCGTGGAGCTGGGGGCACTCCGCGAGGAGTTCTTCGTGAACCACGCGCGGCACCTTGGGCTCTGCTATCCCAAGGGTTCCGGAACAGGGAGAAAACCCGACTTCGTGGTGAATGGGAAAGTCTTCGAAGTCAGTGGCCCCGGTAAGGGGAGGGGACAAAGGCCGGACTACGTGGTCTCCGAGGGCCTCCTCACCGGGGGTAACCGCGTCCCCCTCTTCCTCTTCGGTTTTCTATACTGACCCTCCCCTCCTCGATCTCCCTCCTGAGGGTCCTCGCTTCTTTTTCGGCCTGCGCAACGCGGAAGACCCTCGCTATCCTCTCGATGGCCTCCAGCTTCCTCACGACCCCGTCGAGCCAGGTGAAGACGTCGCCCGGGTAGACTATCAGCCCGTAGACCTTCCTGAAGTGCTCCGCTATCTGCGTGGGGTGCCTCCCGCTCCGCCTCAGCTCGATTACGAGGTTGCTAACCCGCTCCATCGCGTGGTCGGTGCAGTCCTCCTCCGGGCACATGAAGAAATCCTGGTAGAGGGTGAAGAGCCTCTCAGCCGCGCCGGGGCTCAGCTCCGGAATTACCTTATCCAACTCGTCGAGTATCGAGGCGAAGCTCGGGGAGAAAACGTTGGCGCTCAGCCGCCCTCTCACCGCCCCTTCAAGCTCCCTCTGGAGCGTCCCGCTCAGGTAGAGGTTCTCGAAGGGGAGGAGCTTAACCGCTATCCATTGGGCGGGCTTCTTTCCGAGGTTCTCTCTTATGAAGGCCGCCTCCTTCGGGAGTAGGAAGCTCATGCTGACGGCCCTTCCGTAGGGCGTGACCTCGACGACCGGCCTTCTGAGGCGGACGAAACCGAACTCCTCGAGCTTTTGGAGGACGTTCTCCGCGCTCTGGTTGGCGCCGAGGCATCTCCCCTGCACCTCCTCTATGACGTCGAGCCTATCGAAGACGCAGGAATGGGCCAGGACATTGTCCTGCTCCAGCTCGTCGCTCCACTCGACGCTCACAGGCTCTATCGGGGCCGTCAGGAGCTTGAAGGCGACCTCATCCTCGGAACCGTCCATCCCTGCGGAGTACTTTCTCCCGGGCTCGACTATCAGGTAGACCTTCCCCTTCTCGTGATAGAGCGGCCTTCCGGCCCTTCCGAGCATCTGGTGGAACTCCCTAACCGTAAGCCACTTGTTGCCCATAGCGAGGCTCTCGAAGATGACCTGCGAGGCCGGGAAGTCGACGCCCGCCCCCAAAGCCGCCGTCGTGACGACCACGTCCAGGCGCTGGGCCAGGAACTCCATCTCGGTTAACTTCCTCTGCTTGTAGGGGAGGCCGGAGTGGTAGGGCTTGGCCTTCAGACCCTTACCCGTGAGGTAAGCGGCCAGCTCGTGCGTTCTCTTCCTTGAGAAGGTGAAGACTATCGTCTGCCCTTTATAGCCCTGCCTCGACTTCCCCATCGCCTCGGCCCTGCAGAGGACCGCTATGTGGCGCCACTTCTCGGACTCGTTTCTCGCTATGATGACGTGCCTCTCGAGGTCAACGGGCCTCTCGTCGTAGAGGACCGGCTTAAGTCCGAGCCCCCGGGCCAGCTCTCCCGGGTTCCCGACGGTCGCGCTCAATCCGATAAACTGGGCTTTCGGGTAAAGCTTCCTCAGGCGGGCGATGAGGCCGTCAAGCCTCGGCCCGCGCTCCTCGTCGTCCAGCGTGTGTATCTCGTCTATGACTATCGTCCCGACGTTGCCGATTTTCCTGCCCGCCCTCAGCAGGTAGTCTATACCCTCGTAGGTTCCGACGATGATGTCGGCGTCTATGCCCGTATCGACCACCACGAGCTCGTCCCTCGTCTTGATCCTGCTCATGCCGACGCGAATCGCGACCCTCAGCCCGAGCCTGGAATATCTCCGCTTGAAGTCCTCGTACTTCTGATTCGCCAGGGCCACGAGCGGGACGAGGAAGAGGAACTTCTTGCCCCTCAGGGCCTTCGGGACGCCGGCCAGCTCGCCGATGAGGGTCTTGCCGCTCGCCGTCGCCGAGACGACGAGCAGGTTTTCGCCCTCAAGAAGGCCGTTCTTCACCGCGAGACTCTGAACCGGGAGGAGCTCGTTTACCCCTTCGGCCTTGAGAACCGATTTGAACTTCTCCGGGAGGGGAAGCTCGTCGATGCGGATCCTCTCAACGCGCACGTGCTTGGCCTTCAGCTCGTCCCACTTCGTCACCTCCGGATGTTTCGTCGGGTCGAAGCGGGGGTCGAAGGCGTAGAGAACTTTGTCGAGGTCGCGGAAGCGTTTGAGAAGCTTCTTCGCCTGGTCAAACATGGCCGTGCTCTTGAACCTGAAGCGGAGCTCCCTCTTAAGCTCGTCCTCCGCACAGCGCTCGCATACGTACTCGTTCCCGTACTTAATCCGGTTGCCCTCCGTGAGAACCGTTATCCTCCCCTCGAGGAGGCAGAGGCGGCAGAGCTCGGCCTTCTCGATTCGCCTGTTCTGGAGCCTTCTCCTGAAGTAGTCCTCCCATTCGTCGGCGTTGACGAGGACTATCCTCGCCCCCCTGAGGAGCTTCTCCATCTCCTTGGGATTGCGATACTGGCTCCCCTCGAGGACCTTGAAGAGCCTTCCCTCGCGCATTACGAAGCGGTAGACCGCGTCGGCATTGAGGTTCCCCATCGCCGAGAGCTTCTCCGGCTCGTTCTCGATGAAGAAGGCCTCGAGCTCGTTTCTCTTTCTACCCGGTCGAATCACGAAGAGCATCTCTTTTCCTCCGTTACCCGCGCTTCTCCAGGGAAATCCAGTTATCCTTGAACGTGTCTATGATGAGGGTAACCTCGACCCGCTCGAGGTTCTTGCCGAACAGTCGTTTCAACCTCCCGGCGAAGGCCTTGATCTCATCGGTATCGCGGAAGCTCACCCTTATCAGTATCTGTTTCTCCCCGCTGCGCCTGTAAATGGCCTGGACCTCATCGAAGCCCGCGATTCTCCTCAGGATCGGGTCGACGGTGTGGTCGTCTATGGCCAGCCTTAGCTCCAGAAACGCCTGGACGTACTCGTCGAGGAAGGCGGGGTCAACGACGGCGGAGTAACCCCTAATGGCCCCGAGCTTCTCCAGCTTCTCCATCCTGTTCTTCACACTCGCCGGGGAGAGGCCTATCCTCCTCCCGAGCTCGGTCAGGGTTATCCTGCCCTCCTTCCTGAGGATCCTTAGAATCTCCCTGTCCTTCTCGTCCACGCCGGGCATCGGTTCCACCAGCGAAGATAGGAAAATCAGCGGGTTATCTTTATCTCCCGCATCAGCTCGAGGGGCTCCGGGTGCCTCTCGAAGTAATCCCTGACCGGTTTGAGGAGGTCGATCAGGTACTCGGCAACGGCGTTCTTGAGGTCGAGCGGGTGGAGCTTTCCGGCCGCGAAGTCCCTCTTCAGCTCTTCAATGGTTGTGTAAGTGACGTCCCCACCGAACTTCGCCGGGCGGTGAACGGTAAACTCCGCCGGCTCCTCGCGGAAGATTATGTGCTCGGCCCAGTCGAGGACAGGGTTGTAGTTGACCTCCCTCGCTGGACAGAAGGCCTTCCTGAGCTTCTCCTTGATCTCCTTCGGGGAGTCGTGGATGAAGACGGCAGAGTAGGGTTTGCTCTTGCTCATCTTCATCTGGGTCTTGAGTTCTTTGAACTGCTCTTCGCTCTCTATGGGCCACACCGGCGGCTCCTGAAGGCCGAGGAGGAGGTGGTGGTGCAGCGCCACCGGCTTGAGCTTCTCGCCCTTCCACTCGAGGGCGTGGTACCTGAGCTTCTGGGCGACGTCTATCGCTATCACGTGGGCCTTCCTCTGGTCCATGCCCGCGTGGGCTATCGTGACGCCCTGGTAGTAGATGTCCGCGACCTGCATCGCAGGGTAGATGAGCTTGGCGAAGTCTATGCCCTCGCCCATCTGGCGGCCCATTATGGTTATCGAGCGCATCATCCTCGCGAGGGTGACGTTCTTGGAGATGTCTATGACGGTCTGCCAGTAGTCGCCCTTCTCGAGTATCTCGCTGGCCAGCACGAACTCGACCTTCTCCGGGTCGCCGCCCATGACCTTTACGCTCTGCTTCATGCCCTCCTTGAAGTAGCTCAGCGCCACCTTCTGGATTACCTCGAGGTCGCCGCCGAGTTTGTCGTTTATCCAGCTGTGCCAGTCGGCTAAGAAGATCCTCGTCCTGATTCCAGCCTTCTGGAGGTCGGCTATCTTCGCCCCCGCCATGAGCCCGGTTCCGAGGTGAATGTAACCGCTTATCTCGAACCCGATGTAGTGCCGCATCGGAACGCCGACCTCAAACAGGTGCCTCAGGTTCTCCTCCGTCAAAAGCTCCTCCGTGGGCTTCCTCTTGATGAGCTCGATCTTCTCCTCCACGTCCATCAACACCACCTGAAGCTTGAACGGTACGAGCCTTTAAGGACTTTGCGGAAGTTTTTCTGAGCTGTTAAAGTTCGGATTCATAAGATTTATAACCCCGCAGGGCATAAATAACCCGGTGATACCATGAAGAAGGCTGCGGTGATAATAGCCGTGTTTGTGTTCTTTGGGATTTTTGGTTTTGCCATGGCAAGCGCCA
Organism: Thermococcus celer Vu 13 = JCM 8558; assembly: GCF_002214365.1. Taxonomy (NCBI): domain Archaea; kingdom Methanobacteriati; phylum Methanobacteriota; class Thermococci; order Thermococcales; family Thermococcaceae; genus Thermococcus; species Thermococcus celer. Next base: position 650,156 of record NZ_CP014854.1, read on the forward strand.
CGACGATCGGTGTTGACCTCTCCCACGGGGAGAGCGACAAGGGACTGACAGCTTTAACAGACAAGGATGGCAACGTTCTCGCCGAAGGGATGATAAAGACCATCAGCGACGTCACCTGGGCCTACATCGGTCCCGCCGAGAAGGCTGACACCCTTGGAATCAAGCAGCTCGGCGACAAGATAACCTACGACGCGATTAAGGACGTCGACTTCCTCATCTTCGGCCAGCCGACCCAGGCGTTCAGCCCCGACGAGATCCAGGCCATCGTTAAGTGGTGGAACGACGGCAACAGGATCCTCTGGGTTGCCGCCGATTCCGACTACGGCGACGGCCCGCAGAGGATTGACTTCGCCGACGCGGTCCTCGACGCCATCGGAGCGAACCTCCGCATCGACCAGGCTTCGGTTGAGGACTCCACCAGCAACGCCGGAGCGGGCTACCGTGTCGTTGGCCTCGTCAACCCCGACTCGGCCACGCCTGAGAAGGACATGCTCACCAAGAACCTCGCCAACGGTGGAAAGGTCCTCTTCCACGGCCCGGGCGTCGTCGCCTACTACGATGAGAACGGTAACTGGAAGGCCCTCAAGCCGAACGCCGGCATTAAGAACGTTTACGTTATAGTCACCAGCAGTGAGAACGGTCAGATAGTCGAGAACACCGACCCGGCTGCCAACGCTTATACCGCCGGGGACACCGGCCAGTTCCCGCTCATGGCGGTTCAGCTCTTCCCGGACAAGAAGAACGTGCTCATCGTCAGCGGTGAGACTCCGTACGGTGGATACGAGCCGATGTGGGCTCCTGAGTACCATGGCGTCAAGCTCGACGGCCCGCAGTTCGTGAGCAACTTCATCCACTGGGCTGTAAGCGTCCAGAAGGAATCCGGTGGGAGCACCTGCGGTCCGGCGGCTCTCGTTGGACTCGCCCTCGTCCCGCTCCTCCTCAGGAGGAGGAAGTGAGCGGTTTTCTTCTTTCTTTGTCTATTGAACCATTAATTTTTTATTGCGTTTTGCGAAGGTTGAGAAGGTGATGGACATGAGAAAGCTGGCTTCAATTGGCGTGATCCTTCTTCTTGCACTCAGCGTAGTGGCCAGCGGATGCATCGGCGGTGGAGGAACTTCCACGGGGACTTCAACCGGTTCCTCGGGCGAGGGTATAACCCTTGTTGTGATCACGAGGCACGACGCGACCATCCAGTACATGGTGAAGCAGGCCTTCCTCAAGAGCGATATAGCCAAGCAGTACAACATTAAGGATCTTAAGTTCATCAAGGTTCCCGAGAGCCTCTGGCCGAGCTACATCCAGAAAGGCGCCGACGTTGGATGGGGCGGCGGCCCGACGCTCTTCGACGACCTCTACAAGGCCAACTACCTCGCCCCGATAACGGATCAGAGAGTTCTCGGTCTCCTCGGCAACCCAATACCTACCGAGCTCGCCGGAATGTCCATGATCAGGAAGGACGGCGATAAGGTGTACTGGATAGCGGCCGCGCTTTCCTCCTTCGGTTTCACGGTCAACAAGAAACAGCTCGCCAAGTGGAACCTCGAGATGCCCGAGAAGTGGGAGGACGTCGCCAGCGAGAAGTGGGCCCTCGATCCCCCGCAGTACGGCATAGCCGACCCGACCAGGAGCACCTCGAACACGAGGATATACCAGATCATCCTTCAGGCCTTCGGATGGGACAAGGGCTGGCGCATCATGACGCTCATAGCGGCCAACTCCAAGATTTACATGGCGAGCGACGCCGTCAGGGACGCCGTGATAAACGGTGAGATAGCAGCAGGAAACACCATAGACTTCTACGGTTACACCGCCATGCAACAGAACCCGGACTGTCTCTACGTTGTCCCCAAGGGTGAGAGCATCATAAACGGTGACCCCATAGCACTGCTCGCCAAGGCACAGCACCCCGAGGCCGCACAGGCCTTCATCTACTGGGTTCTCACGGAGGGGCAGGCGGTATGGATGAGCCCCGACATCAACAGGTTGCCGATCAACCCGCAGATATTCGACATGAAGGTGACCAAACTTTACGCAGACGTCGTGTTCAAGGGCAAGTACGAGGGCCAGACGTTTGGCGAGGCCAGGCCGGCGCTCAAGAAGGCCTACGAAGACGCCACCAGCGCCCAGGGAATCCCCTTCGACGACAAGCGCGCCCTTGAGACCGTCAGTGCACTCCAGTACTACTTCAAGGCAACCCTAGTTGACCCGAACCAGCAGCTCCACAGCGCGTGGGTGGCCATAGTCAAAGCCTACAAGGACGGCAAGATAACCAAAGAACAGTTCGAGCAGCTTAAGGACGAGCTCACCGCGCCGATAGAGTTCAAGGATCCGGAGACCGGCAAGACCGTTACCTTCACCGAGGACTACGCCAAGAGCATCAACGACAAGATAGTGAAGGACAGGAACTTCCAGGATCAGCTCGTTCAGGAGTGGCGTCAGGGGGCCATCGACAAGTACAACAAGGTTCTTCAGGACCTCAAGAAACTCACGGGATGATTTTGACATTTTTCTGAAAACTTTCTTCTTCATTTTCCCGGGAGTTCAAACGTAAAAAGCACAAGCGGTTTTGGAAACGTTTAAATAGGCCTCCCCTTAGACCATGCGAGAAGCGAGGAGTGTCACATAATGAGAAGGAGGTTGGTAATCCATGAAGGTTAGCAAATGGAGCGAGAATCTCTTTGGAACCCCAATTTTCGATCCCGTGGTAACCGCTTCATTCCTGATACCCCTTCTGTACATGGTGACCTTCCTGATAATCCCCGTCCTCGCGATGTTGGCCATAGCCTTCGAGTACAACGGACACCTTTCCCTGCACTGGTTCGCAAGCCTGAAATCTGATTACTACTTCAGCCTCCACCCCCAGGGAACGTTCTCGCAGCTAATAACAATGGGTAACGGCGAGAAGATCTACTACGTTCAGGGCCTGGACTTTGGGGTCATCCTGAATTCAATAATAGTCTCCATCAGCGTCATGATACTGACGACGATTCTGGGGACGGTCTTCGCCTTCGTCATGGCCCGCTACAACTTCCCCGGAAAGAACATCGTCAGGATCCTCCTCTTCGTTCCCCTCCTCGTCACGCCCTTCGTTAACGTCTTCGTGGTCAAGAAGATGTTCCTTCCGAACGGGCTCATCAACTGGATCTTCTACGACATCCTTCACGTGTTCCCGCATAGGATAGTTATCGATGGTCTCGTGGGCGTCATAGTGGCCCAGACGATGACCTACTACCCGATAGTCTACCTCAACGCCTACGCCAGCTTCATCAACATAGACCCGACCCTCGAGGAGCAGGCCGAGAACCTCGGGAGCGGTGGGGTCCACCTCTTCAGGACGGTAACCTTCCCGCTCGCCCTCCCAGGAATAGCGGCCGGGGCTACCCTCGTCGGAATATTCAGCCTCGAGGACCTCGCCGCGCCGATAGTCTTTCAGGGCAACCCCCTCGCCAGGAAGCTCATGTCCTTCCAGATCTACAGCGCCTTCACCAGCGGCTTCAACGTGGGGAGCCCACAGTTAGCCGCCCTCGCCCTCGTAATGCTGACCATAGCCCTCCTGATGTTCCTCGGCATCAGGAAGTACGTGAGCATGAGACAGTACGCCATGCTAAGCAAAGGTGGACGGTGGAAGCCCCGCGTTGCCAAACCCAAGCGGTGGCAGGCGGTTCTCATATACCTCGTCGTTCTTCCGATGCTCCTCATCTCGATCTTCCCGCAGATTGGAGTTGTTCTCCTCGCCTTCAGCAGGAGCTGGGCCGGCACGTGGCCCTCCGGCTTCACGACCGCCCACATAAAGAGCATAGTGACCCAGCCCGACATCGAGAGGGTCATACTCAACAGCGTCACCTACTCCACCATAGCCATAGCAGTCATCATCCTCCTGTCGCTCACTGCCTCCTACGCTTCCAGCAGGTTCAAGAAGAGCAAGCTCGGCCCCGTCCTCGACAGTCTCGCCACGATACCCATAGCGGTTCCCGGAATAGTCATCGCCATGAGCTACTTCTTCTTCTTCGCCAAGGTGTTCCCGGACACGCCCCTCGATCCCACCAACCTGCTCGGCTTTAACCCGGCCATGGTTCTGGTGCTGGCGTACTCAATAAGGCGTCTGCCCTTCGCGGCGCGCTCAATATCCGCGGGAATCCAGCAGGTCCACGTATCGCTTGAGGAAGCCGCTCTGAACCTCGGAGCGAGCAGGTGGAAGGCCCTGACGGGCATACTGATACCCCTGATACTGCTCAACCTCCTTGGTGGGGCAATGCTCAGCTTCGTCTACTGTATGAGCGAGACAAGCGTAGGCATCACCCTCGGTTCTATAAACCCCGACTACTACCCAATAACCGCCAGGATGGTCGAGCTGATGACGAGCGCCGTCGGAAGTGCTAACTTAGCGGCCGCGCTTGGCGTCTTCCTCATGACCGTGCAGATCATAGCCATAGTCCTTGCCAACGTGATAACCAAGCAGAGGTACTCCTTCATAGGTCTCACATGAGGTGGTTGGAATGGTTGAGGTCAGACTTGAGAACATCGTCAAAACCTTCGGGGAAACCGTCGCCCTTAAGGGTATAAACCTTCACATAAGGGAGGGGGAGCTCTTCACACTGCTCGGACCGAGCGGTTGCGGAAAGTCAACGACGCTCAGGATAATCGCGGGTCTCGACTTCCCGGACAGCGGGACCATCTACTTCGGCGACGAGGAGGTCACGTACCTCCCCTCCAGCAAGCGCGGAGCGGTACTCGTATTCCAGAACTACGCCCTCTGGCCGCACATGACCGTCTTCGACAACGTCGCCTACGGCCTCAGACTCAGGAAACTGCCCAGGGAGGAGATAAAGAAGAAGGTGGAGTGGGCCCTCGAGCTCGTCAAGCTGAGGGGCTTTGAGAACCGCTACCCGACCCAGCTCTCGGGTGGCCAGCAGCAGCGTGTCGCCATAGCCCGCGCTCTCGTTGTGGAGCCCAAGGTTCTTCTCCTCGACGAGCCCTTGAGCAACCTCGACGCCAAGCTCCGCCTCGAGATGCGCTCGGAGATAAGGAGGATCCAGCGCGAGCTCGGGATCACCGTCATCTACGTCACCCACGACCAGGAGGAGGCCATGGCCATAAGCGACAGGATAGCCGTGATGAACGTCGGAACCGTCGAGCAGGTCGGAACACCGAAGGAGATCTACGAGAGCCCGAGAACGGAGTTCGTGGCCAGCTTCATGGGCAAGACAAACGTCATCCCCGCCAGGGTCGTGGAGAGGGACGGCGACCGCGTTTCCGTTGAGTTCGAGGGGATGAAACTGGATGGCCTTCACTACACGGGCGAGAGCGACGACGTCGTCATAGTCATCAGACCCGAGAGGATAAAGCTCAAGCCGGCCGAGAACACCGTTTCCCTAACCGGAACGGTAGACCTCGTAGAGTACTACGGTTTCTTCGTCGAGGTCGTTGGCCTCTTCGGGGAGACGAGGATCATAGCCAGGACCATCAGCGACAGGGAGGTCGTGGGATTAAAGCCCACGCAGCCCGTGACGTTTCACGTGGACAGGGACGATATCATAGTCCTTCCGAAGCAGCAACTTTAAACCCCTTTTCTTATCCACATTCGGTGATGACATGGGGATCCTGGAGTTCTTCAACGAGGGCCAGGTTTACGAGGTTCTCCTGATCACCCGCTCAAACGTGGCCCCCGTCGGCGTCGTGAGGGCCGGTAGGGTCCTCTCGTTCAGGCTCTTCGGGGGAAGGAGCGCGGGAGAACTGGGGGAGTATCCGTACGCGTCAATTCAGATAACCAACGATGCCGAACTCCTCGTAAAACTCGCCCTGAACTTTGAAACCCACCTCGAATTCGGAGGGGATGGGAGGTACCGCTGGATCAGGGGTCTTCCAGGGGTGTACGGCGAGGTTAAATCCCGGGAGAAGGAATACGTGGACGAAATCGGGAAGACAAAGATACTGGAATGCTCCCTGGAACCAAAGGGGTTCATCGAGGGGAACCTGCCACCGAGGCCCCTCAGCAGGGCCGACTTCCACCTCATCGAGATGGCCGTCCATCTTACGAGACTCCTCCCGGCCGTTGAGGGTGGAAAGGAGGAGGTCGTGGAGAGGCTCTACGACGAGGTCATCTCGAACTACCGCATGTACAAACGCTTTGGGGGCCGCTCGAAGGTCGCGGATAGGATGGTGAAGATGGCGAAGGCCGGCCTTGGTGAGAGCCCCAAAAATGTCCGGTGAAGGAAAACTTATAACCCCCTTTTACCACGGTTCTCCGGTGATGCCATGTTCGGCAGGAAAATAATATCCCTGTTGATAGCCCTTTTTGCCCTGGCGGCGATTCCAGCCACCACGGTCTGGGGAGCGACTCCATCCAGCCCCGGTGAAATTCTGATCCAGCCCCTCCCGGGGGTGCCGGCCATAGGAATGCCCGGCGACGTCATAGAGATACACCCTGCGGAGGGCGTTACGATCCAGGGACTTCAGATAGTCTCGATACTCCACGGACCGTACGATCTTAAGATCCTGGGTACGGAGAACGGCGTTGTTAAGGCCAGGATACCCGAAGACGCGGTGCCTGACGATTACTTCCTCGTTGTTAAGAGCAACAAAGGTGAAGTGACCATCCCCAACGGAGTGTGGGTGATGAAAAGTGCTCCCACGGTTCTCAGGATAGCCCATGGCAGTGACCTCCACGTCACGAGCGGTTCTAAGATGGGTTTCGTCTGCGGGGACTACTTCCAGAAGAGCATCCCCGAGATACTCAAATACTGCAAGCACCCCTACGCGATGCACAGCTACACGGCCCAGGACAGCTTCATGACGTACTACGCCATGGTCGGAAGCGGCGAGAACGTTGTGAACCTGATAATAAGCACCGGCGATGACGTCGACACCAGCGGGGACAGCCAGGGGTACATGATGTTCGATAGGGGCATGACGCACGCCACCGCTGCCGGCGTGCCGGTTATAAGCGTCAAGGGCAACCACGATGATCCGCCGACATATTACAGCAAGTACATAGGCCCCAGATACTTCTACGAGGTCATAGGGAACTTCCTCATCATAGGACTGGACAGCCGCGGCGATGAGGCGCATCCAACCATGGAGCAGCTCCAGTGGATGGAGGGGGTTCTGAAGGACCATCCAGGTAAGACCGTTATAGTCCTCGTCCACCACCCCTTCTGGTACAGCACACAGGATGGCAAGTGGGGCGGGACGATAAAAGGTTACACGGCCTTCGATGACAACGACTGGAAGGAGATGACCAAGTTCGTGAGCTGGTACTGGGAGGGCAACAAGGGACAGTACGACGAGATAGCCAGAACCTTCCTCCAGATGGTGGAGAAGTACAACATTCCCCTCATCCTCGCCGGGCACATCCACAAGGACAAGCCGGTTCTCTACATCGACAAGGAGGGTCACGAGCACTGGTTCTACACCCTCACCACAACCGGTGCCCCGGACAAGACCAGCAACCCACCGAGCGAGGCGGACAAGAAGAAGGGGTACACCGTTCCGAGCTGGTACGGCTCCCAGGTCATATACGTCCATGAGGATGGAAGCGTGGAGTTCCCGCTCGCCGGCAACGTCCTCCACGAGGGCATAGACTCCCTCCCGGTTCCACAGAAGTTCATCGTGTACAGGCAGGTCGGAACGGAGGGAAGCGCGGTCAAGTTCGTCAACGAGCTTGGCAAGACGGTGAGCGGGCCCTTCGTCCTTGAGATACCCGCCGGGGCCAAGGTCGACCCGGAGCACACCAACGTAACCTACAAGGTCCTCGGGGAGAGGGAGATCGGCGGAACAGACTACCTGCTCCTCAACGTCACCGTCCCAACAGGGGTAAGCCAGGTAACGGTTGTTAAAGGCACCGATACGCAGGCACCAAAGGTTAGCGTGGGATACCTAATGCCGAGCAAACCCCGGGCGGGCAGGCCCTTCAAGGTCTACATCACCGCCGGCGACAACGTCGGGATCAGGGACGTGAAGGTGCAGATAATAAGCGACGGCAAGGTCGTAGCCGAGTACCCGGCGTTCTCAATGAAGCCCGCCGAAGTCTCGGCCACCTACTTCACGGAGATCCCCGGCGTTAACGCGACCAGCTTCACCATAAAGGTCATCGCGACCGACTTCTACGGAAACAAGGGTGAGGCGGCATACACCGTCGGGGGAGCGACCAAGACGAGCAGCCCATCGGAGAGCACCACCCAGAAATCCGGTGGGAGCACCTGCGGTCCGGCGGCCCTCGTTGGACTCGCCCTCGTTCCGCTCCTCCTCAGGAGGAGGAAGTGAATCTTTCCCTCCTTTTTATATCCTACCTCGTTTTTTCTGACCCATCCCCGGGAGGGAAGAGTTTTTAAGCCATCCCCATAAGCCCCCCATGGTGATGAAGGTGAAGTTCAAGGGCAAGGCCTTCGGTAACATCGTGAGGATGGAATTCGATATCCTCACCCTTGGCGAGCTTAAGATAGACGACCTGCGAGACTTCGATACTGACTCAATCAAGATCGAGCTCAAACCCACCTCCTCAGGTATAAAGGTTATCGGCATCTGGGAGGGCACCATCCAGGACGCGGGTGAGGGAATACGGAGGGCCCTTGAGGAGAGCTACAGGCTCCGCGAGAGGATACTGAACCGGATAAAGAGCAAGACCGAGGCGATAAGGAGCACCATGCAGCAGCTTGGCTTCAAGGAGGAGGTGGAGGGCTACGGAAGCGTCCTCAGGTTCACCAAGAACATAGGGGCCTACGAGGTGATGGTGATAGCCTCGACCACCGAGGATCTCGTGCGCGTTGAGGTCTACGGCAACGACAGGAAGATAATCAGCCCCGAGATAGAGAGCATATTCGAGGACGTCGAGGTCGAGGAACTCGAGGTCTACGACTTCGAGGAGGGCAAGGAGGAGAAACTCGTCATCAACCTGGAGATCCCGAAGAACGAGGACAAACCCGAGAGGAAGATAGTCGAGGCCATAAAGATGATAGAGAACATGCTCATGGCCTGATCACTTGTACTTGTTCTCGAGCTGGAACTGCTTCAGCTTTGCCGTTATTCCCCTTATGGGTGCGGAGTCCTCGCTGATTATCTCCCCGGTTTTTGTGTCTATCCTCGCGTAATAGAGCTTTTCCCTTCCGGCGACCTTGATGTGTATGTATCCCCCCTCCTTGTAGTGGGTGAGCCTCTCGGTTTTCAGGGTTTCCTCGCCAAAGGTCTTCCTCAGGTGTCCGTGGTACATTTCCTCGATGGCCCTCTCCGTGAAGTGCACGTCCTCCTTGAGGACCTCCCCCGTCGCCCTGTGGAGAACCAGGGTTCCCACCTTGGTCTTTCCTGTGAACTCAACGTTCCAGTTTTCGTCCAGGGAGATCGAATCTATCCTTGCTTCTTCGTCTATATCCCTGGCACGTTCCATGGCCATCTTTTTCACCAGCCCCTCCTTGAGAACGCGGTCAACCTCCTCCATCAGCTTCCCGTCCCTGCTCAACCTCACGGTTATCAGGTGTCTGTCGCTCCCCGCATTCACCCTGTACTCCGTCTCGTTCTCCTCCACGGAAATTATCTCAAAACCCGGATACTTCTCCGCCACGAGCTCCCTTGCCCGTTCTTGGCTTATCTCAACGAGGTAATCGAGAACGTCCCCCGTGGCACCGTCCATCTTCACGATCGCCTTTCCGTCGGGGCTTTCGAGGGTCAGCTCAAGGTACTTGTGTTCGAGCACCCTGTAGGACTTCATCGTAAGGTCTCTGAGCGGGAAGTTGGCCTCCATAACTTTCCGTCCGCTGTTGAAGACCCCTTCGGGAGAGAGAAGCTTTTTAGCCACCTTATACGTGCCCTTCGTCATGTCGACCTCGACGACCGCTATCCCGTCGCCAAGGAGGACGTCCGCAACGGCCACTTTCCTGCCCTTTTCCAGGTTCAGGACGGTTCCTTCGGGATACTCCTTCTCAAACAGCTCCTTCAACGCCTCATCGCTCAGAAGGGCCTCAAAGTTAAGTATCTTCCCTGTGTAGGGGTTGAACGAAGCCTCAAAGGAGAACCTCAGGGTTTTACCGGACACCTTTACCCTATCCTTCTCCCTCCGTAGCTCCCTCTCAACCACTTCCTCCCCCGTCTGCTTTAGCACTGCCCCCTCGGTTTTTCTGATGAAGTGCTCATCCGGCAGGGGATTTATATCGAACTGAACCTCGCCGGTTTCCAGGTTAACTGTGGCCTTCGCCGTGTTATCTCCCACCTTGAGGTGGAGCTTCGCGAACTTTGGAACGTAGACCTTCTTTCGTTCGTTTATGGATATTTTTCCCTCCGCTACACCAAGTTCCCTGGCGGCCCGCTCCTTGAGCAACAACACCGCCTCGCTCGGACTTATCGGAACCTCGATGTTCCTCTCGGTTGCCCGTATTGACGACGAATCGTTGAGCATGGCCTTGGTCACGGCGACACCGAGCTTCTTGTCTTCGGTCGCACGCAGGACTATCTCATCATCCGAGAACACCACGGCCCTGTCCCGCTCGTCTGACTCCCCCACGGACCAGGAAAAGATGTAGGCGGTTGAAAGCGCTACGGACAGCGTTTGAATGCTCATCTCAGCGGGCTTAATCGGATACTTGAGAGATGCAAAATTGGCAACCCTCTCGAAGACGTCCTGGGCCGAGAAATCATAGAGCAGTGGGGCATCGAGCTCAAATTCTTTCAGGGGATTTTTCTCCCTGGATTCCTCTGTGTTTTCCGGGATATTGAGAAGCTCCTCTGGGGGCTCAATCCCATAGTTGTGGAAGAGGGAGACAAGTTTCTTACCATCCCAGGGGACTATCTTTCCCCTGTACTCCTTCGAGATGAGCACCCTGGCGTCCTTGGTAAAGCCCGCGGTTGATATGAGTATCCCCTTATCGGCCTTGTACCTGCTCACGAGGTCCGCGAAGACGTTAACGTCGCGTGATGAGGCCAGTCCTTTGCGGTGAAGAGCTATAACGAGCTTCTCCATTCCCGCGATGGGGTCGTCCCTTATGGCGACGATGTCTATCCCCCATTCCTTCCCGCTCGAAACCCTCTCGTAATCCCTGAAGCCCATCCTCCTGAGCAACTCGATTATGTTTTCAAGGAGAACGTCCTTGGGTGCGCGCATTATTGTATCCTTGCTCCACGGCATCATCCTCACCTATGAGGTTGAAATCCGGTACAAAAATATCTTTGGCTCCTCATTTTATAAATCTCTTTCCCCCGGGAGTTGGTTATCACTCCAAGTGTTCAAAACAAGTTTTTAATGGGGTAACTTTAACATTCGCGTGGTGATTGAATGTTCAGGCTCACCGATTTCGATTATCATGGGAAGACGGTGTTCCTGAGGGTTGACCTCAACTCACCCGTCAGGGATGGCAGGATACTGAGCGACGCGAGGTTCAGGGCGGTTCTACCAACCGTTGAATACCTTCTGGAAAACGGGGCGAAGGTCGTTGTGGGAACCCACCAGAGCAAGCCCTACAGGGGAGATTACGTAACCACAGAGGAGCACGCTGGGGTTCTGAGCGGACTTCTGGGCCGGGACGTCGAGTACGTGGAGGATATATTCGGGAGGTGCGCCCGCGAGAGGATAAAATCGCTGAAGCCCGGAGAGGTTCTTATGCTGGAGAACCTCAGGTTCTCGGCCGAGGAAGTGGAGTATCGGCCCATGGAGGACTGCGAGAGGACGTTCTTCGTGAGGAAGCTGGCGCCGCTAATCGATTACGTCGTGAACGACGCCTTCGCGGCCGCCCACAGGAGTCAGCCGTCGCTGGTGGGCTTCGCGAGGCTCAAACCCATGATACCGGGTTTTCTGATGGAGGCGGAGATCGAGGCCCTCTCGAGGGCCTACGACACCGAGGAGGGGCCCAGGGTCTACGTCCTCGGCGGCGCGAAGGTCGGCGATTCCCTCCGGGTTGCGGAGAACGTCCTGAGGAGCGGGAGGGCGGACTTTGTGCTTACGGGCGGCCTGGTAGGGCAGCTCTTCACCCTCGCCAAGGGCTTCCACATCGGGGACGCCAACCTTGAGTTCATGGAGCGAAAAGGTCTCCTGAAACTGGTGGACCGGGCAGAGAGGATACTTGACGGGTTCTATCCCCGCGTGAAAACGCCGGTGGACTTCGCCGTCGATTACAAAGGAGAGCGTGTCGAGATCGGCCTCCTGAGCGGGGGGAAGTGGCTCCTCGACCGTCTTCCCATCCTCGACATCGGTTCAAGAACAGTGGAGAAGTACCGCGGTATCCTCATGAAGGCAAAGGTAATCGTCGCCAACGGGCCGATGGGAGTCTTCGAGAGGGAGGAGTTCGCCCTCGGAACGGTCGGTGTCTTCAGGGCCATCGGGGAGAGTTCCGCGTTCAGCGTGGTCGGCGGGGGTCATTCCATAGCGAGCATCTACCAGCACAACATAAAGGGGATAAGCCACGTCTCCACGGGTGGTGGGGCCATGCTGAGCTTCTTCGCAGGGGAAAAGCTTCCGGTCCTCGAGGCGTTCAGGATAAGCTACGAACGGTTCAGGAGCAGGATGGGAGGGATTAAGGATCAGTAACCCATCATCACCCCGAAGACCACCGCGACCCACCATACCTCGAGGAAGGCGAAGCCGAGGGTTGCGGTTCCCGCGATGAGCCAGGCCACGAATATCGCGTAGGCCAGGAACGTTACCGCCACGTGGAGCATCAGGAAGGTTCTGTCTATCTCCCGTCCCGCCTTCATCCAGCCCGTTGGCAGGGGCAACCAGTCGAAGAAAGCCCCGGCGAGGGCGAAGATCGGGCGGTTAAAAAAGACGGCGGGGATAAAGAGGGAGCCCGCGAGGGCCACGCAAAGCATCGTCAGGGATTTCTTCCTCACCTTTATCACCCCTCAGTCTATCGTCGCCTTCCTGAACTCCAGGGCCGCGATTCCTGCGAAGAGCGCGGCCAGACCCGCGAGCACCAGCCAGTCCGTTGCGAGTCCGAAGGTGGGCTCGACCCCGGCCAGGTAGTGGCGCGAGGCGTCCACGGCGTAGGTTAGCGGGTTCACCTCGGCCAGCCACTGCATCCAGTTGGGCATCGTCTTCACGGGGTAGAAGGCGCCGCTGAGGAAGGTCATGGGGAGCATCAGCATGGTCACCACCATCTGGAAGCCCTCCATGCTCGTCATCCTGAGCGCTATCGCGACGCCCATTGCCGCTATCGCGACCCCTACGAGGAAGCTCAGCCCGAGCACGGGGATGACCCCCGCCACTTTGAGGTCCGCCAGGAGGAAACTGAGCGCGAGTATGATGACGCCCTGTATCATGGCCATTAGCGCTCCCCCCGTGATCCTGCCGAGTATGGCCTCTACCCTGCTGGCGGGGGCGACTAAGATCTCCTTCAGGAAGCCGAACTGCTTGTCCCATATCAGGGTTATCCCCTGCATGAAGCTCATGGTGAAGACCGTCATGGCTACCACGCCGGGCACGAGGTAGGTCATGTAGTCAACGCCCCCGAACAACCGTGACGCGAAGGGGTTGTTGAAGACCCCGCCCCAGCCCTTTCCGAAGAAGATGAGCCAGATCAGCGGGTTGATTAAAGTGCCCGCGACCCTCGAGCGGGAGCGGGAAAAGCGCTTCAGCTCGCGGTATATCATCGTGAGGAAAACTTTCATGGTATCACCTCCTCCTCGACCTCATTATCATCCTCATCACGTTCTGCTCTCCTCCATCCTCCCTGATCTCCCTGCCAGTCAGGTGGAGGAAGACGTCGTTCAGCGTCGGCCGGTGGTAGGTCACCTCGAGGATCCTCACCCCACTCCCGCTTGCGAGCTCGAAGAGCCTCGGCAGTGCTTCGGCGGCGTTCTCCACGTCGAACCTAACCCGCCCGTCCGGGAGCACCTTGCATCCCCTGATGAAATCCCCCTTGAGGCATCTGAGCTCTTCCCTGCCCTCGAGCTTCAGGTAGACGACCTCGTTCCCAACGAGCCTCTTCAGCTCCTCGGCCGTGCCCTCCGCTATTATCCTGCCGTGGTCGATTATCGCTATCCTGTCGGCGAGCCCCTCGGCCTCGTCCATGTAGTGGGTGGTGAGGAATATCGTCATGTTGTGCTCCTCCTTCATGGCCCGGATGTAGTCCCATATGTGGGCCCTCGTCTGGGGGTCGAGGCCTATCGTCGGCTCGTCGAGGAAGAGCACCTCGGGCTCGTGGAGGAGCGATCTGGCTATCTCGAGCCGCCTCTGCATCCCGCCCGAGAAGAACTTCACCTGCCTGTCCCTGAACTCCCAGAGCTCCACGAACCTTAGCAGACGCTCTATCTTCTCCCTCAGTTCGTTTCCGCTCAACCCGTATATCCTGCCGTGGATGAGCATGTTCTCGTAGGCGGTGAGCTCCCGGTCGACGCTCGGGTCCTGAAAGACTATCCCTATCTTCCTCCTCACCGCCATGGGCTCCTCAACGACGTCGTGACCCGCAACGACGGCCTTACCCGCGGTCGGCTTTAGGAGGGTCGTGAGGACGTGGACGGTCGTGGTCTTCCCGGCCCCGTTGGGCCCGAGGAAGGCGAATATCTCCCCCTTCTTAACGCTGAAGGATACGCCCCTAACGGCCTCGAAATCGCCGTACTTCTTAACGAGGTTCTCGACCTCTATAGCCTCCATCTCACTCACCCCCGAGGAGAATCAGGCGTAGCTCCCTGGCGCAGTCCCTGAACAGGCCCCTAATCTTCTCTCTCTGCTCCCCGCTCAGTTCATCTATCGACTCGAAGAGCTCCTTAAAGGCGGACTTGAGCTCATCCCCGCCGAGCTCGAGGAAAATCCTGTAGGCCCTCATCCTGCGTTTAGCCTCCTCAAGCTCCTCCGAGTGCTCCTCGAGGTACCTCTCCCCTTTTTCGGTGATGATGTACGTCTTCTTCTCCTTCCTGCCCTTTTCCGCTATCTCGATGAGGCCGCTCCTCCTCAGGGAGGCAAGGAGGGGATAGATCGTTCCGGCGCTGAGTTTTACCCCGTACCTCTTCTCCAGTTCCTCCATTATGCCGTAGCCGTGCTTCGGCTCGTGGAGGAGCTCGAGCACGAGAACCTTCATGTAACCCCTGAAGCTTGGACGCTCCATTTCTTTCACCGATATATCGTTCGATATGTTATCCTTATAAACCTTGCCCACGAAGGTCATGGGGTGGTGGAATGAGGCTTATTCTCAGGCCCCTCTTCGAGGCCGAACTACCGGCGGACTTCGACGAGGTGGTGAGGAGCAAGCTCATCGGAAGGGAAGTCGAAACCGGTCAGGAAATCGAGATCGACCTCCTCGGAAGGCCCCTTCGCTTCAGGGTTATTCTCGCCGAGCCGTCGCCCCTAAAAGTCAAAAAGGGCACGAAGATAGAGTTCTCGACCGGAAGCATGGAGGTCATAGACTTCGAGTTCGATGAGCCGGTTAGGGACGTGGTTCCCTTCGATATGGGCTTCGTCATCGTGCTCGATAGAAAGGTTCTGATTTTGAACCGGAACGGGCAAAAGATTTATAGCGATGAGTTCGAGGACCTTAACGGAGTTAGGGTTTCCAAAGATGCAGTGGTGATAATCCATGGGGAAGGGAAGATCAGGATCGTTAAGCCTTGAGGGGTTCCCCTTTGAGGAGAGCTGGGAGGAGAAGAGGAAACGCGCGGAGAGAATCGTCGAAATTCTGATGGAGACCTACCCGAGGGAGAGACTCCTCATAGGAGATCCGTACAGAACGCTGGTGCACTGCATAATCTCGCAGAGGATGAGGGACGAGGTAACCTACAGGGTCTGGAGGGAGCTCTTCGAGAGGTACGGGGACATGAGGAGAATAGCGGAAACGCCCGTGGATGAGATGCGTGAGTTCCTCAGGAAGAGGGGGGTCGGCCTCTGGAAGACCAAGGGCGAGTGGATAGTCAAAGCCTCCAAGATGATCCTCGAGAGGTACGGGGGAAAGGTCCCCGACGATATAAGCGAGCTCATGAAACTGCCGGGCATCGGTAGGAAGTGCGCCAACATAGTCCTGGCCTACGGCTTCGGGAGGCAGGCGATCCCGGTTGACACCCACGTGAACAGGATAAGCAAGCGCCTCGGACTGGCCCCGCCGAGGGTTCAACCCGAGAGGGTCGAGGAGTACCTTATGGAGCTGATCCCGAGGGACAAGTGGATATACGTGAACCACGCGATGGTGGACCACGGGAAGACGATATGCAGACCGATAAGCCCGAGGTGCGACTCCTGCCCGCTGAGGGAGCTCTGCCCATACGCGAAGGGCCTGGTGACGGACGGGGATATAAAGGGAAACTCCAAGAACCCGTGATCACTCCTCCTCTTCCACTTCCTCGCCCGCGAGTTCCCTCAGCCTGTCGAGGTCGGAGCCGACCGCTATCAGAACGTCGCCCTCCATTATCCTGTCGTCCTTGCCGGGGTTGTAGATGTACCTCTTCCCGCGCTTTATCGCCAGTATCCTCGTCCCGATCTTGCTCGGGAGCTTGAGCTGGGCGAGGGTTTTGCCGTGAAGGACGGAGCCGGGGTGAACCGTCACCCTCCCGAGTTCCTCCTCCGTGTCCTCCATTATCCTCCGGATTATCGGGTGGGGCTCGACGTCCCTCAGCACGAGGTCGGATATCTTGTAGGCGGCGTCGCTTATCTGCTCGTTTATCTCGGCCATGTCTATGACGCTGAGGAGCTTCAGCGGATCCTCCTCCTTCTTGGCGAGCCGGAGGGCCAGCTTCTTGACCTTGAGCGTCAGGTCGTCCATGCGCTCCTCAAGGATGTAAACCTCCTCGGCTATGTCCTCGCTGTTGTACATGACCGAGGAGAAGGCCAGGTCGACCATGAGGGAAGAGAGGTCCTTCATCTCTATGAGGCAGTTCCTTATCTCCTCAAGCTCGTCCATCGCCCATCACCTTGATGTTGCCCCTCGCTATCTCCTTGAGGTAGTTTATAGAGGTGTCCGTGCCCCTTCCAATGAGAACGTCCCCGGGGAATATCTTGAAGTCCCCGTCGGGGTTGAATATCCAGCGCTTGCCCCGCCTGACGGCCACTATCCAGACGCCGGTGTTGGTGGCGAGGTCGAGCTCCTCCAGGGTCCTGCCCACGAGTATTGAGTCGGCGGAGACGTATATCTTGCCTATTATCTCCTCGCTCCCCAGTATTGCCTCCGTGATGACGGGGTGGAGTTGGACCCCCTCGAGAACCATCTTGGCGAGGTCGGCCGCGGCGTTGGACATGTCGTCTATAGCGTGGGCCATGTGGAGGATGGACGTTATCTGCTCCGCCTCCCTCGGACTTCTGGCCGCCAGAACCGCGTGGACCATGAGGTGGTAGTTCAGCAGGTCGAGGTACTCTTCCAGCTCCAGAACCTCCTCCGCCATCTCCTCCTCGTTGAAGAGCAGCGAGGAGTAGGCCAGGTCAACCATCAGTTCGGCGGTGTTCTTCATCTCAACGAAGATGTCCTTAACGTTCCTGGGAACCTCTATTTCGTCCCACTCTTCCACCCGACTCTCACCGGGGAGAGATGGTAGGGAAATCTTATTTAACTTTTGCTCGAAAGGTTTAATACCACCCTGACGAACATCCCCGGGGTGAAACGCATGGAGAGTGATGGCGGTGACGGTTCAGGGGTTCAAGGAGCGGGTGAAACACGCCTACAGGGTCTCACTGCCGTCCCTGATAACCTCCCTGGTCATCGGCTTCTTCGGCGGCACCTTTCTGGGTAAGTACCTCGACATGATAAGAAGGGATTACCCCGGTCTCCTCGTGATTCTGCCGGGCATGATGGGCCTCCGCGGGAACGTCTTCGGTTCGATGGCCTCCCGCTTCTCCACGATGCTCTACCTCGGTGACCTCGAGCCCTCCCTGAGGGAGAAGAAGGTCCTGAAGCACATAGTCATCGCCATGATGCTCTCCCTCATCCCCGTGACGATCCTCTGGGCCATCGGAATTGTGAGCGGGATAAAGTACCATGCCCCCGAGATACTCCTCATAGTCATTGGCTCAACGATCCTCGTCTCCCTCATCCTCGGTTACTTCACGGGTTTCGTGACGATATTCGCCTTCCGGAGGGAGGTTGACCCCGACAGCATGGCCGCCCCCCTCGTGGCCTCCATGGGGGACCTTCTGACGGTTCCTTTTCTCGTGTCGTTCATTCTCCTGCTGGAGAGGTCAAGGGGCATGTTCTGGGCCGGAAACGCGGCCATTATCTCACTGTTCGTCTTCCTGATCTCCGTTTCGAGGGTTAGAACGTCAGAGGTTCTGCAATTCAAGGATTTATTCACCACGGTGACGGGCCTGGCCCTCCTCTCGCTGGTATCCGGCTTCACCCTCCAGCGCTTCAGCGGGCTGATAAGCGCCTCGGTACTCCTCGGGTTCGCTTACCCCTCGGTCCTGAGCTCCTTCGGAAACTACGGCTCGATAATGGCGGCCAAGACCTCGACGGCGCTCCACCTCGGTGAGATTGAAGGGTACTTCTCGAGGAACCCCTTCACGGAGATGGCATCGCTCTTCCTGACGGCCCCCATAGTGGGCGTCCTGATAAACCTCTTCGGTGTCGCGGTGGTCTACCTGGTTTCGGGCCTAAAGATAGGGTTGTCGTATCCACTAATCCTCAGCTACCCTTTCATGGCGCTCTTCATAATGCTCTACTCCTACACGATATCCTACTTCCTCTTCAGGTGGAACATCGACCCGGACAGCGTTGCCATCCCCCTCATCTCGAACAACAGCGACATATTCGGAACCATCTACGTTGTCTTGATAGCGAAGATGATGGTGGGTTGAGATGCTGGGCCTCTCCATGACGGCCTACCGCAGAAAAGACCTCGGGAACTTCGAGCGGTGGGTTGAAGAAGTCAAGGGAGCGGGATTCGACTTCGTGGAGGTGGTGAGCGAGTGGCCCCACTATTTGACCCGGGAGACCGCGAAACTCTTTGGTGAGGTGGTGGATTCGTACAAAATGGAACTAACGGTTCACGCCCCCTTCAGCGACCTCAACGTGGCCTCCTTCAACGAGAGGGTAAGGGAGATCTCCCTTCAGATAATCCGGGAAACCCTCGAGCTGGCGGCGAAGATTGGGGCGAACCCCGTCACGGTTCACCCCGGCCACTGCTCGCCCCATAGCGTAAGGAACAGGGAGAAATACCTCGAGATCCACCGGGAGTCCCTGGGGAAGATGGCCCGCTGGAGCGAGGAGTACGGGGTGAGAGTGGGTGTCGAGAACATGCCCAGCTTTCCGATCCTGGACGCCCAGACCTGCGAGAGGCTCCGGGAGCTGGTGGAGGGGATTGGGATAGGCGTAACCTTCGACGTCGGCCATCTAAACACCACAACGGGAAACTTCGGGAGGTTCCTGGAGGTTTTTAAGGGCAGGATAGTTCACGTCCACCTCCACGACAACCACGGGGAGCGGGACGAACACGGGGCACCCGGAGAGGGAACGGTTCCGTGGGGGGAGGTGCTCCCAAAACTTCCGAAGGTGAAGTGGGCCCTCGAGGTTAACGACATCGAAGCCGCCCGGAGGGGCCTCGAATTTTTGAGAAAGCTACACCGGTGAACTTTTAAGTTCAGCGGCGTCCAGTTTTTACAAAGCGCAACCCTTTTATACATCCGGGCTGAAGTTTCTACGAGAGCACTTTCTGCGGAGGGATAACAATGGGGAAGAGTATAGTCGAGGAGATGAGGCCCTTCTTCAACCCTAAGGCGGTGGCTATCATCGGCGCAACCAACAAGAAGGGCAAGGTTGGAAACGTCATCTTCGAGAACTTCAGGATGAACAAAGAGAGGGGAATCTTCAAGGGCAACGTTTACCCCGTGAACCCCAAACTCGACGAGATAGAGGGCTATAAAGTCTATCACAGCGTTAAAGAGCTTCCCGATGACACCGATCTGGCGGTGATATCGATTCCCGCGCCCTTCGTGCCGGCCACGATGAGGGACATCGCGGAGAAGGGAATAAAGTCCGTCGTGATAATCACCGGTGGTTTCGGTGAACTCGGTGAGGAGGGCAAGAAGCTGGAGCGGGAGATACTCAGGATAGCCCGCGAGAACGGGATAAGGGTAATCGGTCCCAACTGCGTTGGCGTCTACGTTCCGGATACGGGCGTTGATACGGTCTTCCTGCCCGAGAGCAAGATGGACCGTCCAAAGAGCGGGCCCATAGCCTTCGTCAGCCAGAGCGGAGCCTTTGCGGCGGCCATGCTCGACTGGGCGGCCATGGCGGAGATAGGTATAGGGAAGATGGTCAGCTACGGCAACAAGATAGACGTCGACGACGCCGACCTCATGGACTACTTCATCCAGGACGATAGCATAAACGTCGTCACCTTCTACATAGAGGGCGTCAACGACGGAAGGAAGTTCATGGAGGCCGCAAAAAGGATAACCAGGGTTAAGCCGGTCATCGCTTTGAAGAGCGGAAGGACGGAGTACGGCGCCAAGGCCGCGTCGAGCCACACGGGTTCGCTCGCGGGTGCGGACACAATCTACGACGCGGTCTTCAAGCAGACCGGGATAATCCGCGCCGAGGACTTCGAGCACATGTTCGACCTGGCAAAGGCCTTCGCCGCGCTGAAGGACAAGCTCCCAAAGGGCGACAGAATCGGCATAATCACCGACGGCGGTGGAGCTGGCGTCATGGCCAGCGATGCCGTGGCCAGGTTCGGGCTGAGGATGGCCGACCTCAGCGAGGAGACGCTCAAATTCCTCAGGGAGAGGTTCCCGCCGCACGCGGTTCCAGGAAACCCGACCGACGTCGTCGGCGACACGGACGCGGAACGCTACCGGGTGGCCCTCGAGGGCTTCGTGAACGACCCGAACGTCGACGCGATAGTCATCATCGTCCTCTTCCAGGTTCCGCTCCTCGAGGAGGAGAAGATAATCGATATCCTCGCCGATTACCAAAAGAAGAGCGACAAGCCGATAGTAGCGGTCGCAATGGGCGGCAAGAAGACCGATTACTACGCGAAGATGCTCGAGGCTAAAGGCGTTCCCGTTTATCCAACCCCCGAGAGGGGCGTTCGCGCCATGGCCGGTCTCGTCAGGTACGCCGAGTACCTGAGGAGGGGTGACTGACACCCCAACTTTTAGGTGGTGGTATCATGAAAGAGGAAGCCCTTAAGGTTATAGAGGAGGTCCTGGCCTCAGGCAGGACCGCCCTCGTCGAGTACGAGGCGAAGCAGGTTCTCAAGGCTTACGGCCTTCCCGTTCCAAACGAGAAGCTCGCAAAGACCCTCGATGAGGCGCTCCGCTACGCGGAGGAGATAGGCTACCCCGTGGCGATGAAGCTCATGTCGCCCCAGATCCTGCACAAGAGCGACGCCAAGGTCGTTCTCCTCAACATTAAAAACCCCGAGGAGCTGAAGGAGAAGTGGGAGGTCATCCACGAGAACGCGCGCAGGTACAGGCCCGATGCGGAGATCCTGGGCGTTCTCATCGCGCCGATGCTCAGGGTCGGAAGGGAGGTCATCATAGGAGTCACCGAGGACCCGCAGTTCGGCCACGCTATAATGTTCGGCCTCGGCGGGATCTTCGTTGAGGTCCTCAAGGACGTCACCTTCCGCATAGTGCCGATAACCGAACGTGACGCCAGGAAGATGATACGGGAGATAAAGAGCTACCCGATTTTAGCGGGAGCGCGCGGCGAGGAGCCGGCCGACATAGACGCCATAGTCGACCTCCTCCTCAAGGTCAGCGAGCTCGTCGACGACCTCGACGAGTACATAAAGGAGATGGACCTCAACCCGGTCTTCGTCTACGAGAAGGGCAGGGGCGCGGTCGTCGTTGACGCGAGGATAATCCTGAAGGCGTCTCAGTGACTTTCTTTTTCAAATTTGTCCCTAACAGCCGATCCTGGAATTTGAGGATTTGAATGGATGGGACGAGTGATCAACTCACTCCTCACCCGCTTTTTCGGATTCGGCCTCCTCTTGCTCCTTCACGACGGCCCTGATGTAGCCCATGATGTCGTGGAGTATAAGGAAGCTTACCACAACCTCAACCAGGGCGAATAGGTTGCCAGCCATCAGGAACAGGAGGGTGAAGAAGAACGTGATGGCCGCGTATATCAGGGCGACCTTGATGGCGGTCTTGTTCTCCATCCCAACACCGTAGGCGAGCCCCATGTTGAAGATGGCGAATGTAAGATAAACGGGAGAGCTCAGGTAGTAGGCGTAGTAGAGGAACATGAAGCCGCTGAGGGAGAGGAGAAAAGGGGAGATCCTGAGCCGTTTCATACCATCCCCAGGTAACCCTCAAAGACCTCCACGTATTTAAACCCATCGTCCGGGAAGATCAGGACATGGGTTCCCTCCCCGAGCCCGTCCATGACTTTCTCGAATGCCCTGACAACCGCCCCAGAGCTCAATCCTATAAGAAGCCCGTCCCTGCGTGCGACTTTAACTGCACCCTCAATGGCTTCCTTCTTCGTAACCTCGACCACCTCATCAATCTCCACCTGGAAGAACCACTTTGGCTTCGTTTCAAGACGCTTTATGCCCGGTATCTTCTCGCCCTTTGCCGGGACAACACCGATAATCTGAGTGTCGTAGCGCTCTTTGAAGTACTTCGCCAGCCCTCCGATGTGGCCCGAAGTTCCTATTCCCGCTATTATTGCTTTGGGCTTCTTTCCAATGCTCTTAAGCTGCTCGTCTATTTCCCTGGCCGTGTACATATAGTGGGCCTCGAAGTTGTCGTCATTCTCAAACTGGTTCAGGTTCACGGCTCCCGCCTTTCTTGCCTCCTCCACGACATAGCTCACCATTGTGGGGTCTATCGTCTCAAAATCTGTCCTGACGACCTCGGCACCCAGGACACCAAGCAAAACTTCCGTGGTCTTTGGCGTGGGCTTCGGCAGGTACGCCCTAAACCCGATTCCAAAGACGTTGCTCAGGGCCGCCATGGAGATCCCGACGTTGCCGGAAGTTGCCTCAAAAAGCCGCTTCGTGCCGTTGATGTCTCCACGCTTCAGGGCGTTCATGAGCATGTTAAAAACGGTTCTGTCCTTTATGCTCCTGCTGAAGGGGTTAAAGAACTCCAGCTTGGCAAAATACATCCCCCCTCTCGGCCGAAAGCTTAACCAGGGGGGTGGGTTTGTACATCTCGAAAAGCTCGAGGGTGCTGTTGAACACGTTCATTTGCCATCACCGGGAGTTGCTTGGGTGACACATTTAAAAGCCTTCCGTAAACGTTCAGTTATGGACAAAATTGTATAATCAAAGGAGGCCTTCCTCCGCAACCTCTCCCTTATCCTCTCGAACTCCCCTGACCACGGGGTGCCCCGGCACGAAGGGACACGTTCCTCGAGCTCAACGCTTATATCGAACGTCCCTATGTCCTGCAATCCTCACTATCTCCTCCTTGTCCAGCCCAATGACCGGCCCGAGGATTGGTAAATCGCTCACGGCGCTTATTATGTGGCGGGTTACGAGGGTCTGTGAGACCACCTGACCGGGGGAATCACCGGTGATTATCGCCATCGCCCCCATACGGTGCGCCACCCTGCAAGCTTTCCACGACCCTTATGGTTGAAAAAACGGGAAATGATATAGGAAGGTTTCCTGAACTCAGGGTTTGAAACCACGGAGTTCGAGCAGGCCCACGTAGACGAACCACGCCATTATCGTGGCGGCCCCCACGAGCTCCGGAATCGCCAGACCCCTGAAGATCCTCGCTTTAACAAGGTACAGCATCAGGGCGAAGGTTACGACCGCCAGAACGGACCAGAGATAGCCCACCGATAGACCCCTGGCCCCCAGTTTTACACCGACGATCGCGATATCGGCCAGTGCGAGAACGTAGAAGAGCACCGCCGACGGCCCGTGGGGCGCGTACTCCTCGGGGAAAACGCCCACGAGGAACAGAAAGACCATCGCGAGGGGCATTGCGTAACTCAAACCGTTCCTGAGGGCGCCGACCGCCGCGATGAAGCCCAGGATCGCCAAAATCATCAGGAAGCCGTTGAAGTAGTGGTTAACCGGGTTCCCTATCGACCCCATGTCGCTCAGGGCGTTTTCCGTGAAGGAGAACCACGGGTTCCGGCTCAGGACGATGGCCAGCCCCAGGATGAAGATAATTGGAAAGGACAGGCTTACGTAAGCCGACAGCCTCGTGAGGTCCATGGAACCACCCCCTTTGTGAACTTAGCATCCCCTTTGCTTTGGCTCCTCCCCGAAGACCGCCCGATAGATCTTCCTGAACTCCTCCCAGGAGCCCCTTATGACGGGGTGCTTCGGGATGTAATCTATCTCGTCCTCGGGAAGGATGGAGAGCTCGAACGTGCCTATCCTCTTGGCTATGGCCACTATCTCCTCCTTGTCCATCCCTATGAGGGGCCGGTAAACCGGCAGATCGGTCGCCTGGCTGACGATGTACATGTTCTCGAGGGTCTGCGAGGCCACCTGACCGAGGGAGTCGCCCATGACGACCCCTTTGGCCCCGAACTCCTTAGCTATTCTGTCAGCGTGCCTCACCATCATGTACTTGCAGAGAACGCAGGTGTACTTCTCCTTCTTCATCTCCCTGAGTTTCTGGACGATCCTATCGCGCTCCCCCGGTTTAACCACTATCAGCTCGGCCTTGCCACCGTAGCCGTACCTCTTCAGCTGGTTCCAGATCTTCCTTACCTTCTCAAGGGTCTTCTCGCCGTTGTAGATGTGAACAGGGATGACCTCGACGCCGCGCTTCATCATGAGGAAGGCCGCAACCGGCGAGTCTATCCCGCCGCTGAGTAAGGCGACGACCTTTCCCTGCGTCCCTATCGGAAGACCGCCCCAGCCCTGAACTTTATCGACGAAGACGTAGGCTTTTCCCTCCATGAGCTCAACGCCCACCTCTATATCGTAGTCGTGCAGATCTACCTCACCCTCCTCGTTCTCGAGGATGTACTCGCCGACCTTCGCCTGGATTTCGGGGCTCTTGAGCGGGAACTCCTTGGTTATCCTCCTCGCAGTGACGCGGAACCTCGGCCTTTCGATCCCCAATTCGCGCTTTTTCCTCCTGAAGAGCCTGAGGGCAATTTTGTTTATCTTGTCAAGGCTGGCGTCGACCTCCATGGCCGGGGAGAGTGAAACTATCCCGAAGACCCTCTTGAGGGTTTCAACGGCCTTTTCCGGCTCGTTCGTCCTCACCAGGACCCTGCCGTGCTTCGCCTCGACCTTTTTAAACCCCACCCCCTCGCTCACCAGGGCCTCGCGGATATTGTTCATGAGGATGTTCTCGAACCATCTCCTCGTCTGTCTTGCCTTAGTCCCTATCTCACCGTACCTGACCACCACAACGTTCATGCTCTCACCCCATCACGTGCGGAACCTTGATGACTATCTCCACGTACTTCTGGATGACGACGTAGAGGACCACGGATATCAAGTATGACGACAGGAGGATGAGCTCGTTCATCTCGAATATGTGGGCCGCTATGGCCTTCGCCCTTGGCGTCGCATCCACTATGGCGCGCATGTACTTCCCTTTGAGCCAGTGGTTAATCTGAATCGCCAGGATTAGGAGGAGCACCCCGGCCAGGCCCCACATCTTTCCCAGGGCCAGCATGAGGAACAGCGTCGACGCCACTATCACCCAGCCGCCGATGACGCCGAGGAGTATCACGAACTCTATCATCCTTCCACCGGTTGGGGTTGGAGAGAGAGGATAAAAAGGTTTAGATGAACCTGGTGACCTCTTCGAAGGTCTTTCTCCTTTTTCTGGGACGGGGTTCGGCACGCGGGTACCCCACCGGGATGACCCCGACGAGGTAGTGGTTCTCATCGAGCCCGGCCAGCTTCCTGACTTCCCCCTCTATCCCGGGGAGGCTGGTAACGCCGATGTAAACCGTCCCAAGCCCCAGCTCCACAGCCCTGAGCATGAGGTTCTGGATGGCCATGGCGGCGCTCTCGACGCTCCATATGAATTCGAGTTCGTCAAATTCCTCCCCCGGAAGGAACCTAACGCGCCTGTCGATGAAGACGGCTATGTAAACCGGGGCCCTGAACATGCCTTCCTCGTATATTCTTTTCCCGAGCTTCGCTATCTTCTCCTCCGGCAGGTTCACGGCGCGGTAGTAGGCCTCCATGCCCTTTGCTATGAGGTTATACAGCTTTTCCCTGGCCTCCTCGCTCCTGAAAACCACGAAGAGCCAGTTCTCCAGACCGCTCGCGGTTGGGGCCCTTACCGCGGCGTTAATCAGTGACTTCACCTGCTCATCTGAAACGTCCCTCCCTGAGAAATACCTGATCGAGGTTCTCCCGAATATCGCGTCGTCCAGTTCCACGCTATCACCGCGGGTTATTCCTCGGGACACTTAATGAGCTTTTCCGAAACCAAAGGTTTAAGAGAATCCAGGAGTAATCCCCAGGAGGTGAAAACATGTACGGATGGAGAGGCAGGCTCGGACTCATAGTTCCATCCTCCAACACCACGATGGAGATGGAGCTTCACTCGGTTCTTCCGGAGGGGGTCTCGCTCCACACCGCGAGGGTTCCGCTCGGCAACGTCACGGAGGAGGAGCTCGTGAAGATGAACACCTTCGCGGTCGAGGCGGCGAAGCTCCTCCGCGATGCGGGCGTCGAGCTCATACTCTACGGGTGCACCAGCGGGTCGTTCATAGGTGGAAAGGACTACGAGAAGGAACTCGAGGCGAGGATCGAGGAAGAGGTTAACGTTCCTGTCGTGAGCACGAGCACCGCCGTCGTCGAGGCCCTCAGGATACTCGACGCGAGGGATGTACTCGTTGTAACACCCTACACGGATGAGATAAACCAACGGGAGAGGGAGTTCCTCGAGGCGAACGAGTTCAACGTGTTAGACATACGCGGGCTCGGGATCGAGGACAACACCAGAATCGGAAAGCTTGAACCTCATGAAGCCTACCGCCTCGCCAAGGCGAGCTTCATGGACGAAGCAGAGGCGATCTTCATCAGCTGCACCAACCTGAGGACGTTCGAGATAATCGAGCCCCTCGAGGAGGACCTCGGCGTCCCGGTCGTCACGAGCAACCAGGCGTCGCTCTGGCTTGCCTTGAGGCAGATGGACGTCATGGAGAGGATTCCGGGCCTTGGAAGGCTCTTCACGGAGTTCTGAGCCTTTGATGTTTTATCGATATCTCCGAAACCCTTTTAAGAACCCCTGCCGTCTCTCACCTGTTAGTCACTTAGGGTGATACAAATGAGGCTCCTCGACGAGGCGAGGGAACTCTCGATGTACACCGCGTACAACACGAACGTGGACGCGATAACCTACCTCAACGGAGAGACCGTGCAGAGGCTCATCGACGAGTTCGGGGCCGATGCGGTCAGGAGAAGAATGGAGGAGTATCCAAGGGAGATAGACGAGCCCCTTGACTTCGTAGCGAGACTGGTTCACGCGCTGAAGACGGGCAAGCCCATGGCGGTTCCGCTCGTCAACGAGGAGCTCCACGGCTGGTTCGATTCCCATTTCAACTACGACGTCGAGAGGATGGGCGGTCAGGCGGGCATAATAGCCAACATCCTGGCGAACCTCGATTTCAGGAAGGTTATCGTCTACACGCCCCACCTCGCGAGGAAGCAGGCCGAGATGTTCGTGGATAAGCCGAACCTCCTCTACCCCGTCGTCGAGGACGGAAGGCTAACCTTCAAACACCCGCGCGAGGCATACCGCGAGGGGGATCCGCTCAAGGTGAACCGCATCTTCGAGTTCCGCGCCGGGACGAGGTTCAAACTCGGGAACGAGACGGTCGAGGTTCCCTTCTCCGGGAGGTTCATAGTGGCCGCGAGGTTCGAGAGCATAAGGATATACACCGAGCCCGAGCTGAAGCCCTTCCTGCCGGAGATAGGCCTCGAGGTCGATGGTGCGATTCTCTCGGGCTATCAGGGCATAAAGCTACGCTATTCCGACGGGAAGGACGCCAACCACTACCTGAGGGAGGCTAAGAAGGACATCCTCCTGCTCAAGCGCGAGAAGGACGTCAAGGTTCACCTCGAGTTCGCCTCGATACAGAACCGCGAGCTCAGGAAGAAGGTCATCTACAACCTCTTCCCTCTGGTGGACAGCGTCGGCATGGACGAGGCGGAGATAGCCCACGTCCTCAACGCCCTCGGTTACTCCAAGCTCGCGGACAGGATATTCACCTACAACCGCATAGAGGACACGGTTCTCGGCGGCAAGATCCTGGTTGACGAGATGAACCTCGAGGTGCTCCAGATACACACGATTTACTACATCATGTACATCACCCACTCGGACAACCCGCTGAGCGAGGACGAGCTGAGGAGCAGTCTCGAGCTCGCGACGACCCTTGCCGCCTCCCGCGCCTCCCTCGGCGACCTCAGGAGCCCGGAGGACGTAAGGGTCGGGATGAACGTCCCCTACAACGAGCACGGCGAGTTCGTGAAGCTCCGCTTCGAGGAGGCGAAGAGGCGGTTGAGGACGAGGGAGTACAAGGTCGTTATAATCCCGACGAGGCTCGTCAAGAACCCGGTCTCGACCGTCGGCCTTGGAGACACCATCTCCACCGGGGCGTTCACGAGCTACCTCGCGATGCTGAGGAAGAAGGGCGCGCTGTGATTTCTCCCCTGGATTTTTACCTTTGTCTCCTGTTCAGATTATTCAGAACCCATTATCGGGAATCCGTCACTCAATTAAGCCCTCCATCAGTCTCGCCTTCTCCTGGGCCTTCCTGAGGTGCTCGACGGTTACCTTGGTGTATATCTGCGTCGTCGAGAGGTTCGAGTGGCCGAGGAGCTCCTGGATGGCCCTTATGTCCACGCCGTTCTCGAGCATGTGGGTGGCGAAGCTGTGACGGAGGGTGTGGGGAGTCACCTTTACCCCCGCCTTTTCACCGTACCTCTTGAGGAGGTACCAGACGGTTTTGGTGGAGAGCCGATCCTTCCTCTCCCGCCTGTCCTCGACGATGAGGTACTCGCTGGGGTCGCTCCTCGTCTCGAGGTACGATTTTATCTCCTCCATCAGAAAACCCGGAACGGGGATCATCCTGTCCTTCGCGCCCTTGCCGCCGCGGACGACTATGAGCGAGCGCTCGAAGTCGACGTCGGACCTCTTGAGGCTGCACAGCTCGCTCACCCTGAGCCCCGTCCCGTAGAGGAGGAGAAGTATAAGCCTGTCGCGCTTCTTCGTTGGTGGTATCACCGAGAGCAACCTTCTAACCTCTTCTTTGGTCAGGGCCTTCGGCAGGCTCCTCGGAACCTTTGGGGGTTTGAGCTTCTCAGCTTCGTCCTCGTGGCCCTCGAAACGGAAGTAGGAGCGCAACGCCTGGACAACGAGGTTGAGGCTCCTGTTGGAGTAGCCCTCTCTCCTGAGTCTCGCCAGAAAACGGAGGGCGGAGCGGGCGTTGAGCTTTCCGCCCCACTCGAGGTAGCGCCTCACGTAGTAGGAGTACATCCTTATCGTGTTCGGGCTCTTCCCCTCGAGGTCGAGGTAGGTCTCGTACTCCTCAAGGGTCTCGTCGATGCCCATATCACAGTCCCTTCGGGAGTTCCTCGATGTCTTCGGGCCTTACCTCGGGGTTCTCCACTATATCCGGCCCCTCTCCAGCCTCCGGCTCAGGATTTTGTGGTTCCTCGGTTGGTGGCCTGGGCGGTTTCAGGGGCTCCTCCTTTATGACCCTGCTGAGGTACACGGTCTTGAGGAGCTCATCGACGAGCGCTTTGTCCTCGGCGAAGATGTAGCCCTGCCCCACTATCACCTTGCCGGCCAGACCGAGTCTCTCGACGGCCCTTCCGATGTATCCCTCATCGGGAACCGGCTCCGCCGGGAAGAGGGACTTCCAGGCTTCCTCAATTGTGTACACGTTCTTTGAATTCTCAAGGAGCGCCTTGAGCCCCTCGTTCTCCTCCTTCAGTTTCTCGTTTTCCTCCTTCAGCTCCTCGTGGGCCCTCAGGAGCGCGTCGTACTCCCCTCTGAGCTTTTTGTACTCCTCAACGAGACCATCGTAGCGTCCCTTGAGGTCGAGGAGCTGGTTTCTGAGCGCCATGTACTCCGGGAGTATCTGGAGGCTCTTCAGCCCGGCCCTGATGAGGGCGTTCTTCAGTTCCTTCCTCACGAGCTCGACGTCAACGTGTTCCAGATCGTGGCCGAGGGGGAGCTTCATCCTCTCGACGTGCCCGACCATCTCCCCGAGCTCGCTGAACAGCCTCTCGGCAAGGTCCCTTCCAACCCGGTCGGCGTCGGTCGCTATTATCAGGAGGTCCGCACCGGCGGCCGCGCTCTTCGCTATCTCGATGTTAGTGGTCGGAATTATGGAGGAAATCGTTACGTTGTACTCGCTCCCAAGGGCCAGGCCCTGGAGGGCTTTGCTTACCACCTCAACGTCGCTCGCACCTTCGACGAGGATCCTAACATCAACTATGGTCATCTTCATCACCCGAGTCTTTCCCGTTGTAACTACGGGGATGCCCTTAAAAATCCTCCTAATCCGCCTCAAGCTCGACCTCGAGGCTCGGCCTATCGAGAACGACCCGTCCGTCCGGGAGGAGGGAGAGGCCGAGGGCGTGGATTTCAACGCCTGCCTTTCTGGCCTCGAGGAGGAGCCGGGCTATCTCTGGATCTCCCCCCCTGTAAGGCCGGAACTTCTCAACGCCCGGGAGCGCGCCCACGAAGAATATCATTGCCCTCTTCCCTTCCTTGGAGAGGTGGATGAGCTCACGGATGTGCTTCCGCCCCCTGACGCTCGGGCAGTCGGGGTACATTGCGTATTCCCCGTTATCGCCGCCGCGAAGGACCGCGCTCTTCATCTCGGCGTAGACCCCTCCGGAGGGGCATTCGAAGAGGTAATCGAGCCTCGATTTCCCGACGGTTACCTCCTTTCTCCTTATCCTGCAGTCCCTTAGCCACGGGACCAGGCCGAGCTCCACCGCCCGTTCGAAGGCCTTGGCCTGGGTTCGCGTGTCTACTATCGCCCCCCTCCCGTGGAGGTCCTCGAAGGCAACGAGAACGAAGTCAGTCTTTCCACCGCTCTTTGGCGTGCAGAAGGCCTTCCTTCCGGGAACCATGAACTCCTCCAGCCTGCCTGTGTTCGTGACGAGGGCCTTCCTGACCTCACCATCGACTTCCATTAGGGCCACGAAGCGGTTTAGTCTCTCGAGAAAGGTGCACTCGATTACCGGGAGCTTCAGCAACATGGATGGACTTGCCCCATAAACTAAAAAAAGTTTGCGAGTGGGAGAGAGTTTAACCGTTCTGGTTAGCCGTGACTTTTGTAAACATCGTTACCGGTTAACCTTCCCTCCCCAGGCTTCATTGGAGGGCTTTCGGGGGGAACGGAAACTCCCCACATCTTCCGTTTCCAACCCCCATTCGGGCTTACAACCCCACATACCGGGGATTCCCAGAGGGAAAATCCCTTCGCAAACTTTGAACATCCCTGAACTTTGAACTTCCAGCGAACTTAACTCCGAGATGAAATCAAAAAAGATTTATATCCAAAAAATGAAACAGACTCCTTAGTGAGGCAAAATGAGCAACGAGTCTATTAAAATGATGCTTCTGGGGATTATGATAATGCTATTTGGTGGATTTATCATGCTGGAGCCATCGGGGCGCTGGGAGGGTGTTGGGGTTTTCACCCTCTTGATTGGACTGGCAATTGGGATTTTGGAAGTTATCAAAAAAGAAAAATAGCTTAAGTAGCTTCGCTGAGGGCTATAAAACGGGGAATTACAAACAGGTATCTGCAGAAACCTAAAACCTTAAATATCCAGCTTCCAACCATTCAGATGATAATCTAAACGGAAGGTGATCGGAATGGTGGACTACGAGCTTCTCAAGAGGATAGTCGAGGCGCCCGGCGTCTCCGGGTACGAGTTCCTTGGCGTTAGAGACGTCGTCATCGAGGCCTTCAAGCCCTACGTTGACGAGATAAGGGTTGACAAGCTCGGCAACGTTATTGCCCACAAGAAAGGTGACGGTCCAAAAGTTATGCTCGCGGCGCACATGGACCAGATAGGCCTCATGGTGAACCACATCGAGAAGAACGGCTTCCTCAGGGTTGCGCCCGTCGGCGGAGTCGACCCGAGGACTCTAATAGCCCAGCGCTTCAAGGTCTGGCTCGACAAGGGTGAGTTCATCTACGGCGTAGGCGGTTCCGTCCCGCCCCACATCCAGAAGCCGGAGGATAGGAACAGGGCCCCGACGTGGGACCAGGTCTTCATCGACGTCGGAGCGGAGAGCAGGGAAGAGGCAGAGGAGATGGGCGTCAGGATAGGCACGATAATAACCTGGGACGGGAGGCTCGAGCGCCTCGGAAAGCACCGCATGGTTAGCATAGCCTTCGACGATAGGATAGCGGTTTACACCCTCGTCAAGACCGCCCAGGAGCTTAAAGAGAGCGACGCCGACATATACTTCGTGGCGACCGTCCAGGAGGAGGTGGGGCTCCGCGGCGCGAGGGTCTCTGCCTTCGGGATAGACCCCGACTACGGCTTCGCCATCGACGTCACCATAGCGGCGGACGTTCCCGGCACTCCAGAACACAAGCAGGTCACCCAGCTCGGCAAGGGAACCGCGATAAAGATAATGGACCGCTCCGTGATCTGCCACCCGACGATAGTCCGCTGGATGGAGGAGCTGGCCAGGAAGCACGAGATCCCGTACCAGTGGGACATCCTCCTCGGCGGTGGCACCGACGCGGGTGCGATACACCTGAACAAGGCCGGCGTTCCGACCGGTGCGATAAGCGTTCCCGCCCGCTACATCCACTCCAACGCCGAGGTTGTGGACGGGCGCGACGTCGACGCCGGCGTCAAGCTGATGGTCAGGGTTCTCGAGGAGATACCGAACTTCAAGCTTTAATTCCCCTTTTCTTCCACCAACTTTAAAAACCGGTGTGAGTATTCCAGGTGAAGGGAATGTACAAGGGTGCGCCCTATGGAATCAGAGGTTGCAGAGGTGCCCTTCTCGGGCCACTGGAAGGCCATGGTAGAAATCGCCAGGAAACCCGAGGAGCTGTTTCTCTCCTTTCCGTACCGCGCCCGCGTGTTCTCGAGCGGTGAGAGAACCCTCGTCAGCCTGTCTTTCAAAAGGTTACTTGCCAGATTCGATTTCGATGGCGTCCTCGAGTTCACCTTCGGCGAGCCCTTCGCCACCTACGTTATGAAGGGGGAGCGGGGGCTCCTCATACTCTCCTTCGCGGCCGGGGATGGAACCCTTCTTTCCAGGGCATCGGCGGATATCCCCGGCGAACGGCGGTTGAAGGGGAAGTTGCGCTTTCTCGCGCTCCAATCGGGCAAAACCGTGGCCAGAATGGCGGAGAGCTATGAAAGCGTGGCCCCAAGAATCGTTGGCTCTCCACTGGATTTCGTCCTCCGCGACCTGGATCCCTCACTCCTGCCCCACGTGATAAGGTACGTGAGGTTGAAGCTGGCGAAGCCTTCCTTCAGGCTCGTGGGCAACGGCGGAAGCGAAAGGTTCTCGATATCCGTGGAGAACGACGTCGTCAGTGGGATAGAACACGAGGGGCCGAACGGGAGCGCCATAATCGAAATAGGAAAGGACGTCCTGGAGGTTGCCAAGGAGGATTTTCAGGGGGTGGATGTAAGGGGAAGGTACGAGGTTAAGGCTATCCTCCCTTCTTCACCGTAACGTCCCCGTCCTCCCCATCACCGGGATCTTCGCCACCTTCCTTTTCCCCGCCGTTGGGGGCAATCGACCGGGCCACCGGGGGACGAGTTTCGCCCTCCGTTTCAAGCTCCCTCTCGAGCTTCACCAACTCGTACCAGAGGAACATGCCCCCCGTGACGATTCCAAGTAGTGCAAACGGCCACCTTGACGGCAAAGGCAACCCGCGGTGCCATCTGTAAAGCAGGAAGTTCTGGTAGAAGAACAGGTACGCGAGCCAGGCCATTATAACCGCTTCCACGGAGTACTCGATGAGTCTCTTGTCCCTCTCCTCCAAATCGCTCACCTGGGAGAAAGGTTAAAAGCGAGCCGTTAAAACTCTTTCCCATGGGTGAAACCACGACGCCGGAATACTTTCCCTACGAAAGCCTCAGGCCCCATCAGAGGGAGTTCATAGAGCTCGTCTCGGAGGCGGTTAAAAACGGCGAGAACGCCATAATCGAGGCCCCCACGGGTTTCGGAAAGACGGTGAGTGTTCTGGCCGGGATACTGCCCCATGCCAAAGAGATGGGCTACAAGGTTCTCTACCTGGCGAGGACGCACAGGCAGATGGACCGCGTCATTGAGGAACTGAAGGCGATAAACGCGAAAAGCCCCGTCTCGGGGGTCGAGCTGAGGAGCCGGAAGGACCTCTGCCTTCACACCTACCTCACCCAGTTCACGAGCGACGCCTACACCGCGATGGTGGTCTGCAGGAACCTCAAGAAGCTCGGCAAATGCGAGTTCTACGAGAACGAGAAGAAGAAAAAGCGGGAGTTCGACGAGGTGGTGAGGTTCTTCCTGCGGGAACCGAGCCATCCGGCGGAGATACTGAGCTACGCGGAGACCCTCGAGCTGTGCCCCTACGATCTGACGAAGAGGGTGGCGGAAAAAGCCGACGTGATAGTGGCCAGCTACCTCTACCTCCTCAACCCAACGATACGGGAGAACTTCGTAAGCTCCCTCGACGTCGACTACTCCGACCTTGTGGTGGTCTTCGACGAGGCCCACAACCTGCCGGACCAGGCGATTTCA
Organism: Thermococcus celer Vu 13 = JCM 8558; assembly: GCF_002214365.1. NCBI lineage: Archaea > Methanobacteriati > Methanobacteriota > Thermococci > Thermococcales > Thermococcaceae > Thermococcus > Thermococcus celer. Next base: position 684,672 of record NZ_CP014854.1, read on the forward strand.
GCCTTAAGCGACAGGATAAGCATACACACCGTGAACAGGGCGATAAAGGAGGCCGATGAGTACAACGAGCACGAGATAGCGAACTTCCTGAGCGTGTTCGGCCGGGGACTGGAGATACTCCACGGGGAGAAGCTCGGGGACAGGGAGATCCAGGAGACCCCTGTTCAGCCGGAGCTTATCTTCGCACACGTCCTTGAGGTGCTCCGCCTCGACACCAGGAGGCTCGTCAGAATGCTCAACGACATGATCTCGGTCGGTGACGCGATAAGGGAGGACAGGATAGAGAAGGGCAAGCCGCCGCGCTCCTACATCGGCAGGATAGGCGAGTTCCTGCTCCTCTGGCTCTCCCTTATCGGCAGGGAGGATTACCTCTTCCTGATGAGCAGAGATAAAGGTTTGAGCCTCGAGCTCGTGGCGCTGGACCCATCGAAGGCGCTCGGCTTCCTCAAAAACGTCCAGAGCGCGGTCTTCATGTCAGGGACACTAACTCCCCTTGAGGCCTTCCGCGACGTCATGGGCATCGAGAACGCCAGGATGAAGAAGTTTCCCCGGATGGTGAAGAGGGAGAACGCCCAGGTTCTTGTCGCCAAGGACGTCTCGACGAGGGGCGACGAGCGTTCACTCCAGGTTTACAGGCGGATGGTGGATTACATCGTCGAGGCGGCCATGGTGATACCGAAGAACGTCGGAGTTTTTACGGCCTCCTACGAAGTCCTCCAGGGACTGCTCTCCGCCAACCTCCAGGTTCGCCTTGAGGAGACGGGGAAGGCTGTGTTCATTGAGAAGCAGGGGGCCTCATCAAAGGAAAACGACGCGATGGTGGCGAGCTTCAAGGCCCACGCGAGGGGTAAGGGAGCGGTTCTGCTCGGCGTCATGGGTGGCAGGAACAGCGAGGGGCAGGACTACAGCGGCGACGAGATGAACGGGGTCGTGCTCGTTGGGATACCGTACGCGAGGCCGACGCCGAGGGTTCAGGCCCAGATAAGGTACTTCGAGAGGAAGTTCCCGGGGAAGGGGCGTTACTACGGCTACTACCTCCCTGCCCACAGGAAGCTGGTTCAGGCGGCGGGACGGGTTCACCGTTCCGCGGAGGAGAGGGGCTCGATAATCGTGCTGGACTACCGCCTGCTCTGGAGGTCGATAAAGAAGGACCTGCCGGACTGGATGCGCGAGGATATGAGGCCCGTCGACCTTCAGAGGATGAGGCTTTACCTGAGGCGGTTCTGGGGATGACGTCTCCTCTTTTGGAAATCTGGAGCGGAGGGCGTGCGCTCTAAAGTTGGTGAGGGAAAAGGGATTAATATTAAGGCCGATCCCCGAACAGGTTTCACTTTTGTTCTGGCGCCCTTTGGGTGTCTTTCAGCCTTTCCAAAAGGCTGATGGACGGCCTTCGGGTGTCAAGGGAGAGTAAACCCCTTTAAGGGGTCCATCTCGAAGATTCTTCGTTGGGAATGTGAACTTCACCCAGAACCTACCCATAACAACCCCCTGATGAGGAGCCACAAACTTTTGATCAAACTTCTCCTGTGAAAGTTTGTTGGCCAAGCTTTTCGCCGCTCTTTTCCAAAAAGGTTGCCCGCCGTATTCCCCACGTTTACCAGAACCGCACTCCACCCTTCACGTTGAGGTGGAGTGAAACTGGACCCTCCTTTGACTTCGGAATGACAACCAGGTACAGCGGACCGTTTTTGGGGAACCGCCACACCCTATCCACATTGGTAGCCCCGTCAACCTTGAAGAGGCATATAGCCTCCCCACCCGAATACAGCGCATTAAGTCCCGTACCATCAGTGATACACACGGTCACGGGTCCCGTAGATCTTATAGTAAACTGGAGTGTAGTCCACGAGTAGCCGTCGAGTTCGTAGACGTAACGCTCCCCCGGGCGTACGACGACGCTCTCCTGGAACCTGTAGGAGCTCCCCAGCACCACGACAAGCAAAACGGCCATAACAACGAGAACCGTGAACCCTACGGCCCCAGCACGTTTCATCCTTGTCGCCGTCACCCGCGAACACCGTTTGAACTTATGTTAATTAAATATTTAAACATTGTGACCGTATGTTTTATTGTTACCTTTTTTCGTTACCATACTTTCCATTATCTGGATCAACAGCATGGTCTTGGGAAAAATACAATATCTGGAAAAATTTCTGCCCGGTGTAATCCGGTCCCTTCCGATGAACTTTTTAAGATCCGGGGAGAGGGTGTCGTATGCAAAGAGAATCCATTGGAGTACTCCTTGCGATGACCGGAACCTTCATCTACGGCCTCGAGCCGGTGGTGATAAAGTCCAATCCCTCGAACCCGATAAGCTTCGCGGCCTTTTCCGCCCTCGTGGCCTCACTCGTCCTCTGGTTCACGGTTATGGCCTCCGGCAGGCTGGAAGAAATCCGGGAAAATCCGGGAGGCCTCAGGGGCGCCTTTTTCATGGGTCTCTTCGGCACGACCCTCGCCTACCTTGCCTACTCCTTCGGGGCGCGGATGAGCACAGCCATAAACGCCGCCCTGATAACCCGGAGCGAGGTCCTGTTTTCCTTCGTTCTCTCCTGGCTCTTCCTGGGGGAAAGGATAACCCGGAAACTTGTCGCGTACTCCCTCGCGATCATAGCAGGCCTGGCCCTCGTGATACTCCAGGGACGTTCCCCTGAGCTCCACCTTGGAGACCTCCTTCTCCTCCTCGTCCCTCTCTTCTGGCAGTTCGGCCACGTGATAGCCAAGAGACTGCCCTACAGCCCTCCAACGATAGCGGCCCTTAGAAACACCTTCGGCTTCCTCCTGCTTCTACCCCTTGCAATCACCACGGGACCGGAATTCTCGGCCTTCGTTATAGCCGAGGGGCTGATAATCGCCGTCGGCCAGCTGGTCTGGTACGAGTCAATAAAACGCATCAACCTGTCCAAGGCAACCGCGATAATAACGCCCGCCCCGGCGGTTGCGATTGGCCTGGGGCTTTTCCTCGGCGAGAGCTTTACGGTTTACCACGCCCTCGGCTTTGCCCTCATCACGCTCGGAACCCTTGGGGCAGTAAAGGTGAAGAGCGAGCTCAGAACCTGAAGAGCGCCCAGAGGAAGCGGAGGACGTCCCTCAACCCAAAGCGCCCCTCCCTGTTCGGGTCGTATATCATGCTCACGGGCACTTCCTTTATCCGCGCCCCCCTCTTCGCGGCCTTTATCAGCATCTCCGTCTCGACCTCGTAGCGGTCGCCCTCTATCTCCGGGAGGAACTCCCGCCTGAAGGCCCTGAAGCCGCTCTGGGTGTCGTAGACGTACCTGCGGAGCTTGAGCCTTATCAGGCGGGTCGTTATCACGTTGCTCAGTCGCCTCTGGATGGGCCGCTTTCCGGCTTCCTTGACCTTTCGAGCGCCTAAGACCAGATCCGCCTCCCCTGAGACCACCGGCTCAACGAGCTTGATTATCTCCTCCGGTCTGTGCTGGCCGTCGGCGTCCATGAATACCACGACGTCGCCCGTGGAGACCTTAACCCCCTCTCGCATCGCGCACCCTTTGCCGCAGTTCCTCTCCAGCCGTATGACCTCTATCCTCCCGTCCCTCTCGGCCGCTTTCCTTGCCGCCTCGTACGTCCCGTCGCTCGAACCGTCGTCAACGACTATAACCTCATCGACGAACTCCGGAATCCTTTCAAGGACCTTCGGAAGCCTCCCTGCCTCGTTGTAGGCCGGCACGACGACCGTGATTCTCTTATCCCTTAGCACTACCCATCCTCCTCGAGTTTTTCGAGGGCCCTTCCGGCCTTCCTCCTGAAGTCGTCCTTGTCGAGGAACTCCCAGTAGTGCTCCTTCGCCGGGAACTTCCCCCCCTTCACGTCCTCCCTGTAGTTCTCGAGGGCGAGTCGTATCATCCCGCCGATGTCGGCGTACTTCTTGACGAAGGGGGGCACGTTCTCGTATATTCCAAGGAGGTCGTGCCAGACGAGAACCTGACCGTCAACGTACGGCCCGGCGCCGATTCCGATGGTTGGGATCGACACCTCTTCCGTCACGAGCCTGGAGACGTCTGCCAGCGTGAACTCAAGGACGACGGCGAAGGCACCGGCCTTTTCCAGCGCCCTGGCGTCGCGGAGTATCTCCTCGATTTCCTCCTCGGTCTCGCCCATAAGCCTGTAACCTCCGAGGCGGAGGTACCTCTGAGGCGTCAAACCCGTGTGCCCCATAACGGGGATGCCCATGCGGACGAGCTTCCTCACAAGCTTTCGGTGGTCGTAGCCGCCCTCTATCTTGACGGCATCTGCCCCCGCTCTTATGAGCCTGACCGCGTTCCTGACGCCCTCTTCAACGCTCACCTCGTAACTCCCGAAGGGCATGTCCGCCAAAACGAGCGCCCTCTTAACCGCGCGGGCAACGGCGCGGGTGTGGAAGACCATCTGCTCCATCGTGACGTTCAGGGTGTTCTCCTCGCCGTAAACGACCATCCCAAGGGAGTCACCGACGAAGATTATGTCCATTCCGGCCCTGTCGGCTATGAGCGCGGACGGATAATCGTAAGCCGTTACCATCGCTATCCTTTCCTTCCCCTTCATCTCGATTATCTTCCGAGGCGTTATCTCCCTCATGCACTCACCCCCCGACCTTTGGGCTCGGGTCTAATTAACGGTTTCGATAGCGTTATATACCAATGTAGGTAATTACCTATGGGTGGTGACATGGGAAGGGTTAAGACGAGCGTTTACATAGACGAGGAGCTGTGGCGGGAGTTCAAAGAACTCGCCAGGGAGGAGAGCAGGGAAGTGAGCAGGCTACTCGAGGAGGCGATAATGAACTACGTTGTGGGCGAGCTCATCGACGTTGACGAGTCCAAAGTCCCCCTTTGGGTTGAGCCCGTCAAGCTCCGCGGAGAGGAGACATCAAAGGTGCTGAGGGAGATGAGGGATGAACGCGAGGAGAGTTTACTTGGATAGCAGTGCTCTGCTGAAGAGGTACGTCCTGGAAAAAGGCACGGAAGAGGTTGAGAGGCTCTTTCGGGATGCCTATTCCAAAAGGGTGGTACTGATAATGAGCGCCTGGAACCTGGGGGAGGCCGTCGGCGTTCTCGACAGAAAGAGAAGGCGGGGGGATATGGAGGACGACGTCTTCAACAGCCTAAAGGTGGCCCTCCTCGGGGACGTCAAGAGGATGGTGGCCCTGGGGATAATGAAACTGGTCCCCGTACACACGATGCTCCTGGTCACCGCTTGGGAGCTCATCGAGAAGCACCACGTATATCAGGCGGATGCGCTCCAGATAGCCTCCGCCAGGTACGAATCGGCCCAGGAGTTTTACACCGCGGACAGAAAACTGCACGCCGTTGCCCTCGCCGAGGGCCTTAATTCGATCCTTCTGGGGGTGGACGGATGAGGGAGTGGGAGCACTACGAGCACACCGCTGACATAGGCATCAGGGGCTACGGCTCAACGCTCGAGGAGGCCTTTGAGGCCGTTGCGCTGGCCCTCTTCGACGTTATGGTCGACGTGAGGAAAGTGGAGGGTAAAGAATGCCGCCGGATCGAGGTCGAGGGCGAGGACCTGATGGCGCTCCTCTACAACTTCCTCGAGGAGCTCCTCGTGCTCCACGACGTCGAGGGGCTCGTCTTCGGGGACTTCGATGTGGAGGTGGAGAAGGCCGGTGAGGGCTACAAACTAAGGGCCAGGGCCTGCGGGGAGCCGCTGGACTACGGCAAGCACGAGCCGAAGGAGGAGGTTAAGGCGATAACCTACCACGAGATGAGGATAGAGAGACTGCCGGACGGGAGATGGATGGCCCAGCTGGTTCCGGACATCTGAGGTGATCCCATGAGCGCGAGGGACAGGGTAAGGGAGGCAAACCCGGCCTTTTACGAGCGCTATTCGATGCTCGAGGACACGGACGAGTTCTGGGAGTTCCTGATAAAGCCTCTCAGGCAGAGCGTAAGGGTGAACACCCTCAAGGCGCCGCTCGAGGTGGTGGTTGAGAGGCTGAGCGAGGAGTTCAAGCTCGAGCCGATCCCCTGGGTTCGCGAGGGGTTCTTCATCGACGTTGACAACCTCGCGAGGGTTCCGGAGCACGGGCTGGGCCTCATCTTCGGGCAGGAGGCCAGCTCGATGATACCGCCGGTGGTTCTCGGGCCAAGGCCCGGAGAGCTGGTCCTCGACATGGCCGCGGCCCCCGGCTCGAAGACGGGCCAGATAGCCCAGTACATGGAAAACGAGGGGTGTATAATAGCCAACGACCCCAAGTTGAGCAGGGCCAACGTCCTCATCGCGAACCTCAACAGGATGGGGGTTCTGATAGCGCGGGTGACGACGAGGGACGGGGCCTACTTCGGCCGTTTTGAGAACCTCTTCGATAGGATCCTGCTCGATGCTCCCTGCTCGTCCGTGGGGATGATAAGGAAGAGGTGGAAATTTTTGGAGGGCTGGCGGCTGAAGGGCGTCATCAGGTACATGAACGTCCAGAAGAGGCTCATTCTGGCGGCTTATAAGGCCCTTAAGCCGGGCGGAACGCTGGTCTACTCGACCTGCACGATAGACCCGCTCGAGAACGAGGAGGTGGTGGACTACATCCTTCGGAAGACGGACGCGAGGCTCGAACCGATAGACCTGCCCGTGAAGACCAGCGAGCCCGTTCTGGAGTGGGAGGGAAGGGAGTACCCGGAGGAGCTGAGGAAGGCCCTCAGGATACACCCGAACGACAACGACACCGAGGCCTTCTTCGTGGCGAAGATAACCAAGCCGGAGGGAGAGGGATGAGCGAAAACCCGCGCGGGGAGATAGGGAAAACAAACGATACCGAGCTCGTCAGGAGGCTTCTAATGGAGAACTACGGGTACGCGCCCGAGCTCGTCTACGAGATACGGGGGAGGTACCACAGGGTCTACGCCTGGAAGCCCTGCCGGCTCGAGGTCAAAGGCCCTGACAGAAACGGGGTGTACTTCGGCAGGGTGGAGAGCGACGGGATAAGGCTCAGCATCGAGGGCAGTTTCCTGGTGGGGCCGCACGCGACCAAAAACGTCGTCGAGCTGGACGATGAGAGGGCGAAGATGTACTTAGCGGGCGAGAGCGTTGAGATAACCGAGCGGGAACTCCACGGCTGGGTGATAGTCCGCTGGCGGGACTACTTCCTCGGCTCGGCCAAGGCCAAGGATGGAAGGCTGATAAACTACGTGCCGAAGGATAGGCGGCTGAGGCTCGAAAGCTTAAAATAATTTTAGGGATACCTAAGAGGGGGTGGGAGAATGGTACCGCTGAAGAGGATAGACAGGATAAGGTGGGAGATCCCGAAGTTCGACGAGAGGATGCGCGTTCCGGGCAGGGTTTACGCTGACGACCAGCTTATAGAGAAGATGAGGGGCGATAAGACCCTCGAGCAGGCGGCAAACGTTGCCATGCTTCCCGGAATTTACAAGTACTCGATAGTCATGCCCGACGGCCATCAGGGCTACGGCTTCCCGATAGGCGGCGTCGCGGCCTTCGACGTCAAAGAGGGCGTGATAAGCCCCGGAGGCGTCGGCTACGACATCAACTGCCTTGCTCCCGGTTCCAAAGTTCTAACGGAGCACGGCTACTGGGTCAGGGTCGAGGAGATGCCGGAGAGGTTCAAGCTCCAGGGACTGAGGGTTTACGACGTTGACGAGGGCCACAACGACTTCTCGGGGGTTGCCTTCGTCGCTGAGAGGGAGGTGGAGCCGGAGGAGCTCGCCGTCAGGATAATCACCGAGTCAGGAAAGGTCATCGAGGGGAGCGAGGACCATCCGGTTCTCACCCCGAAGGGATACGTCCACCTCGGCAACGTGAAGGAAGGGGAGGAGGTTCTCGTCTATCCCTTCGAGGGCGTTGAGTTCGAACCCGGGACGGGAATCCTTCTGAGCGAAGGGGACTTCGACGGCGAGGACGCCCGGATGGTCCGCTTCCTGAAGGATAGGGGACTGTTACCGCTCCGCGGGGAGGACCCGAGGGTGGGGACGCTCGCGAGGATCCTGGGCTTCGCCTTCGGGAACGGACACCTCGGCGAGATGGATGGGAGGCTCTACCTGAGCTTCTACGGAAGGGAGGAAACGCTCAGGGAGCTCAAGAAGGACCTCGAGAGGCTCGGGATAAACGCGGACCTCTACGTCAGGGGGAGGAACTACGGCATCGAAACGACCAGCGGCTCCTACGGGGCGGCCGAGCTCAGGGTCACCTCGAGGGCCTTCGCTCTTCTGATGGAGAAGCTTGGGATGCCGCGGGGAAGGAAGACCGAGAAGGCTTACGGCGTCCCCGGGTGGATTAAGGACGCCCCCCTCTGGGTAAAGAGGAACTTCCTGGCCGGACTCTTCGCGGCGGACGGAAGCATCGCCGAGTTCAAAGGAACTACGCCGTTGCCGATAAACCTCACCCAGTCGAAAGCTAAGGAACTCGAGGAGAACCTCGTGGAGTTTATGAAGGAGATTGGAGAGCTCCTCGCGGAGTTCGGAATCAGGACAACCCTCTACAGGGTCAGGTCCAGGAAAGGCGTTACCTACCGGCTCGCACTCGTCGGCGAGGAGAGCATCAGGAACTTCCTCGGGAGGGTAAACTACGAGTACGACCTCGAGAAGAAGGCCAAGGGCCTGGTAGCATACGCCTACCTGAAGTTCAAGGAGCGCGTTAAGGGGGAGAGGAGAAACGCGGCGGAAACCGCCAGCTTCGTCGAGAGGGCCGTCTACGAAGGTCCAAAAGAGCCGCGCGTTCCAGAGGACTTTCCAACCTTTGAGGAGTTCGCGAGGGAGAGGGGCTACGAGGGCGGCTTCGTGGCCGAGCGGGTCGTTAGGGTCGAGAAAGTCAAGCCAAGCTACGACAGGTTCTACGACGTCGGGGTTTACCACAGGGCCCACAACTTCATCGCCAACGGGATAGTCGTCCACAACTGCGGCGTCCGCCTGATAAGAACCAACCTGACCGAGGAGGAGGTCAGGCCGAAGATCAAACAGCTCGTCGACACGCTCTTCAAGAACGTCCCGAGCGGCCTTGGGAGTAAGGGAAGGGTGAGGCTCCACTGGAGCAAACTCGACGACGTCCTGGCGGATGGGGCAAAGTGGGCCGTCGATAACGGCTACGGCTGGGAGGAGGACCTCGAGCACCTCGAGGAAGGCGGGAGGATGGAGGGGGCAGATCCAGATGCGGTCAGCCAGAAGGCCAAACAGCGCGGGGCTCCACAGCTTGGCTCCCTCGGCTCCGGAAACCACTTCCTCGAGGTTCAGGTGGTCGATAAGGTCTTCGACGAGAGGATAGCGAAGGCCTACGGTCTCCACGAGGGCCAGGTCGTTGTCATGGTGCACACCGGATCGAGGGGGCTCGGGCACCAGGTGGCGAGCGACTACCTCAGGGTGATGGAGAAGGCCAACAGGAAGTACAAAGTGCCGTGGCCCGACAGGGAGCTCGTCAGCGTTCCCTTCCAGACGGAGGAGGGACAGAGGTACTTCAGCGCGATGAAAGCGGCCGCGAACTTCGCGTGGGCCAACAGGCAAATGATAACCCACTGGGTAAGGGAAAGCTTCGAGGAGGTCTTCAAACGCAAGGCTGAAGACATGGAGATGGGGATAGTCTACGACGTCGCCCACAACATAGCGAAGGTCGAGGAGCACGAGGTGGACGGAAGGAAGGTCAAGGTGGTCGTCCACAGGAAAGGTGCCACGAGGGCCTTCCCAGCGGGCCATCCGGACGTTCCGAGGGCCTACCGCGATGTAGGTCAGCCCGTCCTGATTCCGGGCTCGATGGGGACGGCGAGCTACGTTCTGGCCGGTGCCGAGGGCTCCATGAGGGAGACCTTCGGCTCGAGCTGCCACGGCGCCGGGAGGTTACTAAGCAGGCGCGCGGCCACGAGGCGGTACCGCGGCGATAAACTGAGGAACGAGCTGATGGGGAGGGGAATCTACGTCAGGGCGGCGAGCATGAGGGTCGTCGCCGAGGAAGCCCCCGGTGCCTACAAGAGCGTCGACAACGTGGTGAACGTGGTCCATCAGGCCGGGATAGCTAACCTCGTGGCGAGGATGCGCCCGATGGGCGTTGCGAAGGGCTGATTTCGTCTTTTCTTCATTTTCATTGAACCATTCTTTCCTTCAAGTGAAAAGGAGACGGGCAATCGGTCAACCTTTCTCTGCCATCCCCCACTCACCCGGCGTCGGAGGTCTTTTTAAGGGAACGCCCCATTAGGCTCCGGTGGAGGATATGCGGGAGCTTACCCACGTCGATGAAAGGGGCGTCAAGATGGTTGAGGTGGGACACAAGGAGGAGGTTTTCAGGAAGGCCGTGGCGAGGGGCAGGATAAGGCTGAGGCCCGAAACGATAGAGCTGATAAAGTCCGGGAGGACGAAGAAGGGCAACGTCATAGCGGCCGCCCAGATAGCCGGTATCCTGGCCGTCAAGAGGACTCCGGAGCTGATTCCTCTCTGCCATCCGATACCCCTGACCGGCGTTGACGTTACCTTCGAGTTCGGCGAGGACTACATCGAGGCGACCTGCGAGGTTCGCGCCCACTACAAAACGGGCGTGGAGATGGAGGCGCTGACGGGCGTGAGCGTCGCCCTGCTGACGGTATGGGACATGGTCAAAGCCGTAGAAAAGGACGAGAACGGCCAGTACCCGTTCACGAGGATCGAGGACATCCGCGTCGTGGAGAAGGTGAAGGAACTCACTCCCGGCAGTAGCCAAGGGTGAGGTATTGGAGGACCTTTTCCACGTCCGTCAGGAGAAAGCCGAGGAAGAACATCAGGAACGTGGCAAAGGGGTTGCCCCTCAGGTACATCCAGACAAACCACAGTACGGTTCCCCAGATCAGTGCCACGGACGCGCCCGTCAGGAGCATTGCCCTCTTCGATGTCTCCTGCAGGAGGATGCGCCTGAGCCCGCTTTCATCTCGAACCATGTACCTCTTCGGAGCCTTCCAGTTCTTTTCCTCGATGGGTTTCGTGTGCCTCGCGAGAAACGTTCTTCCATTGAACTTCAGGACGTAGACGTAATCCCCATAGCTCGAGGAGAGGAAGGCATCGACGGCCAGCCCGGGGTCGAGTTCTCCCGACAGCGGGCTAACATGGGCCCCCTTTCGTTTGAAGGCTCCTATTATTCCCTCCGGCTCAAACTTCTGGAGGTCAATAACCGCAACGCGGTACCGGGGTTTTAGGAGTCTCTCAGCCATCATCCGTTCTCACCCAGTGGTATTGTTCACAGGTTACTCTCAGGATTTATAAAATTTGCCGTCCCGGTTCATCAGGTAACTTTTTTAGCCCTTGGTCCATCTTCTCCCTGATGACGCTCAGGCTCAACCGCGAGGCCAAAGAGGTATACCGCTCAATCCGGGGGGAGATAGAGAGGAGGTTGATCCTTCCGGAGAGTTCATCCTTCCTTGAGAGGTTCGAACCAACCTCCGACGGGAAGGAGATCCTCCGCAGGCAGGCCTATTTTAAAGAGAGGCTCTCCAAAATCGGTTTGGGGTTGGGGGAGTGGATAGGGCGGGTTAAGCCGATAAAGTTCCGCCGCGACTACCTCCACGACAGGATCCTGATAGTCGATGAGAACGAGGTGGAAAAAGCCCAGAAACTCGGACTGTGCGAGGTTTCAACGACCCCGGAGGATGCCGAAGGTTACCCCCTCGTCCTGAGCACCGTTGGTTACGGCCTCGACGTCGAGCTGACCCCCTCGCAGATCGCCCCCGAGCTCTACGTGATGCCCCTCTGGGAGAACCGGGAGACGCTCGAGGCCCTGGCAAGGATAGGGGAGCTAACGGGAGAGGGAAGCGTCGCCTCCGAGGTACTCCGCGGGCTGGGGGAGCTTGAGGGGGTCATGGAGAGACGAAGACTCCTCGACGGGCTGGAGGAACTGGTGGCGGAGAAGGAGCGGGAGCTCAACGGGGCGATAGAGGAGAAGCTCGAGAGGTTCAGCCTCACGCTGAGCGGGCGGGAGTTGCTCGACTTCCTCGGTGAACTGAAGTCCGGGAACTACGAGGCGGTATTCAGGCACTTCGGCGAGGTCGAGGGTGAGATCCTGGATCTGATAAACGGGGCCGAGAGGGAGCTGAGCGAGAGGCTCGGCATCACCGTCGAGCTCTTCTCCCGGGAGGAGCTCTACCCCGTGACAGTTCCACCGGAGAGGGTGGAGCTACTGCGGGACGCTCTCGAGAGGGAGCTAAGGGTCGAGCTCTACCTGAAGAGCAGGGAGGTGCTGGAGCGGATAATGCCCCTCCTTCCGAAACTGAGGGAAGAGCTCAACCGGGTTCACGAGCTCGACTTCCTGCTGGCGGTGAAGGGGTTCACGGGCGGCTTCTCCTTCCCCGACCTCTGGAGGGGTGGAATCGCCTTCCTCAACGGCCGGCACCTCTTCATCGAGAACCCCCAGCCCGTCAGTTACGTCGTTGGAAGAAGGCCCGCCGGATTTTCGGTTGAGGGATCGGAGCAGATAGGGGGCGAAGGGGTGGTAATACTGACCGGTGCCAACAGCGGCGGGAAGACGAGCCTGCTGGAGCTGATTTCCCAGGTAACGATACTGGCCCACATGGGCTTTCCAGTTCCGGCGGAGAGGGCGTGGGTTGAGCCTCTCGATGAAGTTTTCTTCTTCAGGCGGAAGAGAAGCGTTTACGGGGCCGGGGCCTTTGAGACCGCCCTCAGATCCTTCGTCAGGGCCCTCCGCGGAGAGGGGAGGAAGCTCATCCTCATAGACGAGTTCGAGGCCATCACCGAGCCCGGTGCGGCCGTCAGGATAATCGGCGAACTTTTGAAGATAGCGCACGAGAGGGGCTTTTACGTCGTCATTGTATCCCATCTCGGGGATGACCTTCGGAAGGAGCTTCCCTTCGCGAGGGTCGACGGGATAGAGGCGAAGGGACTGGACGAGAACCTCAACCTCATCGTGGACAGACAGCCGGTCTTCGGGAGGCTCGGCAGGAGCACCCCAGAGCTCATCGTGGAAAGCCTCGCACGGAGAAAGCGCGGGAAGGAGAGGGAGATCTTCGAGAGGGTTCTGAGGGCCTTCAGGGAGTAGCCGGCACAACTATCCCACCCAGCTCCTCTCCCTGTACCTCCCACGGCTCTCTATCTCCTCGATTTTCTCCTCGATTTCCTTCCTAACATCGTCCCCGCGAACCTCGGCGTAGCCCTCGAGAACGGCCTCGAAGCCCCTCTCGAACCAGGTGTAGTGGGTGCTCTCCATCGCCCTCTTGAGGAGGTGCAGGTCAACGCCCCTGGCCTCGAGCGTTGCGTCGAAATCCGCCAGCCCGAAGTCTATGAGGTAGACCCTTCCATCCCGCAGTATCATGTTGGAGGTCGTTAAATCCCCGTGCACTATCCCCGCCTCGTGGAGCCTCCCGACCTGCCTCCCGATCTCCCTGCACAGTCCGAGCCTCTCCCCCATCGGTAACCTTTCAAGGAGCTCCTTCAGGCGCTCCCCCTCGATGAACTCCATGGCTATCTTCATGTTCCTCATGTCCACCTCGTAGACGTAGGGGCAGTTCACGCCGAACTCCTTCGCCCTGTGGAGAATCCTCGCCTCCCGGACCGTCCGCTCCTTCCTCAGCTTGAGGTCTATCTCCTCTATCCGGTAGCGTTTCGGTATCCTGTGCTTGACCGCGATCCTTTCTCCGGGCAGGAGGTCGGCACCGAAGTACTCCGCAAAGTCCGCCAAGTATATCTTGGCCTCCGCGCCCTGTTTTATCAATTCCATCGAATCACCCCATGGCAAGTCCTAACGCATTGAACAGCCCCCAAGTGATCCCAGCGGTGACCGTGTTTCCGCCTTGATAACGAAAACTTCTCCGAATTTTTTGGATCTACTGGATGTATCGCCTGCATCATGAGCCTCAAATGCCATTTTCCCTGAAGGTTTTAGCCTTTTCCCCCATTTTCACACACTGCTTCTGTCATTCATTCATTTTTTTGCCTATTTTTTGAAATTTTTGACCCAAAACCTTATATGTAGTGCTGACGAAGCGTCTCTGCAAAAATAATCTGAAGGAGGAATGTCAAATGGCTCAGCTTAGCGGACAGCCGGTTGTTATTCTGCCCGAAGGGACTCAGAGGTACGTTGGAAGGGACGCGCAGAGGCTCAACATTTTGGCCGCAAGAATAATAGCCGAGACCGTCAGAACCACCCTCGGCCCCAAGGGAATGGACAAAATGCTCGTCGACAGCCTCGGAGACGTCGTCGTCACGAACGACGGTGCCACCATTCTCGACAAGATAGATCTTCAGCACCCGGCCGCGAAGATGATGGTTGAGGTTGCGAAGACTCAGGACAAGGAGGCCGGTGACGGTACCACCACGCTGTGGTTATCGCTGGAGAGCTCCTCAGGAAGGCTGAGGAGTTACTCGACCAGAACATTCACCCGAGCATCATAGTTAAGGGTTACACGATGGCCGCCGAAAAAGCCCAGGAAATACTCGACGGTATGGCTATTGAGGTCACCCCCGACGACGAGGAGACCCTCCTGAAGATAGCCATGACCTCGATCACCGGCAAGAACGCCGAGAGCCACAAGGAGCTCTTCGCGAAGCTCGCGGTCGAGGCCGTCAAGCAGGTCGCCGAGAAGAAGGACGGAAAGTTCGTCGTTGACATCGACAACATCAAGATAGAGAAGAAAGCCGGGGAGAGCGTCGAGGAGAGCGAGCTCGTCCGCGGCGTCGTCATCGACAAGGAGCGCGTCCACCCGAGGATGCCCACGAGGGTTGAGAACGCGAAGATAGCACTCATAAACGAGGCCCTCGAGGTCAAGAAGACCGAGACCGACGCCAAGATAAACATCACCAGCCTGACCAGCTCTACCAGTTCATCGACCAGGAGGAGAGGATGCTCCGCGAGATGGTCGACAAGATAGCGGCGACCGGCGCAAACGTTCTCTTCGTTCAGAAGGGAATCGACGACCTCGCCCAGCACTACCTCGCCAAGTACGGCATCCTCGCCGTGAGAAGGGTCAAGAAGAGCGACATGGAGAAACTCGCCAAGCCACCGGGGCCAAGATAGTCACGAACGTCAAGGACCTCACGAGCGAGGACCTTGGAGAGGCCGAGCTCGTCGAGGAGAGAAAGGTCGCTGGGGAGAACATGATCTTCGTTGAGGGCTGCAGGAACCCGAAGGCCGTCACCATACTCATCAGGGGCGGTACGGAGCACGTCGTCGACGAGGTCGAGCGCGCTCTGGAGGACGCCATCAAGGTCGTCAAGGACGTCATGGAGGACGGCTACGTTCTTCCGGCGGGCGGCGCCTCCGAGATAGAGCTCAGCATCAAGCTGGACGAGTACGCCAAAGAGGTGGGTGGTAAGGAGGCCCTCGCCATAGAGAACTTCGCCGAGGCCCTCAAGATAATCCCGAAGACCCTCGCCGAGAACGCCGGCCTCGATACCGTCGAGACCCTCGTCAAGGTCATCAGCGAGCACAAGAACAAAGGAAAGACCATCGGTGTCGACGTCTTCGAGGGCGAGCCGGCCGACATGCTCTCCAAGGGCATTATCGCTCCCGCCAGGGTTACGAAGCAGGCCATCAAGAGCGCGAGCGAAGCCGCGATAATGATACTCCGCATCGACGACGTCATAGCCGCCAAGGTCAGCAAGCCCGAGGGCGGTAACCAGGGAATGCCCGGCGGTATGGGCGGAATGGGTGGAATGGGCGGCATGGACATGGGCATGTGACGCCCTCTTTCTCTTCTCCTTTCATACCGGTTGGTGCACCGAAAGGTTTTATTGGTTGGATTTGAGGGTGAGAGTCGGGAGGTGAGAGGATGGGATTGTTGATGTGGCTGAGAACGGGCCTGCTGATGGCGGTACTAACGGGCCTGCTCATGGCGATAGGCTACGTCTTCGGCGGGCCGAACGTGGCGTTCCTCATGTTCCTGTTCTCGCTGTTCTTCAACTTCATCACCTACTGGTACAGCGACAGGATCGTCCTGAGCTGGTACAACGCGAGGATAGTGGACGAGTACGAGGCCCCCGAGCTGTACGCGATAGTGAGAAAGCTTGCAGAAAACGCAGGTTTACCGATGCCGAAGGTCGCCATAGTTCCGACCGAGACGCCCAACGCCTTCGCCACTGGGAGAAGCCCGAAGCACGCGGTCGTCGCGGTTACCACCGGTCTCCTCAGGCTCCTTAACAGGGACGAGCTCGAGGGGGTCTTAGGGCACGAGCTTACCCACATAAAGAACCGCGACATGCTCATCGGAACCTTCGCCGCCGCCATGGCTGGGGCGATAATACAGTTAGCCTACTGGGCCCGGTGGATAGCGATATTCGGCGGCTTCGGCAGGGACGACGACAGGGGGAACAACGTCCTGGTGGCGATACTCGTGGCGATCCTCGCACCCATAGCGGCCATGCTCATCCAGGCGGCGGTGAGCAGGTCGAGGGAGTTCCTCGCGGACGAAGGCGGGGCTAAGATCAGCGGCAAGCCGCAGGCCTTAGCCAGCGCCCTTATGAAGATAGAGAACGCCGTCCGCTACAGGCCGATGCGCGAGGGAAACCCGGCGACGGCCCACATGTTCATCGTCAACCCCTTCAGGGGCGGCATGGCGAGCCTCTTCTCCACCCACCCGCCGACCGAGGCGAGGATAGAGAGGCTCAGGAAGATAGCGGAGGAGATGGGGATATACTTCTGAGGTCGCCTCCCCCACTTTTTTCTGGCAGGGACCCCTGCGGGGGCTGAAGGAAGTTTCAGCCCTCGAGCTTCCCGTACGGTTCATTGGACGGTTAAAGGTTCACTCCCCTCGTCATCGCGCCGTCGATGACCACCGTCGAGCCGAGGGTGTACTCCGCCTCATCGCTCAGCAGGAAGGCCACCAAGGAGCCGAGCTCCTCCCACCTCCCCGTTCGGTGGAGCGGCGTTCTCCTGAGAACCTCGCGCTCCCACGTTTTTTCGAAGTCCTCTCCCCTTTCCTCGGCGAGCCTCTTGAGGTTCTCCCTCGCCCCCGGTGTATCGAAGCTACCGAGCAGGACGCTGTGAGCCCTTATCCCGCGCTTCCCGTAGGTCCTCGAAACGCTCTTCGCCAGCTGGACGAGGCCGGCCCTCGAGACGTCCGCCAGAACCAGCGGTGGCATCGGCTCCTTTATCGAAACCGAGTTCAAATAGACGAGCGTTCCCCTCATTCCCTTCTCGAGCCACGCCTGAACGAGGAGGGTCGTCAGATACCCCGGGGCGACGGTGTGGAGGGCCGCCGCCTCGACCCAGTCGATGTAGTTAGCCTCGTGGAGGAGGCAGGGCTCGCAGGCGACGTTACCAGCGTTCCAGACGAGGGCGTTAACCCCACCCAAGAGCTCCCAGCCCTCTTTGACGAGGTTCTCGAGATCCCTCTGGTCTAAGAGGTTGGCCCTGACCGCGTAAACCTCGCCGTAGCTCGAGAGCTCGTCCGCGGCCTTCCTCAGGTTGTCCCCGGCCCGCGAGCTTACGACCACCCGGGCGTTCCTCTTCAACAGCTCCCTCGCGACGTTGAAGCCTATCCCCCTCGACGACGCCGTGACGATGACGCCGAGTCCGTTGAGGTCTATCTTCACGCCCATGGTGGCCCGTTGGTTTCGGGATTAATAAACGTTGGCTCCCGTCCCCTTGGCCGGCGGAGCCGTTGCGAACACCCTATCCGTAGGTGCTGGGCAAAGTTTATACGTCAGCTCTCCAACCCACGCCCATGACGGAGCCGAAGGATATCGTTCTGAAGGAGAGCGAAGAGGTCGGGGGGGTTCCGGTAGAGGGGCCCTGGCCCGACGAGGTCTCAAGCCTCGAGGAGGTTCTCGATTACTACGAGCGGATAGGCTTTCAGGCGACGCACCTCGGCAGGGCGATAGGAATATGGCGAAAGGTCGAAGAGAAGCGGGCGAAGGGCGAGGAGGTCAGGGTCTTCCTCGGCTACACCTCAAACGTAATCTCGTCCGGGCTGAGGGAGCTCGTCGCGTGGCTCGTGAAGGAGGGCAAGGTCGATGTCATCGTGACGACCGCCGGCGGAATCGAGGAGGACTTCATAAAGGCCCTGAAGCCCTTCGTCCTCGGCGACTGGAACGTCAACGACGCCCAGATGCGCGAGAAGGGGATAAACCGGATAGGCAACATCTTCGTGCCCAACGACCGCTACATCGAGTTCGAGAAGTACATGATACCCTTCTTCGAGCGGGTCCTCGAGATGGAGAGGGAGAGCGGAAAACCGCTGACATCGAGTGAGTTCATCCGCGAGATGGGCCGCTTCATGGACGAGAAACTCGGGAAGGAGAAGGAGAGGAGCGTCATCTACTGGGCTTACAAGAGAGACGTCCCGATCTTCTGCCCGGCCATCACGGACGGCTCCATCGGCGACATGCTCTACTTCTTCAAGGAGGAGCGGGGGGACAGGGAGTTAATCATAGACATCGCCAACGACATAGTGAAGCTCAACAACCTGGCCGTTACGGCCAAGGAGACCGCCTCGATAATCCTCGGTGGTTCCCTGCCCAAGCACGCGATAATAAACGCCAACCTCTTCAGGGGCGGCACGGACTACGCGATCTACGTCACGACCGCTGTTCCGTGGGACGGCTCGCTGAGCGGTGCGCCGCCGAGCGAGGGCGTCAGCTGGGGCAAGATAAAGGCGAGGGGCGACTACGTCGAGATATGGGCCGACGCCACGCTCGTCTTCCCCCTGCTGGTGTGGAAGGCAATGAAGGGATAGTTTGCACTCAGACTGCAAACTCTTTTCAATTTCTTTGCAGTTGAACTGCAAAATCTTTATAAGTACCCTTGCACTATTAATGCACATGATTGAGTTGCAGAACCCTTGGTGGTTCGACGAGCCCGACAGGGACTGGGAGCTCTTCGATAAACTCACCTATCGCCTCAGGCCGGGATGGCTCGATGGGCTCTCCCTTAGACCGTTCTCGCTCAACTTCGTCGTCGGCCCGAGGAGGGTCGGAAAGACCCTCGGGATAAAGCTCCTCATCAGGGAACTTCTCGAAAGGGTCAAAAGCCCGTACGGGGTCTTTTACTTCAGCTGTGACGTCGTCGAGGATTACAACGGGCTCCTGGAGGTCCTCAACGAGTACCTCAAGGTGAAGAGGAGGAAGAAGCTCGGGAGCGCGTTCATATTCCTCGACGAGGTGAGCCTCGTCAGGGACTGGTGGAGGGCCCTGAAGTTCCTCATCGACAGGGGAGAGCTGAGGAACGACGTCGTTACGGTGACCGGCTCGATTTCCCTCACCCTCGGGAGGCACTTCGAGACGTTCGGAGGGAGACGGGGGAGCGGAAGGACGGTCGAGGTGATGCCGCTGAGCTTCCACGACTATTACGGCCTCTTTTACGATGACTTCTTCCCCTCAAAGGCCGAGGAGGTGTTTGAGAACTACTTAGAAACGGGCGGTTATCTGGCCTACCTCAACGGGACGCTGAAGGTCGAGGAGCTCGTCGGCTTCCTGAAGGCCGATATACGGGCCCTGGACCGTTCCACGGACCTCGCGAGGGAGCTGATGGGTGCGTTACTTGATAAGGCCCCGTCACCCCTTTCCTTCAACTCACTGGCCAAGGCCATCGGGATCTCCCCCCACACCGCGAGGGATTACGTGGAGCTCTTCGAGGCCCTACACGTTCTCCTCCAGGTTCCCTACCTCGGGGGCGACGGAAAGGTCTACCCCAGGAAGGAGCGGAAGCTCATCCTGCGCGACCCGCTGATAGCCCGGGCCATGGGGCTCTGGACGGGGAAGGGCATCGACAGGGCCGTTCTCTACGAGTGGCTCGTTCAGGAGCACCTCCGGCGGAAGTTCGGCGAGGTCTACTATTACAGAAACTCCCACGAGGTCGATGCGATAGCCGGGGGGATTAAGGTCGAGGTCAAGTCCGGGGAGAGGAGGGGGCGTTATCCGAGGGACGTTAGGGTTCTCGCGGGTAAGGACGTGCCCGCCTTTCTGTACTCCCTTTAGTCCCTCGAAATCTCCAGTGCATCTAAAATCTTCTCCTCTCCCCCCGGGAGAACCAGCGGCCGCGAAAGGTGCTTCCTCGCGTCGGGCGGCACCTCGTAGATCTTCCTCTTTAACCCGCGGGGAACCTCGACTGGAATCAGCTTCTTAGGCATCTTGTAGCCACAGCGCTTGCACTTCAGGTAATCGCCCTTGCTCTTCATCGTCCCGCCACACCGCGGGCACCTCGGCTTCTTATACTCGATCTTGGGGACGAGTTTCACCGGATAGAACTTCTCGAGGTTGAGCGTCAGAACGCCATCGTGCTCCTTAACCCCGCCAGCGGCTATGATCTCGTCCCCCGGGAGGAGTTTCCTGACGTGGTTCCTGAACTTCTTAGTGGGCTCGAAGGCCGCCACCCTGATCCTCCCGGTGTCGTCCTCGAGCTCAAAGAAGACGTGCCTCCCGCGCTCCCAGTAGGGGGTTACGACTTTACCCCTCACGACCGCGCTGTCGTAGAGCTTTAACTCGCCGATCTTCTTTGGAGTGAGGTGGTCGTCGGTGTTCTGGTTCGTCTTGTAAAGCTGGTAAAAAGCTATTGGCTCCTCGAACTCCACCATCTCGAAGGTCTGGAGGACTTTTCCCCTGTCGGTCCCCCGGATTCCGGCGAGAACCGGGTCCCTGCCGTGGGGCGTTATCAGGACGGTTCGTTTTTGAGGATCCACGTTGTCGTGGGTGAATGGATAGCTCCACCTGTCGGCCAGGAAGACGCTCTCTTCGTTAACCCTCCGCGGCGTCCCCCAGTTCTCCGGCTCCCTGTAAACGAGTAGCTCGTAGGTGAACCTCTCCAGGGGGTAACCGATGGAGGCCAGCGCCCCGATGATGCCGCGACCGAGCTTGAACTTGAAGACCTCGGCCCCGACATCCCCCGCAACCCTCTCGGCCTCTTCTATGCTCACGTGCTCCCTCAGGGCCCTGAGCGAGAACTCCCGCAGTTTACCAGGAACATCCCCCTCGAGGAAGGCAACACCGGGGTTGGTGTTCCCGTGGGAGAGGTCGGCGAGCCGGCTCACGTAGAAGAGGACGGTGTCCTTGATCTCGGGGATAACCTCATCACCGGCGTCGAAGGTCATCGTCACCGCTCCGTTGCCGCGGGTTTTGTAGGGTACGTTTGGATTCAGCCTGATGAGCCTCGGCAGATCAACGGGCTCCGCCAGGCGGGAGAGCTCGCGGTACAGGAGGGCGCCGAGGTAGGTGGTGCACATCCCGTTTGGAGAATCCGTGTCGTCGATGCCGATGTGGAGCCTCATGGTTGGAAGAAACGGAGGGGGGTTTAAAAATCAACCGCCCGGTCCCTAAACCGTTCGTAGCAGAGCACGTCGACGAAGCCCTCCCCGGGAACGTGCTGATGCCTCCTCCAGCGGCCGGCGAGGGTGAAGCCGTTCTTCTCCAGAACGCGGATGGATGGGGCGTTCGTCTCGAAGACGTGGGCGTAGACCTTCCGGAGGTTGAGCCACTCGAAGGCGTAGTCGAGGGCGAGTCTAACAGCCTCGCTTGCGTAGCCGTGACCCCAGTACTCCCTGGCGAGGAAGTAACCGAGCTCCGCCCGTCCGTTGTGGTAGTCTATCCTGTGAAGCCCGATGAGGCCGACAACGGAGCGCGAGGAGTTCTCCACGATTGTGAACACCTTCTCGTGCTTCTTCTCCTTCCTCAGCGCCTCGTACCACTCAAGCTCATCCTCGTAGAAGAACACCTCCTCGGGATAGGAGAGGTATTTCCTGACGTCCCTGTCGTTGTACCAGACCCATATGTACCTCAGGTCCTCCCGGAGGAGAAGGCCCAGGGAGACGAGGTTGCCCTTTAGTATCACTGGTCGCATGCGAACACCTTAACTTTATTAAGCCTTTCGCGTATTTAAAAATGATGGAGAGGGAGAGACTCATCAGAACGGTCGAGGCGATACTCAGGGGCACGGGGTACAGGACCGCCCGGATGGACTTTCGGGGGTCGTGCTTCGATGTGGTGGCGAGCGGGTTATTCCTGTTGCTCTTCATCAAGGTGGCCACCAACATAGACACGGTTACCGAGGAGCAGGCGGAGGATTTAAAACGCCTGTCCCGCTTCTTCAGAGCTTCTCCGCTGATAGTCGGCGTGAAGACGAAGAACACCGAGCTGGAGGAAGGGGTCGTTTACGAGAGGTTCGGGATCTACGCTCTAAGGCCTGAGACCCTCTACGACATCCTCGTTGAGAACGAGTTGCCCGCCATCTTCGCGGAGCGCGGCGGTTTCTACGTCAGGATAAACGGCGAACTCCTGAGGGAGCTGAGGGAGAAACACGGCTACTCCGTGAACGAGCTCGCCCGCATTCTCGGCGTTTCAAGAAAGAGCCTTATAAACTACGAGCGCGGCGAGCAGGCGGTCTCCCTCGAGGTCGCGGTTAGACTGGAGGAGCTCTTCGACGAGCCGCTGGCGGAGCCGATAGACGTCCTTCACTCTGCGGTCGAGGCCAGACTCGACGTAACGCCCGAAACCCCCCTCGAGAGGGAGATACTCGAGCGCCTCAGGAACCTCGGTCTCGGCGTCGTGAAGGTCAGGAAGGCGCCCTTCAACGCCGTGACGAAGGAGGACGAGTTCAGCATCCTGACGGGCATAGACGAGAAGAAGACCCGCTCGATGGTTAGAAGGGCGGAGATGGTGGCGGAGGTGGGTCGGATAATCAACAGCGACGGCGTTTTCATACTCGAGAAGACGAGGACGGAGGTCGTCGGCGAGGTCCCCCTGATACCCAAGGAGCGGCTTAAGGAGATCAGGGACGCGGACGAGCTCATAGAGATGATAGAGGGGCTCAAGAAGGAGATAAGGAAACACGGCGTTTAGCGTTTCGTAGTACCGCCCCTTGTGGAACCCCTTCCACAAAAGTTGAGGGGGGCTCTCAGCCGAAGATGACCCTCTTCCAGACCTCCCTCACCTTCCCGACGTACCCCTTCGGCGAGGCGATGAGTATCGCCCAGCGCGGGGTCTGGCGCCTCTTGAGGGCGTTGGCGAGGGGGGTAACCTTCGTAAGCGGCTGGAGCTCCCCGCTGTCGAGGAGGACGTTTATCTCCGTGGCCTTGAGCCTCGGCTCGCTGAGCATGAGGTCGGCGATGCTGAACTCGAGGATGACCTCGCCCTCGCGTGCACCGACCGCGTCCGCGAGGTTCCGCTCTATCTCCTGCCTTTTTCTCACGTTCCTGTAGGCCGTCAGTAACTCCCTCTTCTCCTCCCCCGTCAGTTCATCGGCGCCCGCCAGAACGGCGGCCTTGTAGAGGTCGCGGTACTTCACGCGCCTCACCATCTCCGCAGGAAGCCCCTCGAGATCCTCGAGCTCCACGAGAACCCGGCAGTCGGACATCCTCCAGAAGTCCCAGAGGTGGCCCTCCTCGAGGGCGAACTCCAGGGCGCGGGTGAGCATCCCCTCGGCTATCTTGACCGTGTGGTGGAAGTAGACCCTCGAGTACATGAGGGCGCGCGCCACCATCATGCCCTCCACAGCTTCCACGCCCTTCTCATCGACCACGAGCTCGTTATCATGCACCCTCAGAACCTTCATCAGCCTCTCGAGGTCTATTATCCCGTGGGCAACGCCCGTGTAGTGGGCGTCCCTCACGAGGTAGTCCAGCTGGTCGACGTCAACGTCACCGTGGAGCATCTGCCCGAGGTAGCGCTTCCCGTGCTTCCCGAGTATGAGGTTCGCAACGTCCACGGGAGTGAAATCGTAATCATAGCTCTCGATTATCTCCGGGATTCTTCCCCCGTTCTCGCTCCCGGTTAGGTTTACCTTCCCCAGAACTATGTCCTGGCCGAGGCGCATGTGGTCGTGCTCCTTGACGTAGTGCTTGTATATGCTCTCGAAGGTGTGGCTGAAGGGCCCGTGGCCGATGTCGTGGAGAAGGGCCCCAACCTGGAGGAGCATGCTCTCGTCCTCGTTGAGTCCTATCTCCTGCGAAAGCCTCCTTGCGATGTGCCACGCGCCGAGGGAGTGCTCGAAGCGCGTGTGGTTCGCTCCCGGGTAGACGAGGTAGGCTAAACCGAGCTGTCTTATGTTCCTGAGCCTCTGGAATTCGGGGGTTTTAACGAGGTCGAGGATGAGGCCGGTTATCTTCATGCTGCCGTGAACGCCGTCGTGAATGATTTTTCCATCCATTTCCACCACCGCTGAAGATTTGAGAATGTCTTTTTATAAATTTTCAGCGTTGTGACGAAATCGTGACTGGAAAGAAAGATGAAAAAGTGGAATCAAAGGTCCCTGCCGACAACGTATATCCTCTTGGTTTTCCCGGGTTTCGTTGGAAGCCCTTCCCGGAGCTTCTCGAGGGGAACCGCCTCGATTATCAGCTCCGCCTGCCTGGACTCCTCGACCTCGTAGCGAACCGGGTTGTTCGCCTCGTAGATGAGTTCCCGTACCTCGTCCTCTATTCCCGCGGGCTTTGCACCGCTGTAGGCGACGCGAAGGACGACCTTCGGCCTGGGGTTCTCAGGGGAGAGCGGATGGTAGATCATCACGAAGTCCAGCAGGTCCGGGTGGTTGTAAACTATCTCCATCACCTGATCTAAGTGTAGCTTGGCCCCCGCGAGGCTCACGACGTCCTTGATGCGGATTATGTTCCTCACCTTCCCGTTCTCGACCCTCGCGAGGTCGCCTATCCCGTAGTTGAAGAGGGGCAGGCCCGTGAGTTCTCCGTCCCTCATGACCTTGGTTATGTAGACCTGCTTGTAGTCGTCGTAGCCGTCGCCGTTGTCCTTGAGAACAACTATGGACTCCTCGAAGTGGAACTCGGTGGCCTTCTTCCTCGTGATGACCCGGTAGCCTGTTATGGCGTCCTCGGTCGAGCCGAAGTTGTCTATTATCACGGCGTTCTCGAAGAGCCCGAGAGTCGCCCTCGCGAGCTCAGGGGTGAGGGTTTCTCCCCCGACGACGATGGTCTGGATGTCCTTCTTTATGGATTCGGGGAGGGTAAGACCGAGGTTGTAGGCGGTCGCCGTCAGGCAGAAGAGCGCGGTGGGCCGGATGGACTCAAGTTCCCTGAGGAGCATACCCCTGTCGAGGAGGTACTGAATCGGCATCTGATAGTAGGCGGACTTCGCGTTGAGCGCCTCAAAGCTTCCGAAGGCGAACATTCCAGAGGACGAAGGCAGCGGGGGGAAGAAAGAGGCTATCCTGTCACCTCTATCCATGTACTCCCTGATCCACGGCTCCACCTGACGACCCGTTCGGAGGCGGTCGTCCCGGGTGTAGGGTACTCGCTTGGGCCGTCCGGTGGTTCCACTCGTCCGCATCACAGCGTAAAAGACCCGCGGTTTTAGGATGTAGTCCGGCCAGACCCTATCGACGGAATAGAGGTCGTGGGGTGTTATGTTCACCTTATTCGTAAGGGAAGCGAGGTCTTGGGGGGTTATTCCTTCGGGATCGATTCCTGAGAACTTCTCCCTCCAGAATTCGGTCGTTTCCAGGGCCTTGCTGAGGGTATACCTCAAGTCGGCGATGCCTTCCCTGTCGGTTCTCCCGACCACCAGAGACATGGTGCCCACCAGCTTAATAAATTAAAATCACACTATATAATTGTTGGGGTTATTTAACTGTGTTGGATACAACAGGAAAGGTTTTTATACGGCTTTCTTTAACTTAACTTCATGAAATACGAGGAAATTGTGGATGAAGTCTATAATGATCCCCTACGTGTTAAGGATACGGACTCGATAGATTACCTCAGGGAGATCTTTGAGTTTCATCTCCGGTGGACCCCCTACTGGAGGGGGGTTTCCAGGGAGTTGAAGCCGAACCTCGATGAGATCTTCCAGGGAACCCTTGAGGAGGTCTTTGAGAATATTTTTAATTCTGGACTGATCGTGGACGAGGATTACCTAAGGAACAACTGGCTGGACTTCGTACCCGAGCGATATCCCGGCAGGATAAGGTTCTACCAATCATCGGGAACGACAAGGGAAAGGGCCATCGGACACTGGGACAGGGATTACCTCATGGTAAGCCACAGGTACCTGAGAAAAGCCCTCGACGAGGTCTACGGCCTCGATGAGGTTTACAACGAGGAGCATATGATGAGGACGATAGCGCACGGGCCGTACGGGTGGTTTCAGGAGGAGATAAGCGAGCTCGTGTGGAGCTACAGTGGAATCCTCTACTTCATAGGAATGGAGACGGACGGCCTGAAGAGGGTCTACGAGACCCAGGGCCTGGAGGCGGCCCTTAAACTGCTGGAGCCACTCGTGAAATACACCAACCGCGTCATGGAGAAGGACAGGATAAACACGGTGCGCTCCGCGCCCCCGCTCATGGTACTTTTCGAACCCTACAGCGAGAACATCGAGACGGCGATAATAAGCGGGGTGGGAATAGACAACGCCTTCTTTGAGGCACTTAGTGAAAAGTTCGAGGATACAAAACTTATACCCCTCTACGGCTACTACCTGTTCGGTGATCTGGTAGGGGTGCACAAAGGGAAGGAGTTCTGGTACTACCCCAACCGTCCGTTTACACTGATCTTCCCGATGAAGCCCGGGGTGGATGGATACAGGATAGTCAAGCGCCGTGAACGCGGACGGCTTGCGATGGTGATAGCCAGACCAGAGGTGCTGGTCGTTAAATTCGAGAACGAAACGGTGCTCAGAACGCCTCCGCATGGACCGTTTAAATGGGACGGGTTTGGAGACCCCGAAAGGAGATTGGGGTGAGACACGTTGGATGGCGTCCAAACACTCGTACTCGCCGAGGCTTTGATGGTTTTGATAGCCGACCTGGTGGCGGCGGGGTTGATATTCAGGATATACCTCCGTAACAAGCGAAAATCTGCCATGGCCTTCTCTCTTGCATGGATGTTCGACTTCCTGGCGATGCTCTCGATGGTCTCCACGAACCAGACGCTCCAGATGGCGGGCATGCTCTTCCTCCCCACGTTCTCGGGCTTTCTGTTCTACGGTGCGGTGAAGTTCCTTGAGGAGGAGTCGATGGCAGTCGGATACAAACCCCTCAAGATACTTGCGACAATGCCTCCTGCATTCATGGCCTATATGCTCGGGGTGTACGTTTACACAGGGGACGCGTTCTGGACGACCACCAGCGCCGCCACCCTCGGCATAAGCGGGGTGTTCGTCACGGCCGGCGGCCTTTTGCTCAAGGAAACCGAGGAGATCTACAAGAGTGCGGTTAAGTACCTCTACATCAGTGTAATACTGTTCGGCCTCCACCTGATTCCGGCGGCGCTGTTTGGAGGGGAGGAGTGGTACCTGCCGATAGGCTTCAGCCTTTCCACGATTCTTATAATAAGCATGGTAGTAGCTATGGTGAAGCTCACCTCGTCGGAGTCGTTCATACCCCGGGAAGTGGGACCAATCCGGCCCGTTGACCTTAAGCCGGGTGTTATGGTGGTCAACGGAAAGGAATACCAGAAGCTCATGGAGAAACTCAAGGAAATGTCGGTTCTGGCGTTCGTCAGGGAAGTCACCCAGCTTCCGGAGGGGTGGCAGTACTACTTCGTGACGACCGTGCCGTTCCGTGGAAGGTTCAAGAACACCATAAACCCGACGGACCTCGCGAGAATAACCGAAATCTCGTACAAATACCTCGAAGAATCCTCCCGGAGGGGGGAACAGGGCGTAATCGTAATCGACTGCCTTGAGTACCTTATCGTCTACAACTCCTGGGAGAGCCTCATGAAGTTCCTCTCGAAGCTCAGGGACTTCGTTGTGGTCAACAGGGGTACCCTAATACTCGTCATCGAGAAGGAGAGCCTTGAAACCCGACTCTACGCCCAGCTCAGGAAGCTCATGGAGTGAGGGCAGATTTATATACTCCCCTCTTCTATCCCCTACTGCCCCCGCGCGAGGACCCCGGGGAGGATGAACCGGGGGGCGATGCGGGGGCTACAGCTCGGCCCCAGCGAGGTCCCCGCGGGAGGGCCTTCCGCGTTACGGAGCACGATGGCCGCGGGAAACCCGGGCCGAGTACAGCACGGCCCGCCTGGGTTAACCCGCCCGAGTTCGCCGTGAGGCACCGATGGGGGCGGGGGTTACGGGCGGGCCATAGCCAATTTCCCTTACCTTCGGATTGAACCACATATTTTTGGTTAAGGTCCACGGTTTTCAAACTCGATACGTCCAATGTACCGAAAAGGTTTAAAATGATGAGTCAATATTTACATAAGTGGTACCATGATAATTGCCGGGAGGGATAAATGGAAGGTACTCCTCAGGTACTACCCTCCCTGGGACGGTCGTCCCCTGAAGAGGAGGAAGAAAAGGAAGGCGGAGGTCACCGAGGTACTCGGGATGCTCGGTGATCCGCGGAAGCTCAAGGACCTCCCCGAGGACGTGCGTGCCCTCTTGAGATCCCTCTATTCCGAGGCCCTCCTTCAGGAGGCATAGCTCAGTAGAGCACTACCTCCACGGTTTCTCCCTCGAGGTAGCCCTCGCTGTCCTCAGGAATCCCTATGTATCCGTTGCTCTCCACCACCGAGCTTATTATTCCGCTACCCTTCTTCTTTATCGGCCGTGCAACGCCGTTCTCGTACCGCACTTTGACGAACTCGTAGCGCCCGAGCTGGCTCGGGACCCGCTCGGTGAGCTTTGCCTTGACCCTGACCTCGTAGTCCCTTGCTCCCGTGAGCTTCGCGAGGGCGTGCTTGACGTAGAGGTGAAACTGGGCGAAGGCGCTAACCGGATAACCGCTCATCACGAAGACCCTCTCGCCGTACCCCATCGGCCGGCCCGGCTTTATCGTCGTTCCGTGGAAGAGGAGCTTCACGAAGCGGTGGGCGAAGTCCTTATCGCCGAACGCAGAGCCGCCGGTTATCAGAACGAGGTCGTTCTCCTCCTTTGCTTTTCCCAGCGTCTCCCCTATAACCCCCTCGTCATCTGGAAGGACGCCGTAGAAGACGGGTTCCCCGAAGTACCTCTTGACGAGCCCCTCGAGCATTATCGAGTTGCTCTCCATGATCTTCCCCGAATTAAGGGCCTCCTCGTCGAACTCCTCCACCAGCTCGTCGCCCGTGATTATTATCCCGACGCGGGGCTTCCTCTTGACCTCCACCTTTTTGAAGCCAAGGCTTTTGAGCAGTGCCAGATCCTGGGGCCTTAGAACCTGCCCCTTTCTGAGAACGACTTCCCCCTTCCTGACGTCCTCGCCGGCGAAGGCCACGTTCTGGCCCGGTGCGACAGGCCTCAGAACCCTTATGACGTCTCCTTCTCTTTCGGCCATCTCCTGCATCAGTACCGCGTTCGCCCCCTCAGGTATCTTCGCCCCGGTAGTAAGTTTCACCGCGGTTCCCGGCTCGACCTTCACTTTGCTCGCTTCCCCCGCGGTTATCTCGTCTATTACCTTGATTTCGACCGGTCTGTACTCCCTCGCCTGGAACGTGTCCTCAGCCCTCACCGCGTAGCCGTCCACGGCCGACCTGTCGAAGGGCGGGCTATCGATGGGGGAGACAACGTCCTCCGCGAGCACCCTTCCCAGCGCTTCCCCGAGCTCAACCTCTTCCGTCTCCGGGATCTCGCTCAAGTCTTCGAGCAAAAGTCGCAAAGCCTCGCGATAGGGCGTGAGGCTCTTCAGTTCCTTCATCTCACTCCCTCCCGTGCTTGAGGACGTGACCCGCTTCCCTCAGGATTATCTTTATCCCGGTTTTGGCCGCTCCGAGGCTCCCCGGCAGGCAGAAGACCGCCATGGCCCGTCCCGAGCTCCTGATGATCCCGGCGGTCGCCCTCGTCATGACCGCCGCGGTTCCTATCTCCTCGTAGCTTAACAGTCTGAAGACCTCGCCGAAACCCGTCAATTCCTTATCGAAGAGCGGTCTGACGCTCTCTATCGTCACGTCCCTGCTCGTTATCCCCGTTCCCCCCGAGGTAACCACCACATCGGCACCCTTCTCGAAAGCCTCGACTACCGCCCCGATTATCCCCATCCTCTCGTCGGGGACTACTTTATACAGAACCCGCTCGTGTCCTGCCTTCTCCAGCTCCTCAACGAGGAACCTCCCGCTTCCGTCCTCCTTCTCGCCCCGGCTCGCGGTGTCGCTGACCGTTATGACGGCGAAGCGAAACCTCTTCGGGGCCTTCTTCCTGTGCTCCTCGACGCCCATACCATCACCCCGGTTAAACTCGACCCTGGACTTAATAGGCTTTAGGCAAACGAAGGCGTTTAACGGCGCAAGCGTTATATCCCCCATAACCGATGTGCCCCCATGGAGTCGGAGCATTTCATCCTGCCCTTCGATGGATCGATGCTATCCTTGAGCAACGCGCCCCACAGAGGGGGTTTAACACGGGCAAACGGCTTCTTCTTCATGAGGGTCCCGAAGAACTACTCCGGCGATTATAAGCGGGACTGCGCGGAATTCGAGGAGAAACACAGGCTCAGGGACTTCGTGGGCTTCATGACGGCCGCCGAGGTAAGGAACGTCCTGGCCGTCGCGAGGAGCGGGAGCGTTAAAGCCTACGTGACCGCCGGGATCACGAACCCCGCCATCGCAGGCGAGGAACCGCCTCCCTGGAAACCGGGGACGATAAACGTGGCGCTCGTGATAAACGAAGGATTAACGGTGGGGGCGATGGCCAACGCGATAATGACCGCGACCGAGGCAAAAACTTACACCCTGCTGAGGCTCGGCTACAACGCCACGGGCACGACGAGCGACGGCATCGGGGTCTTCGCCTTCGAGGGCGAGGTGGAGTGGGCGGGAACTGCCACGGCCCTCGGGATGAGCATCGGAAGGGCCGTCAGGAAAGCGCTCGAGGAGAGCCTGCGGAGATGGGAAAGGACAAGGCGGAAATGACAGACTGAATAGGCCGAAGATAAGTATAAGAGCAGAAAAAACGTCATTAAGCCCCCTTCATCTCCATGAGCCTTTCGTAGAGCTCATCGACCTTTCTTGAAACCTCTTCCGGTGAGTAGCCGGCCTTAACGGCGAGCCACGTGGCCCCACCGGCCCCGACGCCTTCCTTGACGTAGCCTTCCTCGTAGGCTCTCAGGCCCGGAAACTCGCTCCCCGAGAAGTCGAGGTCGGCCGAGTAGGTTATCACCCCTATCCCCTTCGCAGTTTCGAGGAAGGTAGCGCTCGGGTCGTTCACCACCCACTTGGTGGTTGCCACCATGAACCTGCCCAAGTCCTCGCCGAGGGCTTTGAGGAGCGCCGAAACCGCCAGCATCTGGGTTCCGCCTGCGAGGACGACGCTTCCCCTAAATCCGAGGGAGAGGCCGATGAGGGTGGCCATCATCGGGTCGCCGAACTGCCTCAGGGCCTCGAGCGGGTTGTCCTTCAGGTCTCCCTTCGCTATTCCCAGCCTGTTGAAGGCCTCTGTGATGACCCTCTCCTTGAGGGCCTGCGGGTTCTCACTGGAGGCGGAGGAGGTTCTCGCCTCGTAGCCGAGCGCCCAGAGGACGGCCTGGGCCGTCGTCGTTCCCCCCGGCGTGGACTCCCCGATGACGAGCTCCTTCACCGGCAACCTGCCCAGTTCCTCGCCGAGGAGCTTCGCCCGCTTGATTATATCGCCGAACTCCGGGAGGGCCGGCCCCCTCCTGAAGTCCCGGCCGACGGCGTTGCTGACGTGGACGTGAGGGACGAGGGGTGCCAGATAGGTCCCCCCGCGAACCACCAGAATCGGGAATCCCGCGAGCTCCCTCGCGG
The DNA here is from genome assembly GCF_002214365.1 of Thermococcus celer Vu 13 = JCM 8558. Lineage (NCBI taxonomy): Archaea > Methanobacteriati > Methanobacteriota > Thermococci > Thermococcales > Thermococcaceae > Thermococcus > Thermococcus celer. The sequence goes on from NZ_CP014854.1 coordinate 716,155, forward strand.
CCTTGGTGATTATCGCCGGCGTTGGATACCCCTCGGGGGTTACGGGGATGACGTCAACGGTCAGGGGCTTCTCGTGGAAGAGATACTCGGCATCGGCTATCGGTGTGAGCTTCGTGAGCTCGGGCGTCGCCCCGGCAACGCTTATCCCGGGGACGGTGCTTATCTCGGTGTTTCCGAGGACGAGGAGGAAGAGGCTCTCCATTCTATCACCACTGGACTTTTTATCCAAGGATTTATATGCCCTTCGGCGAACCGTAAACCCGGTGACCCCGTGACGAACGTTTACCATAAGGGGTATCGATAAATGCAAAAGAAAAAGCGGAGGGTTATGAAAAAAACACCTTCAGCCCCCGATGCCCCCTTCGGAGGTCGCACACATGCCCGTCCTCGGATCACACGGCGGAGACGGGGATTTGCCATCCGTTATAACACTGAACACCAGAGGCACATTAACCTTTGACCCACTCGATCCCACCTTAACACCCAGAACACTGTACATCGCATAACAATCCTTTCCAGGCTTAACATTAACGCTGTATTTTGCAATTGAAACCGCGTTCGTGTATTTATGGAATCCAATCGTCAGGCTGAGCGCGTTAGCCAGTCTTCCAAGGGTGGGGTTTATGCCCGCGAGGTACCTTCCTCCTGCATAACCTATCGGAACGCTCAAACTGGAGCTCGAGGAGAAGGCACTGCTTTGAGATTGCCTGACGTAGACGGCCCCCTCCCAGCTTCCGGCGTTTAGCCACTTCCTCCTCCATTCCGCCTCCTTCGAGATCCCCCACATGTTGGGGGTCGTGGTGATCCTCGGAGCGTTCTCCCCCTGTGATTCTGTAAAGTAGGTGCCCCCCGTGGCAGACTCCCATATCGTGTACTTTCCGGTGGTGTGGATCTTCACCGGGTACACCTGGGCCATATCAATATCCACGTACTCCCCCATGAGCTTGTCGTAAGCTGAAACTCTGGCGTGGGCAACAATGTACTCCACTTTAATGTTAAGGTACCTCTCCCAGCTGGCAGAATTAACGGGAAGGTCATTGAACGATTGGTAGTCTACGTCCAGCCCCCAGCCGTCGAAGTGCGCTCCCCTGGATACGCTGAGGAGTGTGAAGGGTCCGACGTCGATTCCGACCGTCCAGTAACTGTAAGTACTCCTGCTGAGCACGAGAATCCAGTCGAAGTTCATTTTTTCTGCCACGTTGTTCTCCACTTTTAGGCCCATGACTGATATCCATTCGTTGAAGGTTTTTGTTTTTGCGGTGCTTTCGAATTGCAGATCCCACTGCGGGTTTAGGCAGTACCTGCCTCCGAAGTCCATCCAGCCTCGCGGGCACGAGGTGGTGGTTTGGACTCCAATGTTTCCCTTCGGGCTTGTGTTTCCTTTCAGGTCGAGTGCGTTCTCTTCGTCGAGTTTGATCTTGCTGGTGGTCATGCTTTTGATTCCGAGTTTTCCGTTTTTGGTGACGTAGAGTATGAGTGGGGTTGGTGGGGCGTAGAGGGCTTTTTCATCGTTTGAGAGGGCTTTAACCCATTCTCGCCTTGGTACTTTCACGAAGGTTGGGAGGAAGCCTGGTTTTCCTTTTTTGAGGATTTTGACGCTTCCGTTTGGGAGGGGGTAGTAGATGATATAATTGCCGGAGCCTTCTATCTTGTACACGTCGTAACCGAGGATTCTGGTTACGGATTCATCATTGCTCGCGGTGTAATTCAAGGCTCCCGCCAGGGTCCCTCCAAGGAGAATCAACACTAAAACTACTAACAGAGATTTCTTCCTCACCAGATAATCACCATAGTATTTTGCCCTTTATTGATTTATAAAATTTACTATTTGAAATCCGGAGACGGTCGAGACAACTTGATACCATCCAATAAAAACCTCAAACCTCAAAGAAACTCTCCATCCATCTTTGAACCTAAAAGGGGATTGGTAAGAAACATGTTCCAAAACCTTTAAGTCGCACCATCAGGAGAGAAAAACATACGGAAGTGAGCGAAGTAGGTAACACCCGGCTCATTTCCTGTCCGAACCCAACCCAAGACAGGGAGAAGAGACTAACAGGTAAGGCACTCAAGTATATTGAATTTGGTGAGTGAAATGGGAAAGGCCCTGATGGTGCTCGGAACCTCGTCCGGTGCCGGTAAATCTCTCCTCGTGACGGCCCTTTGCAGGATTCTCTCCAAGAGGGGCTACGACGTCGTTCCATTCAAGAGCCAGAACATGAGCCTCAACTCCGCCCCGAGCATCGAGGGCGGCGAGATAAGCCGCGCCCAGTACCTTCAGGCGATAGCCTGCGGAAAGAGGCCGAGCGTGAGGTTCAACCCTATTCTCCTCAAGCCCGAGGGAGGGATGCGGAGCCAGGTCGTCTTCATGGGAAAGCCGATGGGGAGCGTCTCCGCGCGCGATTACATGCTCTCGCGCAAGGAGGAGCTATTCAGGAAGGCGATGAAGGTTCTCGACGGGCTCAAGGAGGAGCACGACCTCGTGGTAATTGAAGGGGCCGGGAGCCCGGTCGAGATCAACCTCAAAGACTACGACATAGCCAACACCCGCGTTATGCTCCACGCGAAGGCCAGGGGGCTCCTCGTTACGGACATCGACAGGGGCGGGAGCTTCGCGAGCATCGTCGGCACGATGGAACTGCTGAGGCCCGAGGAGAGGGAGGCGATTATGGGCTTCGTCTTCAACAGGTTCCGCGGCGATGCGTCTCTCCTCAAACCGGGCCTCGATTACCTCGAGGAGCGCTACGGAAAGCCCACCCTCGGCGTCATCCCCTACACGGAGCACCGCCTTCCCGAGGAGGACTCCCTCGCCGAGTTCCCGAAGGCTAAGGGCGAGCTCCACATCCAGATAATCAAACTCCCGCACATAAGCAACTTCACGGACTTCGAGCCGCTCCACTGGGCCAACGGCGTTGACTACGTCACGAGGCCTGAAGAGCTGAAGGGAGACGTCATCATCGTCCCGGGGAGCAAGAACACCGTCGAGGACCTTCTCTGGATGAGGGAAAACGGCTTCGATGACGCCCTCAGGGAGGCCCACCGCGAGGGTTCCTTCGTCGTAGGGGTCTGCGGCGGCTTCCAGATGCTCGGGAAGGTGATAATCGACGAGGTCGAGTCGAGGAGGGGGGCCGTTAAGGGGATCGGCCTTCTACCAGCCAGGACGGTCTTCGAGAGGACCAAGAGGACGAACCACCTGAGGGCCGAAATTTTGTGGAAACCGGCACTGGGGATGGGCGTTGAGGGCTACGAGATCCGCTTCGGCAGGAGCTTCTCAAGGAGACCCTTCTCGGTCATAAGGGAGGTGAACGGGGCGAGGACCTTCGAACCCGAGGGGGCGGTCGGGGAGCGGGCCTTCGGGACTTACATCCACGGGATATTCCACAACTTCGCCTTCACCGGGAGGTTCCTCAACCTCATCAGAAAGGAGAGGGGCCTCGAGCCCGTATCGGTCGAGCGCTGGAGCATAGAGGAGGAGATAGACCGGTTCGCCGAAGTGGTGGAGCGGAACCTCGACGTGGACAGGATACTGAGCGAGCTGGGGCTCTAAAGGTAGTCCTCGGCCTTCGGTGGATGCCTCTTCGCCCACCAGAGCTTCAGGCGCAGGTATGCGTAGAAGCCGATGAAGAGCAATAGACCAACCGCTATCAGAACCACCGCGAAGAGCAGGAAGCCGAAGAACAGCACCCCCACCAGGAGCAGGAAGAGGAAGAAGACCAACGCGCCCTTAACCTCGCTCCCCCTCATCTTCCCACCAGCTTCGCTATTCTATCGGCGAGCTTTAAGTCTTCCGGCGTGTTCACGTTCAAAGCTAAAAGGGGATTGCTCAGCTCGAGGAACCGCTCCCCTTCTCCTCCGACTGCATTTAAACCCACCACCGCGTAGCCCCTGTAGGTCACGGGGTTTAAGTCTCCGGGAACCAGCTTCAGCGGAAGAACCCCGGTCAGGCTCGTCCGCCCGTCGAAGGCCCTCTTCATGGCCCGGAAATCGCCACCCTTAACGAAGGGCAGGTCCGAGGAGACGCTGATGAAGGGGCCGAGCTCGCGGAGAAGGTACGTTACATCCTCGACGTAGCCCTTCCCGGGCGTTTCCACGAAGGGAAGTCCCTCGCGGAGGCACAGCTCCCTTGTCCTTGGAGTGTTCCGCGAGAGGGCCACAAGGACTTCGTCCACCTTCCCTGCCTCGCGGTAGACCCTCAGGAGCATAGGGACTCCACCGACGCGAAGGACGGGCTTCTCCGCTCCCATCCTGCTCGACCGCCCGCCGGCCATGATGACTATCATGAGAATCAATAGGGGATAGGTGTTAAAAGGACTTCCGACTGTCGTCCGTGATTTCGCAGGGAACGCGGAAAAAGATGGAAAGAAAGAGGGTGTTCGCCCTCGTGGACTTCAATCCCGATGTCCCTTCCTTCTCACAGCCAGCGGCACTAAGGCCAGCAGTCCCACGAAGCCGGGCCCGCAGATTCCCGATCCGCCGCCCGTCTGGCTCTGTGGCGGATTCGTTGACTCCTCCCCGGTCTGGGACTGAGTTGGGGTCGTTGAGGACGGAGTGGAAGATGTAGAGGGCTTCCATATCGTCTTCAGGTTAACGCTGGTGTCGTGAACCTCACATCCCACCTCACCGGCCCCCGCCGTTCCTTCCCCTGCGGGGCCACTCGCGGGCGTGACGGCGGGATGGGCATCGTGGATCTTGAGTCCCGCATCGTGCCATCCTTCTTTCTCTGAGTAAGCAGAGGCGGTTGCGACGTCGAACCTCGCAACGACGAGACCGTCCGTTCCCGGCGCCACGAGTGCCACGCTTCCATCGGGGGCCATCTTCACGTCGGTCCACGCTATCACGTCGGGATCGGGGGCAAAGTTCCAGTAGCCGCGTTTGGCCCACTTCAGTTTCCCGTCCGGCGAGAGGAGGAAGAGGTAGCTCCCGGACACCAGAACGTCCCCGTTTTTGGTGATGACAAGAGATGTGGCGTCGTTGTCGTAACCTTCCACCCCCAGGGCCTTCGCCCACTCGACGCTTCCGTTTCCGTCGAGCTTCATTATCAGGGCGTCGTTAAAGCTGTCCTCTTCGCTCACTCCTCCGACTATTATCCCGCCGTCGGGGGCGATGGCGATGGAGTAGGCCTCGTCGAAGTCCTCTTTGCCGTAGGCCTTTCCCCACTTTAGGTTTCCCTCGGGATCGAGGCGGAGAACCCAGAAATCGTAATAACCCGCTCCGAAGTTGGTGGTTCCCCCCGCGACCACGATGTCCCCGTTTGGAGCCACCGCAACCGCCCAGGCCACGTCGTTGTCCCTTCCGCCGTATACCTTCTGCCACCGGATGTTGCCATCCGGATCCAGGCGGGCCACCCACACGTCGGTGGTTCCGCCCCCGCTGGGGGAGTTGGTGGAGCCTGCAACCACGATGTCCCCGTCCGGGGTAAGCGCAACGGCGTTAGCGTAGTACGCGTATTTCTCACCGTATATCCTCTGCCATTTGACGTTCCCGTCCCCGTCCAGGCGAAGGAGCAACGCATGGTCGGCCTCGCCGAAGCTTCTGGTCCAGCCCGCGGCTACGATGTCCCCATCGGGAGAGACCGCGAGCCCCTCCACCTCATCCCACATACCGCCACCGCAGGTCTTTTGCCACCTCACCGCGCCGTTTTTATCAAGCCTCAGTATCCAGGCGTCTCCATCGCCGGCCCCGAAGTTCTGGGTATAGCCGCCGATGACCACGTCACCGTTTGGGGCGACCGCAACGGCCCAGGGACTGTCGTAGCTCTCTCCGCCGTAGAGCTTTGCCCAGTAGTTCAATTCTCCAGCCGTCGCACCGGGCAGTGCGAGGGCGAGGAAAACCAGGAGGGTAACCAGCACGAAGGGGGTTGACTTTCTCATATCGACCCACCTCACATCGGATCTGCCAAAAACGAAAGGTTGCGTCTTCCCGTTCTCGATCTTTAAATCACCGAGTTGAGTTGGGCTCTAAGTTAATCAATCCGCGTTGATTCTATAAAAACGTTGTACTTCGCTACAATCCCGTTTGAAGTGAGAGATCCCTACTCTCATTAAAACCGAAAACACCGGTTGGATATGGCGAGCCATTCGGGAGGCAGTGTTACCCACCCAGGTAAGCCCACGCGAAGGCCATCCCGATGAGCGCTCCGGCCCTCGCCACCTCTGCAGTCGCTCCGAGGCAGTCGCCGTTCAGACCCCCAAAGTTTCTCAGGGACAGGTGGACGACGTAACCACCCGTTAAGAGTCCGAAGAGCGAGGAGAGCGAGAGGGGGTTGTAGATGACCGGCGGGAGGAGCAAGGAGACGTAAAGAAGGGTTCCGATGGAGAGCTGTTTTCTGTTCATCCCTTCCATGAAGTAGGCCCCTAAACCGTTTCCGAGGGGTTTTTTGGTTGCCATTGCCAAGAGGGTGGCGAACTTGGAGTTCAGCTCCGCCAGGAAGAGACCGTAGAACGGGAGGAAGGGGAGCGCGTAAACCTGCAGGAGGAGAACCGTCACCACGGCGAAAACACCGGCTATCCCTGTGTTAAGGTCCTTCATGGCCCTTACCTTCCTCTCGCGGTCTCCCTTGACCATTATCCCGTCGGCCCAGTCCGCCAGGCCGTCGAGGTGGAGGAGGCCGATGGTGAGGTAGAGTGCCAAAACCGCCAGGATGTTCGAGAGGGGGAGCCTCATATAGAGGATGAGCGTTGGGAGGGCGGAGCTCACCAGGGAGATAAGTGGGAAGCTCCAGAGCTCCCTTCGGGCCATCTCGAAGTCGCCCTCAACGGGCACCCGCGTCATGAAGGGCAGGACGTTTCTCATACCAATCCCCCGAAAGGAGCCTCGTCATGCACCCCGCTATGAAGCCGCCGATGGCGTCGTCCAGGAAGGGCGGGAGCTCCGCCAGGATCCCCGGTTTTCTGGTGTCGTAGTAGAAGAAGTTGAAGAGCGCCATCTTCCCGCCCACGTACTCCGCTATGTCTATCCCGATGAGCTCGTCCGCCACGAGGTTAACCGGATCGCCCTCGACCTCGAAGCTCTCCTCGAGGAGGAGCGCCGCCATCAGGAGGGACTGGACGTTTACATCCTCGAGATAGCGGAGCATCGTCTCCCTCAGCGATTCCCTTACCCCATCTGGATTCTCGCCGATGTAGAGCTCCATCGCGGCGTCGAGCATTCTCTCGAGGGTTACGCCGGCGGATTCGAGTTTCGCGAGGATCTCCTCAACCTTCATCCTCTCACCAGCTCGAACTTCAGCCAGTGATACGTCTCGCTCTCGCGCCTCTCCTTGGCCCTCAGCCCAAAGCTCCCCCCAAAGAGTGGACACCTCAGAACGACCGTGTGGAACTCGGCGAACTCCCCGACGGGGTCGATGCCCGGGTTCGCCTCGAGGAACCGCTCTAAATCCCCAACCGAGCGGAAGGTGTAGCCGAGCCATTCTTTTGAGAGCTTCTTCCTGTTGACGGCGATTATCGCGTACTCGAACCCTTCGTTGAGCATCTCCCCCGCGAGCTCGAGCGTGTCCCGGCCCCAGAGCGGCTCCAGAGCCTCGACGCCCGCCCTCTTCGCCAGCTTCTCCACCCACCTCAGGTGGTCCTCGAGCAGAACGTCACCCGCGATGAGGTAATCGACGCCGAGCGAGGCTATGAACTCCGCTAAAGCTTCGCTCCCCCTTGCCATGTCAAAAACAAGAAGCTCCTTTCCCATAGCCCGGGCGAGTTTCTCCAGCTCGCTCAGGTTCTCGTAGTGAGGCGAGAGCCCTATGGTCGTCCTGAGGACGAGCAGGTATGGAACTGTTATCCCTTCCTTCTCGGCCAGGTGGGTCGCGTAGAGCCCGTCCTTGCCGCCCGAGAAGAAGGCGACGCCCCTTGAATTTCCGTCGGTTTCCATTCGACCACCAAACCTATAAAGGCCATGGACTTTTTATCCATTATGTTCCTCAGTTTCAGAAAGCTCCGGAGAATCGGCGGAGTTTACCTAAACCCCGACAATCTCAGGGTTATGCCCCTGGCCATCAGGGACTGGAGGGACTTTCTGGCTCTGGACGAGAAGACCTACGGGACCTACGCGAGAACGATATACAACCCGCGGGAGCGCTTCCTCGTCGTTAGCGAGGGGGACAGAAGAACCGCGGAGGAACTCGAGTCCCTCTACCGGGAGTTCCTGAGGGAGCCACTGAGGTTCTGCCGCAGGGAGTACCACGAGTACCAGCTCGAGATTGGAGAGTTCGAGGGACTGCCCTTTGCCAGCGGCTGGGCGGGTTCCGGCGTCGTTCTAATCGGCGAGGCACCCGGGAGGAAAGGCTGTGGGAAGACGGGGATACCCTTCTACCGGGACGCATCCGGCATGCTCCTCAGGAAGACGCTCTTCGCCCTGGGCGTCAACCCGGACTTCGTCTACATAACCAACGTCGTGAAGTGCAACCCGCCGGGCAACAGGCTGAGGGGCTTCGGGGAGGGAGCGCTTGAGCTCCTTCGGCGGGAGCTGGAGATCGTGGGGCCGAAGGCCATCTTCGCCGTCGGGAAGACCGCGGAGAAGGCCATGAAACGGCTCGGCTTCGGGTTCACCTACCTGCACCATCCCGCCTGGTACGTGCGGAGGGGTGTAAGGGAACCGAACGGGGAGCTCGTTGAGGAATACTCAGCGGTTAAGGAGGTTTTCGGGGAATGGAAGCTTTAGTCGTCTTTGCCCTCGCGCTCCTCTGGGACCTGCTCCTGGGCGAACCGCCCTCTTTGGTCCACCCGGTAGTGTGGTACGGCAAAATAGTGGGCTTTCTCGATAAGCGATGGAGGAGGGGCCCGCTCCCGGACTTCTTTGCGGGAACCCTGCTGACGCTGGTTGTGGTGGCCTTCGCGCTCGCCCTCTCGCTTCTGCCGTTCCGCCTTCCCCCTCCGCTCAGCTACGCGTTGGCGCTCTACTTCCTCAAGAGCTCCTTCGCGGTAAGGAGTCTCCACGAGCACGTGGCGAGGACGGTAACGGACGACCTCGGCGAGAAGAGAAAGGCCGTCTCGATGATAGTGAGCAGGAACACGAGGGAGCTCGATGAAACTCATTTAAACTCGGCGGCGATAGAGAGCCTCGCGGAGAACCTGAACGACTCGGTCGTCGCCCCGCTGTTCTACTTCCTTCTCCTCGGCCTTCCCGGGGCCATGGTCTACCGGGCCGTTAACACGCTCGACGCCATGATCGGCTACAGGAACGAGCGTTACGAGTTCTTCGGCAAGTTCGCTGCGAGGCTGGACGACGTCCTCAACTTCATCCCGGCCCGCCTGACGGTTCTCCTCTACCTGCCCTTAGGCTGGAGGAGGGTTCTCGGGCATTACCGCCTCGCCCGCTTTAAGATCAACTCGGACAAGCCCATCGCCGCCATGGGCGCCGTTCTGGGCGTCATGCTCGAAAAACGTGGAGTCTATCGCTTTCCCGGGCGGGAACCGACCAACGACGACATAAAGCTGGCGTTGAGGGTTTACAGGATTGTTGTTGCAGAATGGATCCTCATCGTCGCTTCAATCATCGCAACGGGGGTGTGTCCATGCTTGAACCTTTGAGATTCTCGACCTACCACGGGGGTGCGAGGGAGGAGGGTTTACTCGACTTCTCTGCCTCACTGAACCCCTACGAACCCGAATGGCTCGGGGAAATGTTCGAACGCGCCGGGGAGATAAGCAACCGCTACCCCTACTACGAAAGCCTTGAGAGGGAGCTCGAGGCACTCGTCGGCGAACCGCTGACAGTGACGGCCGGTATCACCGAGGCGCTCTATCTCCTCGGCATACTAACCTTCGCGCGCGGGGGCTTCAAGAAGGCGATAATCCCGCGCCACACCTACGGCGAGTACGAGAGGGTCGCGAGGCTTTTTGGGGCGGAGGTCGTCAGGGGACCCAACGAACCGGGGGAACTGGCGGGGCTCGTCGAGGATGAATCCGTGGTCTTCTTCTGCAACCCCAACAACCCTGACGGGAGGTTTTACAGGGTTAAAGAGCTCAAACCGCTCCTCGACGCGGTGGAGGAGGAAAACGCTCTCCTCGTTCTGGACGAGGCCTTCATAGACTTCGTTCGGAGGCCGGAGAGCCCGGAGGGAGATAAAATAGTCAAGCTGAGGACCTTCACCAAGAGCTACGGCCTGCCAGGGATAAGGGTCGGTTACGTCGTGGGCTTTAAGGGGGCATTTAGAAGCGTGAGGATGCCCTGGGGCATAGGCTCAGCGGGCGCGGCCTTCCTTGAGTTTCTCCTCAGGGACGGCTTCGAGCACCTGCGGAGGACGATGCCGCTGATATGGCGCGAGAAGGAGAGGCTTGAACGGGCCCTCGGGGTTGGGAGCGACGCCAACTTCTTCGTCAAGCGCGTTGGGGACGCGAAAAGGTTCGTCGAGGCCATGAAGGAGAGGGGCATCCTCGTGAGGGACTGCGGGAGCTTCGGTCTGCACGAGTTCGTCCGCTTCTCGGTCAGGAAGCCGGAGGAGAATGAGGTGCTCATCGAGGCGTTTCGGGAAGTTGAGAACGTCTTTGAGCAGGAGCGGGGAAATTACAGAAAGTCATTTAGATAATTTGACTTAGGTTAGTCTAAAAATCGTTGGTGTTATTTTCGAATTTATGGGGCTGAAGGATTGAGGTAAGTTCCTTTAAGCAGAGCTAAGGAGTACTTTAGATCACAACTGATCGATAACTTGAAGTAATCGATGGGCAAATAATTTGAAGGAGGTTTAAATTAGAAGGAGGTTTAACCGGTGTACGAGGACTTCACCGTGCCCAGCAGACTCCTGCTCCTCTCCTTTGCACCTATTAGGGACCACGAGGGAGTGATCCACTCGGGGGAGGCGGTCTTCCTCGTGGAGCCGCTGAACGTGAGGGTAAGCGTTTTCGTCCCGCTGGGGGAGCAGGCAGAGGAAATCTCAAAACTCGAGGGTCGATACGTGGATATGGACATCGAGCCGCTGGGTTTTAAGGCTTTTAACGCAGAGAACCCCGGGAAACCGCTCATAGCCCGGGAACCGCCGGATTCCGAAACCGGTGCGGAGCGCTACCGCCTCGTGGGTCTCTTCAGGATCTTCGAGCCCGAGGGAGGAATATTCGAATGCGGGAATCTCAGGTTCCCCCTCTACGGGCAGATGGAGGCCCGGAACGGGAGGAGGTTTTTCATACGGGATGCCCTCAGGATAGACATCTCCGAAGTGGACTGGCTCGAGAGGCTGGAGCCCGATACAAGGCCCGCGAAGAGCGTGTGGGTCGAGCTCAGGAGGGTCAGGTTCTACGGTTACCTGATGGAAGGGGAGGGGTGACGGAGGCGTGGACGCTGTGATAAGCAGGCTCAAACTGCTCTCTCTACACCCCTTCACCGATTACAGGGGGATGGTTCACTCGGGGGAGGCGGTCTTCCTCGTGGAACCGGTTGGGAAGGCGATGGTGATTTTCGTTCCCGATTCAAGGGACGTTTTGAGGCTCGTTGGCCGGGAGAACTCGTACGTGGACGTGATTATCGATCTACAGTACTCCCGGGCCACGAGACCCGCGCGAGAAAGGAGGTTCGAGATAGAGGAAGAACCACGGAACGGGGGCCTTCCGAAGTACCGGGTCGTTGGGCGCTTCAAAAAGGTCGAGGGGAACTGCGGGGTGCTCGAGTGCGGGAACCTGCGGTTCGAGAAGTGCTTCGACGGCGGGGGCGGATGGGTCGAGGAGGTGGGGGCCCTGTTCTACGCCCATCTGCCGGGGGAGGATTGAAAGGCAGGGCACCCCAAACTTTTTAAACCCCTGCCCACTTCTATACGCTGGTGGTGCCTATCGTCCACCGTAACGCCGATTCCGACCCTTAGTTTCGCGTTCCGCGCTTCTCGGTTAGCCCGCGCTCCGGCACCGCCATCGCCAAGGTTTTTAAAAGTCCCTTCTGAGGTTAGTCCATCTTCAGAAAACGGAGAGGTGGTAACATGCTTCCCAAGACCTACGAGCCCGAAAAGATAGAGCCGAAGTGGCAGAAGTTCTGGCTGGACGAGAAGGTATACAAGTACGAGCTGGACGAAAAGCGGCCGAGCTACGCGATAGACACGCCCCCGCCGTTCACGAGCGGAACGCTCCACCTCGGCCACGTGCTCAGCCACACCTGGATAGACATAATCGCCCGCTACAAGAGGATGACAGGCTACAACGTGCTCTTCCCGCAGGGCTTCGACAACCACGGGCTTCCGACCGAGCTCAAGGTCGAGAAGGAGTTCGGAATCGGCAAGGACGAGCCCGAGAGGTTCCTCGAGAAGTGTGTCGAGTGGACCTGGCAGGCCATCGAGGCCATGCGCAACCAGTTCATAAGGATAGGCTACTCCGCCGACTGGGACCTCGAGTACCACACGATGGACGACTACTACAAAGCCGCCGTCCAGAAATCGCTCCTCGAGTTCTATAAGAAGGGCATGCTCTACCGCGACAAGCACCCGGTCTACTGGTGCCCGCGCTGCAGGACGAGCCTCGCCAAGGCGGAAGTGGGTTACGTCGAGGAGGACGGTTACCTCTACTACATCAAGCTCCCGCTCGCCGACGGTTCCGGTCACGTCCCCATAGCCACGACGAGGCCCGAGCTCATGCCTGCCTGTGTGGCCGTCTTCGTCCACCCGGACGATGAGAGGTACAAAGAGGTTGTCGGCAAGAAGGTGAAGCTCCCGATATTCGAGCGCGAGGTTCCGGTTCTGGCCGATAAGGACGTCGATCCATCGTTCGGAACGGGAGCGGTCTACAACTGTACCTACGGTGATGAACAGGACGTCGTCTGGCAGAAGCGCTACAACCTGCCCGTCATCATAGCCATCAACGAGGACGGGACTATGAACGAAAACGCCGGGCCGTACAGGGGCCTCAGGACGGAGGAGGCGAGGGAGGCCATCGCGAAGGACCTCGAGAGGATGGGCCTGCTCTACGACAGGAAGAGGATACACCACCGCGTGCTGAGGCACACCGAGAGGAGCTCCTGTATGGCGCCCATCGAACTGCTCCCCAAGACCCAGTGGTTCATCAAGGTGAGGGACTTCACGGACGAGATAGTCAGGGTGGCCGAGGAGATAAACTGGTACCCGAGCGACATGTTCCTCCGCCTGAAGGACTGGGCCGAGTCGATGGACTGGGACTGGGTAATAAGCCGCCAGAGGGTCTTTGGAACGCCCATCCCCTTCTGGGTATGCAAGAACGGCCACGTGATCCCAGCCAGGGAAGAGGACCTTCCCGTCGACCCGCGCTTTGACAAGCCCCCCGTCGATAAGTGCCCCGTCTGCGGCGCCGAACTCGAGCCCGTAACCGACGTCCTCGACTGCTGGGTCGACTCGAGCATAACGCCGCTTATAATAAGCAGGTGGCACGAGGCCATCAAGGGCAACGAGGAGGCAAAGCGCTGGTTCGAGCACAACTTCCCGACCGCGCTGAGGCCCCAGGGAACTGACATCATAAGGACGTGGGCGTTCTACACGATATTCAGGACGTACACCCTCACCGGCGAGAAGCCCTGGAACGACGTCCTCATCAACGGAATGGTGGCCGGCCCGGACGGCAGGAAGATGAGCAAGAGCTACGGCAACGTTGTCGCCCCGGACGAGGTGATTCCCAAGTACGGCGCCGACGCCCTCAGGCTCTGGACCGCCCTTGCACCGCCCGGAGAGGACCACCCCTTCAAGTGGGAGACCGTTGACTACAACTACCGCTTCCTCCAGAAGGTCTGGAACATCTACCGCTTCGCCGAGAGACACCTGTCTGACTTCGACCCGGGCAACGCCCCGGAGGAGCTCGAGCCGCTCGACCGCTGGATACTGAGCAGGCTCCACCGTCTCATCAGGTTCGCCACGGAGGAGATGGAGCGCTACCGCTTCAACCTGCTCACGAGGGAGCTTATGAACTTCGTCTGGCATGAGGTCGCCGACGACTACATCGAGATGATAAAGCACCGCCTCTACGGGGAGGACGAGGAGAGCAAGCTGAAGGCTAAGGCGGCGCTCTACGAGTTGCTCTACAACGTTATGCTCCTGCTCGCGCCCCTGACGCCCCACATAACCGAGGAGCTCTATCAGGAGATCTTCAGGAACCGCGTCGGTGCGAAGAGCGTGCACCTCCTCGAGTGGCCGAAGTACGACGAGGGCAGAATAAGCGAGGAGGCCGAGAGGCTTGGAGAGCTGGCGAGGGAGATAATCGGCGCCATGAGGCGCTACAAGAACGGTCACGGCCTGTCCCTTAACGCCAAGCTCAAACACGTGGCCATCTACGCCACCGAGAGCTACGGGGCATTAAAGAGCATCGAGGGGGACATCGCGGGAACCATGAACATCGAGAGGCTCGAGATCATCAAGGGCGAGCCCGAGCTCGAGGAGCGCATCACGGAGATAAAGCCCAACTTCAGGACGGTCGGGCCGAGGTACGGAAAGCTGGTGCCGAAGATAACCGCATACCTCAAGGAGAACGCGGTGGAGGTCGCGAAGTCACTTAAGGAGAACGGAAAGGTCGAGTTCGAGGTCGACGGGCAGAAGGTCGAGCTCAGCAAAGACGACATCGTCATCAGGAAGGCGGTGTTCAGCGAGGGTGAAGAGGTCGAGACCGCCGTTGTCGGGGACGCGGTGATAGTGTTCTTCTGATTCCCCGCCTTTCCCCCGGTTTTCTTTTGCTTCCCGTCTCGTTTGAATTTCCACTTATACGGAAGGATTCAGCAGTTGTAGCACAGCATCGCGGCCTTTTTGAGGAGGATGACGCGGTGGAGCTTTCCGTTTATCACCCGAGGGTTCGATATCTTGTTCAGGTGGTGGATCCGTCTCCGCTCGAGGGCCACCAGGTCGAGCTCTTGCAAAACCTTAACGAAGTCCTCCCACCGTATCCTTAGCCAGCGTGAGTACTCGTCGAAGAGCTCCTTCTCGACGACCCGGTAGGTTTTGCCGTTGATTTTGTAGCGAATCGCCCGCCGCGGAAGTTCCTTCCTGAGGCGCCAGCGGGCGTGGAGCGGCTCCTGGAACCCGTAAACGGCCTCGTCCATCGACTTCCCTTCCACCATCATGGCGAGGATTATCCCGACGATTCTGTTTATCCTGTCCGGGACGCCGATGACGTCCCCCTTCAGGACTATCTTCCGCCTGCGGACTTTAATTCCCCCTCTCTCGAGTTCCTCGCCTATTTTCGGTGTGGCCCCCCTCTTCTTTCCGGAGGTGTCAACTATGCCGCCTATGACGAACGCTTTGGCCCTGAGGTCGTCCTCGCCTAAAACCTCGTCCGCCCAGGGGTCGAGGAGGACGACCTCGTCGATGCCGTTCTCCTTCAGGAACTCAGCAGTGGAACCTTCGTAGGCCGTTATCCTGTCGAGTGGGCCGTAGAAGAGCCTCTTAAACTCCTCGTTGGCGGGGGCGACGACGAGCTCCCTCCCCGTGAAGCGCTCCTTCAGGAGACCGTAGCTCTGGATCACCTGGAGGCATACCTTGCCCTTTTCCTTTTGAGTGTGCTCCCCCCAGAGCGAGAGGTCGATCACGAAGCGGGGCCACTCCGGGAGCCTTGAGCGGAGCTCCTCCGGAGAGAGAACGATCTCGAATTTCTCCGCCATGCAGAGGGGCGCGTAGGCGTAGTGGGAGCCTTCCACGCGGTTGCCGTTCAGGTCCCAGGCGACCGAGGTCTTCTCCGGAACGCGGAAGATGGCGCCCTTGCCGTTGATCATCTCAAGCGCGACGTCCTGGAGTTTGTTCCTTGACTTCCGGAACCGCTTTGAGAGCACCCCGAAGCTCTCGATTCCCCTCTCCCTCAACGCGTCCCTGAGAACATCGGCGAGCGTTTTCATGGTCATCGGTTGGGGGTCGGACTGGGGTTTAAAAGGTTTGCGCGGTTTGGGCCAAGTTTTTAATACTTTAATCCCAGTTCGCCTGTGATGAGGTCAAAGAATGAAGGTTTCAAGGGTTTAATGGAGCAGGAGCTAACCGTGCTTTTGGCCTACCTTCTTGGCTTAGCCGCCCTCATAACGTTCCCCTACTTCCTGACCCGTAGGACTCCTCCCGGTTACATTATCGGGGGTGACACCCTCGTCCACGCCGCGATCTCAAGGGGGATACTCCTCGGGAGAAACCCCTTTCTCGATCAGACCTACAACGTTCCGCCCAACTGGTACCCCTTCCTCTATCACCTCATCGTGGCAGGAACCTCAAAGGTTTTGGGGTTCTCAATAGAGGAGAGCATGATATTCCTCCAGGTGGTGTTCACGATCTCCATGCTTCTCGTTGTTTTCTACGTGGCCAAAGAGCTGTGGGGAGGGCTGGCTGGAATCGGGGCTATGGCCCTTTCGTTTCTGCTTTTGACTGCACATAGATACCCGAACCCCAAGGAACTGGCTCCGTTGCTCGGTCTCATCTCTTTCTTCCTCTTCGCAAGGTCGAGGTTCTGGCTCTCCGGGCTCGCCATGGGGTTCGCGTTCTGGACGCACTTCGGGTTCGTTCTCCCGATCGCTGGCCTTCCTTTGGTTATGTTCATGATCAAGCGCGATAAACGCTATTTGATCCCCCTTCTTGTCTCCTTCCTTGTATTCCTGCCGTTCGTAATCAACGCAGCGCTCCACGCCCAGAATCCACCCCGAATAGAAGACATATACCGATTCTGGGAGACCGATACACCTGAGAAAAAGCTTCTTAGCCTTATGCCATCCCTTTATCTCCTTCCTTTTGTTGGCGTTGGCCTGTTAAAGTGGGCCAGACGGAGAGATCCTTACGCTGACGAACTCCTGATCTTGATTGTCCTAATCTGGCTCGCGAGACTCTCTCCCATACTCCTGAAGCCATTTGGAATCGAGCTCTGGTCGTCCAGATTCACCGGACTTCTCCCTTACTCCTACATCCTGCTGTCGGCTTACGGCATCTCGGGGGTTGATGTCTCCAGCATTAAAGTTAAAGCCGTAGTCCTCGGCACTCTGCTTATTGTGCTCCCGCTTGCGGGGGCATTGAACTTTTGGGACTCCGTGAACGGTGATGGCTTCGTGAAGGTATCGGAGATGGATTTCGATCACTACTATCCACCGGAGCATTTCCCTGAAATCGCCAGTTGGATCATCCAGAACACCGGGCGCGATGACGTTGTGGCGACCAGTGAGGAAGCTGGGATGATGCTAAACGCCATGACGGGCAGGCCGATAATTGCAACGCTCTACGGACACGGCAACGTCTTCCTCAACAACGAAAAACGAAGACATGACCTTAGAACATTGTTCGCGGGGAACTGCAAGGAGAAGGAATCGGTAATAAGAAGGTACAGAGTTAAGTACATAGTAGTTGACCCATTCGTGCTTCAAAAGTGGGGAAGGACTAACATGTCGTGCGTCGCCCATCCCGTTTATACTGTGGGAGATGTGGTAGTTATGGAGGTGAGGTGAGTGAAGCTCCTGTCGTATGGTGTTTTGGGAACCTGCATACTGATCAGCGGTGTTACCCCCATACTGTTCAAGGTGGGGATGAACGCGGTCGGAAGTCTCGATACCATGGACCGGCTGTTGTCCCTCAGGACGGTTAAACTCGTGCTCTCCAATAAGTACATCCTGGCCGGCATCGCCCTTTATCTGGGATCCTCGATCCTGTGGCTAATTGGCCTCTCGATGCTGGATGTGAGCCTGATGTATCCTCTTTTGAGCCTGGCCTACGTTGTAACCACCGTGCTGGCGGTTTTGGTTCTCAATGAACCGGTGAGAATGAGCCGCTGGATGGGGGTGATCCTCATAATACTCGGAAGCATCCTGACGGGGCTTAACAGGTAGTAAATTCGGCAGAATTCTGGTGCCCCGGCCGGGATTTGAACCCGGGGCGCGGGCTCGAAAGGCCCGCATGTTTGACCGGGCTACACCACCGGGGCAGTGGCGCGTCCACTCTCCTAACCCTTGGCAGGACTTAAAAGTTTTTCGGTATTGTCATGGGAGAGAGTCCGATTTAGCACCAAACGTACGCCGTAACGCCTCAGATGTTGGCGTATAACCTCAAGCTCTCCGTTTGGGGAGCAATGAACACCGCACCACCCTTCATCCCTCGGGGAGACCATTGGGGGACCTATCAGGGGGTTCAGAACCACGTAGAAATCCCCGTGTCCCTCGAGATGGCCGAGGGCCTCGTCGATGTACCTCAAGACCTCGCCCGCGGGGAAACCCCTGGGCACCGGGATCCTGAGTTCCAGGGGAATCGAGCTGTCGGTTATAATGTCGAGACTCCGGAGGAAAAGCCCCCAGAGTTTCCAGCTTACCTCTTCCGGGAGCCCGTAGAGGTGGA
The DNA here is from genome assembly GCF_002214365.1 of Thermococcus celer Vu 13 = JCM 8558. Lineage (NCBI taxonomy): Archaea > Methanobacteriati > Methanobacteriota > Thermococci > Thermococcales > Thermococcaceae > Thermococcus > Thermococcus celer. Next base: position 734,354 of record NZ_CP014854.1, read on the forward strand.
ACGGCGGGGATTTCAGGTCGGTGGCCACGTGGTCAATCAAACCCTCATCCACAAGCTTTCGCAGGGGCCCCACGAGCGTTCCATTAGTGTTCAGGCTGATCCTAACGCCGGTTTCCTTGACCTTCCTCAGCAGGGGCACCAGCTCCCGCCACTGGAGGAGGGGCTCTCCCCCGGTTATGTGCAGGTAGTCGATCAGAAATGCGCTTTCCCGCAGGTCTTCCATGAGTCGGGCCTCGTCCAGCCCGGTGCACCCTTTCCCTTCAGCTATCACCCAGTTGTGGCAGAAGGGGCACTCCAGGTTGCACCCGCAGAGCCACAGGGTGAAAGTGACTTTTCCGTGGACGTCCACCATACTGACGCTCTTCCACCCTGCCGTGAGCATGGGCATCACCCGACCAAAATTCATAGGAAATCAGGGGGAGTAGTGCCTCCTCGTCCAGAACTCCCTCTTTCTGAATGGATTCCAGTTCCTCAACGGCCTGTAGTAACCGATTATCCTGCTCCATATCTCCACGCTATCGCTCCCGCAACGCGGACAGTGGGTGTAGAGGCCAGTCGTCGAGTATCCACATCCGTTGCACACCGTTACCGCAGGGGTGTAGCTCCAGTAGACGAGCTCCGTTTTAAGAAGCCGTTTGGTGAGCCTCGCCAGGGCCTCCGGGTCGGGTTCCTCTCCGAGGAATATGTGCATCATGACTCCACCGGTGAAGGTCTTCTGGACCCTCTCCTCTATCCGTATCCTGTCCGCCAGCTCGAGCTCCCCGTAGTAGGGGGCTATGCTCGTTGAATAGATGGGGTTCTCCACGTCTGTGAGGTAGTCTTTAAGGTCGGGGAACTCCCTCAGATCCTTTATCGCGAGCTTTGCCGCGGCGCTCTCACCCGGCACTTCCTCCACGTTCCAGGGGGTTCCCTCCTCCTTCATCCATGTCCTTGCCCTCTCCGTGGCAAACTCCACCATTTTAGCCATGAGCTCCGTGGCTCTGGCCCACTCCTTTCTCGTTCCCTCCGTCCACAGCTCGGGGCTGTTGAGGTAGATGGCCGCGGCCTCCGGGAGTCCCAGAATGCCTATTGTGTTGAAATGACTCGACGGGAACTCCTCGAGGTATCTCAGTATCATCCCGTACACCAGGGGGTAGTTGGTTAAAAGCCTAACATAACGCTCGCGGAACCACGAGGTGGTATCGTGTGCCATCGACAGGGTTCTCTCGTACTCCTCCCAGAATCTATCGTCGTCGCCCTTCGATTTGAGCGCCAGCCTCGGAAGGTTCACGGTGGTCACGTTCACGGAGCCGGTGATGTCGGGCATCGCCCAGAGACCCCCGAAACGCTGACGTTCCATCCGTTCCATGGCCGTTTCTTCCACACCCTTTCCAATGCCGAAAGTGTAATCCATCTCGTTCTTGTCTATCACGATCCTGCAACACATGGCGTAGCTCGCATCGGGGTCAACAACGTTTGTGTTGAGCCAGTAAAAGCTTCCCCGCTTGGCGGCGGTTGTGAAGACCGCTTCGAAGACCTCCGGATCGTTCCAGATCATATCCGCGGTCGTCATTATGGTGGGTATCGGGAAAGTGAAGGGCTGACCCTTCGCGTCGCCCTCTTTTAGGACGTTCGTCAGCGCTATCACGAACTTCTTCGCTTCCTCCTCGTACTCTCCAAGCGGCGCGATGTTTTTGCCTCCGTAAACCGCGTAATCGCCTTCCAGCATCTTCCGCGGGGCGTCCAGTGTCATGGTGAAGTTCGTGAAGGGGGTTTGCATGCCGATCCTCGACGGGTAATTCAGGTTGAAGACCAGCCTCTGTATCTGCTGTTCTATCCGCCGCTCATCCAGGCCGTCCTTCCTGATGAAGGGCCCGGCGTACCATTCCACGCTCGAGAGCGCCTGTGCCCCGGAGAAGTAGTGTTGCATGGTTACGAGGTAGTTGGCCACGTGATCCACGAAGGTATCGAAGTGCCTGGCGGGCCTGGAGCTCACGGTGGGTGTACTGAGGCCCCTCTCAAGGAGCCTGGAGACACTGTGTCCCGAACAGTAGGGTATGTAGAGGCTGTAGGGCAGTTTGTGGATGTAAACGTCGCCCCCGGAATGTGCCCGCAGGTACTCCCCTGGAATCAAAGAGAGGTGTTCCTTCAGGGCACCCTCCATAACGTGGGCGAAAAAGCCTGTGGGCCCGGGATATCGGTTCGCGTTCTCCAGAACGTCCAGACTGCCCCACCTTGAGTATTCCGCCATAACCCCATCAAATGCCTTTGGCTCCTCGCTCATCGTTCTCACCTATTGGATATTTTATCCAGATAGTAGGGGAGGCGAGAGGTTAAAAATCGTTTCCATTTACTCATGCTAATAGTTGACAACGGCCCGAGAAATCCTTGAGGAAATGACGGTTATGGATGCCAAGCTCGTAACCGCACACGTGCAAACACGCAAACTTTTTAGACTCAACTACCGCCATACCCTTGATGATGGGGGTTAGGGTCCACAGGCGGGATGGGGAGAGGGTAAGGAGACTGCTCGCAGAGCTCGGTCTCCTGGATACTGGGCGTAAAATCAGGAGAGAGGGTGAATTTTTGATCTTCCCCGTAAAAGGGCCTATCGAAGGGTTCGAGATCGTCGAGACGGAGTTCGAACCCGCTGAGAGGAGAGCCCACAGCTACCGCGAGGTCGTTGAGGTTCCGGAGGAACTGAAACCCCTCCTCCCGAGCTCCTTCGACGTAATCGGGGATATAGCCATAATCGAGCTCCCCGAGGGGCTGATGGAATACGGAAAGGCCATCGGCGAGGCCATCCTAAAGGTCCACCGCCACATAAGGGCCGTCTTCGCCAAGGGGGGTAAAGTCTCCGGCGAGTACAGGGTTAGAGAGCTCGTTCACCTCGCGGGAGAGGAAAGGACCGAAACCCTCCACCGCGAGAACGGAATAAGGCTGAGGCTCGACGTTTCCAGGGTTTACTTCTCCCCCCGCCTGGCAACGGAGAGGATGAGGATTTTTAGAAAATCCCGGCCGGGAGAGGTTGTATTCGACATGTTCGCGGGCGTCGGTCCCTACTCGATACTCCTGGCGAAAAAAGCTGAACTCGTCTTCGCCTGTGACATCAACCCCTGGGCCGTCCGCTACCTCGAGGAGAACGTAAGGCTGAACAGGACTAACAACGTCGTGCCCATCCTCGGGGACGTTCGGAAGGTCGCGGGGAGAGTCGAGGCCGACCGCGTCGTAATGAACCTCCCCAAGTTCGCGGACCGCTTCCTGCGGGAGGCGATGCTGAGCGTCAGGAACGGTGGCATCGTCCACTACTACGGCTTCGGCCCCGAGGAGGATCTCTTCTCGGAGCATGAGGGGAAGATAAAGGCCGTCGCCGGAGAGCTGGGGTTTGGGGTTGAGATCCTCGAGAGGCGAAAGGTCCGCCCATACGCGCCGAGGCAGTTCAACATCGCGGTGGACTTCAGGGTTCTGAAGTAGCGTTTCGCCGAAAAGCGTGGATTAAATCAGACTGTGGATGAAGTCTGAACTACCATTTAACAGATCGTCAAGAGCTTAAACCTCACCTCCCTAAGGAGATACATCGTGTCCTTATCCCAGGAGGAATAGCCTGCATCAACATCGGCGATGCGACAAGAAAGCTCAACGGAAACTTCAGGTTGTTCCCGAATCACGCTAAGATCATTGAACATTTTGAGGATATTGGAGTAGGTTATCAAGTAACCTTCGAGTTTTTCGGGCAGATGTTTCTCCTGTTTTGAGGTAGGTTTCCGGTTTTATTGAAACAGGGATTCTCTGCTCTCCAATTATGATGAATCCATCGATTCCCTTTGACTCGTCCTTGGGTTTGGCGGGCTCGTAACTCCCATTGAGTTCCTCTGCGACCTTCTTTAGCTTCCTCGATCGCTTCTGGATGCTTTTGCAGGTACCATTGCCTCCACTCCTCAAAAGTCCCGCCGCTCTTCTTGAACTCCTTAAATATCACCGGTTATGAAATAGGATGGGACGATTAAAATAGGTTACGTCCTGAGCGCTACCCGGAGAGATACTTAACAGACCATAAAAGCGAATAATAAAAAGAACACAAAGGCCAAAAATCACTTCCCGGCTATCCTCACGTTCTCGAACCTCACGAAGGGCGTTATCATGGTCGTCATGAAGGGTATCACCGTCTGCTCCCTCGAGGCCTCGCTCGCCTCCTTAAGCAGGTCGTAGACGTTTCCCGCCATGAGGAAGACGCTCGCGCCCTTGACCTCGCCGTCCTCGATGAGGAAGGCCGGGTTCGCCGTCACCGCGAAGTTCCCGTTGTCCGGGTTGCTGGAGTGGGCCCCCTGGAAGCCGTCCACGAAGTAGCCGCGGTCGATCTCGGCTATCATGTCCTCAAGGGAGCGCTTTCCTTTCTCTATGACCACGTTGTGGAAGCCTATGCTTATCCCGCCGCTTCTAAGGTCGCGCTTTCCGTTTCCGGTGCTCTCCGTGCCGTGGACCTTCGCCCAGTAATTGTCCCAGACGAAGCCCCTGAAGGTTCCGTTTTCGATCAGAACGTTCTTCCTCGTCGGCACTCCCTCGCCGTCGGCTATCACCGGCTGTATCGAGAGCTCGTGGAACGGGTCGTCGTACATCGTGAGGGTTTCGCTCGCTATCCTCTCACCTATTCTTCCGGCGAGCGGCGTCGTCTCCTTCACCAGCCTCTCACCGCTGAAGGCCGGGAGGAGGGCGTAGCTGAAGAGCCCGGCGATGGCCCAGGGCCCAAGTATCACCGGAACCTCCTCGTTCTTGCTTGCTTTCACGCTGTAAGCCCACTTGACCTTCTGGACGGCCTTCTCCACGATTCCCTCGACGTCGAGGTTCAGGTCCCTTCTCGCGTCGAAGTCGAAGATTCCAGGGGTCACGACGTCCCCTTTCCTTCCCACGAGCTCGAGGAACAGGAAGGCCGCGCCGCCCTCCTGCGAGACGTCTACGCCATGGGAGTTGACGATACGCTCCTCCCTCCAGGAGACGCCGCCCTCTCCTCCCGCGACGACCGCGTTTGGGTCCTTCTCGCGGGCGAGCTTTATGCCCCGAACGAGCATCTCAACGAGTTTGTCAGGAGAGGCTTCCTTAAGCTCGTAGTTCGGCTTCGGCGCTTCCCTGTACTTCCCTGGATCGGGGAGGGAGACCCACTTCTCGTCCGGGCTGTTGAGCCTCGCCATCTCCCTCGCCAGGTCTATGGCCTTCTTCACCCTCTCCGGCTCGTCGCTGTCGATGATGGCAAGGCCGAGGCGCCTGTTCTTTATCCCGCGGATTACGGTCACGGCCCCGCCCCTCGTGGAGGCCATCGATATCTCGTTGAGCTCGACGCTCGCGCTAACGTCCCTTGAGCGGTAAACTGCAATCTCGAGCTCGTCGAAAAACCTCTCGCCGTACCTTATCAGGTTCTCCATCTTCACCACCTCACCCGATGAGGATTCCCCCGTCGAAGCGCATGTGCGGGCCGCCCGAGCTGACGAAGGCCGTCTGTCCCTTTCCGCAGAAGCCCGTCTCGATGCCGAAGTCCTTTCCGACGGCGGATATCTTCCTGAGGGCCTCGATGGCCACCCCCGTTATGGACGTGTCCCTTATCGGCTCGGCTATCTCGCCGTTCCTGATGACGTAGCCCTCCTGGACGCCGACCTGGAAGGCGCTGTTGAGCTGGGCCTGGCCGCCGCGGAAGTCCACCACGTAGTAGCCGAACTTGATGTCCTCGATGAGCTCCTCGAAGGAGTGGTCGCCGGGCTCGAAGACCGTGTTCCTCATCCTGATTATCGGCGGGTAGCGGTAGCTCTCGGCCCTCGCGTGACCGTTCGGCTCCATGCCCCACCTGTGCGCGTACTCGCGGTTGAGCATTATCTCCTTCAGCACGCCGTTCTCGATGATGTGGATGTCCCTAACCGGAACGCCCTCGTCGTCGTATTTGTCGTTTCCGAAGCCGCCCTCGACGTAGCGCTCGCTCATCGTCACGTACTCGGGCGCTATTTGCTTCCCTATGAGGTCCTTGAAGGGCGAGTTCACGGTCAGATCCGCCTCGGCCAGATGTCCGAGGGCCTCGTGCGCTATGATGCCGACTGTTATCGGCCCCGCGACTATCGGGAACTCGCCGCGCTTCGGGGCAACGCCCCTTAGCTGGCTGTGCATCTTCCTCAGCAGTCTCTCGGCGACCTTCTCGTTCGGCTCCTTCTCGGTCATGAGCTCCCAGCCGTAGTCAACGGCCCCGATGCCGTCCCTGGCCATCGCCAGCTTTCCGTCGGCCTTTCCTGTAACGTACGTCCCCTGGTAGAGGTAGTTGTAGTCCCACTCTATCCTCGTGCCCTCGCTCGTCAGCAGAAGCTTTTTGCCGCCGCCGTCCTCGTACCTCACCTGGACGCTCTTGACGGCCTTGTCCTCCTTGAGAAGTTTCTCCAGCTCGATTAGGTGGGCGACCTTCTCCTCGACGTCAACCTCCCGCGGCCTGACCCTCATCCTGCTGACCACGAAGTCCTGGACCGGCTTCACCTCGGCCAGCTCTATCTTCTCCTTCTTCGTCTCCGCGGCCGCCCTCGCCAGCTTGTAGGCCTCCTCGATCTTCTTCTCGAGGTTCTCGAGTTGGGTGGTCGACGCGAACCCCCAGGCGCCGTCCGCCAGAACGCGTATGGCGACGCCCCTGTGGAGCTTTCCCGTGAAGCTCGTGAAGACACCGTCCTTGAGCCCGAGGGTGGTCTTCCTCAGGTCCTCGTAGCGGAGCTCCACGTACTCGGCCTTCAGGTTCTCCTCCGCCCAGCGGAGAGCGTTCTCCAGCTCGTCCATGGTCACCACCGTTTTCATCCGTTCATCGGTGCTTCCGCTTTGAACTATAAAAGTCTTTTGAGCATTTAGATGGCGGTCGAAAGAGAAAGCTTTTCAATCGTCTTTGGGTATTCCTATGTGGGGGGAAGAGATGAAAGCCCATATCAAGAACCTCATCGACAGGGGGACCTATCGGAAGCTCCCACTCTTCGAGGGCGAACTGCCCGAGGGGAGCTACGCCCAGATCGTCGAGGTCAAGCCGGGGCGGACGGTTGGGAAGCACTACCACCTGCGCCAGTACGAGCTGTTCTACATAATGAGCGGCGAGGCGAGGCTCGGGATAGGCGAGAGGGAGTACATCGCGAGACCCGGCGACGTCTTCCTGGTGAAGCCAAAAACGGTTCACTGGGTGATCAACGAGAGGGACGAACCCTTCAGGCTCTTCGTGGTGAAGCTGAACTACCGCGGCGATGACTCCGTGTGGCTGGGGGAATAGCGATGCCCGAGAGGACCATCGGCATCCTCGGCGGAATGGGGCCTCTGGCAACGGTCGAACTCTTCAGGCGGATAGTGGAGAAAACGCCCGCCAGAAGAGACCAGGAGCACCCGAGGATCATAATCTACGACAACCCGAAGATACCCGACAGGACCGCCTTCATCCTCGGGAACGGCGAGGACCCGCGGCCCGAGCTCATCGACTCCGCCAAAAAGCTCGAGAGCTGGGGGGCTGACTTCATAATAATGCCCTGCAACACGGCCCATTTCTTCGCCGAGACGATTCAAAGGGCGATAAGCATCCCTCTCGTCAGTATGATAGAGGAAACGGCGAAGCTCGTGAGGGAGCTGGGGTTGAGGAAGGTGGGCCTCCTCGCCACCGACGGCACCATCAAGGGACTCGTCTATCACAGGGCCCTCCTCAACCACGGCATCTCCATAGCCGTTCCCGGAAGGAAGGATCAGGAGCTCGTGATGAGGGCGATATACGATGGTGTGAAGGCCGGAAACGTCGAGCTGGGAAGGGAACTCCTCCTGAAGGTCGCAAAAAAGCTCGAGAAACGCGTAGACGGAATGATAGCAGGATGCACGGAGGTCAGCGTTGCGTTGAGGCCCGGGGATCTGAGCGTTCCCCTCATCGATCCCCTCGACGTGGTGGCGGAGAAAGCGGTGAGGCTCGCCCTCGGCGAGGAGTTCTAAAGCCAGCCCTTTCTCCTGAAGTAGGCGAGCATTCCGACGGCTATGGCGAGCATCGTGATGAGAACGAGCGGATAGCCGTACCTCCAGTAAAGTTCGGGCATGTAGCGGAAGTTCATCCCGTAGAGCCCGGTTATGAAGGTCAGCGGGATGAATATCGTCGAGACCACCGTGAGTATCCGAATTATGTCGTTGGTCTTCATCGAGATGGTAGAGTAGTAGAGCTCTATCAGACTGCCGGCGAGCTCTCGCTGGCCCTCGAGTACCTCAAGGACTTCAAGGACGTGGTCGTGGAGTTCCCCCACGTAGTTCCGGGTTTCCTCGCTGAAGAACTCCTTTCCCTCGAGTTCAAGCTTCCTGAAGGCCTCCAGCAGGGGAAATATCGTGCGGCGCATGAAGAGCGTCTGCCGCCTGAGGTTGTGTATCCTCCTTAGAACGCCTTCGTCCCCCCGTGAGAGTATCTGCACTTCGAGTTCCTCCATCTGGAGCTTATGCGCTCTATTATCGGGACGTAGTTCTCAACGACCGCCTCGAGGAGGGCGAAGAGCAGGTAATCCGCCCCACTCTCCCGCAGGAGACCCTCGCCCTCCCTTATGCTCTCCCGAACGGGGTTGAAAACATCGCCCCGTCTCTCCTGGATCGTCACCACGATGTTGTCCTTCAGTAAAATTCCTATCCTTTCCCTCTTCAGGTTCCCCTCCATCTCGTACACCTGATGGAGGAGGATGAACAGGTAATCCGGAAACACGAAGACCCTGGCACGAGATCCTGCCTTCCCGAGGTGCTTGATCGGCCGCTCGTGGACGCCAAGGACTTTAATGACGTCCTGGAGAAGGGAGAGGGTGTCAACGTTAACCCAGACGACATCGTATTCCCCAATCTTCAGGGCCTCGCTCAGGCTGGAGACCTTCGCGCTGGTGAATCTATCCTTCGAGTAGGCGATGACGGTTATCGTGGGGTTCTCGGGTTTATCGTTCATTCTACCACCTCACGTATGAAACCTCTGTTTGGGATGAAAACTTCCCCGCACTTCATCCAACACGAAAGGGGCCTGCGATTGGTTATGATTTCGGCCGAAACCCCTTAAAACCTTCCCGCCAACTTAGCCCGGTGGTGGCATGGAGATAGGAGTCGTTGGAAAACCAAACGTTGGGAAGTCTACCTTCTTCTCGGCGGCAACGCTCGTCGACGTTCAGATTGCCAATTACCCCTTCACGACCATCGACGCCAACGTCGGCGTAACCTACGCGATAGCCGAGCACCCCTGCAGGGAACTCGGATGCACGCCGAACCCCCAGAACTACGAGTACAGGGACGGAAAGGCGCTGATCCCGATAAGGATGATAGACGTCGCCGGCCTCGTGCCGGGGGCCCACGAGGGACGGGGGCTCGGCAACAAGTTCCTCGACGACCTCAGGATGGCCTCGGCCCTGATCCACGTCGTCGATGCCACGGGTAAGACCGACGCCGAGGGCAACCCCGTGGAGCACCACGACCCGGTGGAGGACATGGAGTTCCTCGAAAAGGAGATAGACTACTGGATATACGGCATCCTGAGGAAGAACTGGGAGAAGTTCGCGAAGCGCGTCAAGCTCCAGCACCTCAAACTGGCGGGGGCCATCGCGGACCAGCTGACCGGGATAGGCGTCACGGAGGAGGACACCCTCGAGGCCATCCACAGACTCGGCCTGAGCGACGACCCAACGGAATGGAGCGAGGAGGATCTGCTCGCCTTCGTCCGCGAGTTGAGGAAGGTGAACAAGCCCATCATCATCGCCGCCAACAAGGCGGACGCGGCCGCCGACGCCCAGATAGAGCGCCTCATCAGGAAGGGGAAGAGCAGGGGCTACATAGTGGTTCCAACCTCGGCGGCGGCCGAGCTCACCCTCAGAAAGGCCGCGAAGGCAGGCTTCATAGACTACGTTCCCGGCTCGAGCGACTTCAGGATCCTGAAGCCGATGAGTGCCAAGCAGGAGAGGGCCCTGCAACTGATAAAGGAGAGGGTTCTCGACAGGTTCGGCTCCACGGGCGTGCAGGAGGTCATAAACAGGGCCACCTTCGAGCTCCTCAACCTCATCCCGGTCTATCCTGTCGAGGACGAGCACAAGCTCACGGACCAGTTCGGCAACGTCCTGCCTCACGTTCACCTGCTCCCCAAGGGCTCTACGCCCCGCGATTTGGCCTACAAGGTCCACACGGACCTCGGAAAGACGTTCCTCTACGCGGTCAACGCCAGAACCCACCGGCGCGTCGGGGAGGACTACGAGCTAAAGTTCAACGACATCATCAAGATCGTGGCTACCGCAAGATGAAGCGGCCGAGCAGTATCAGCGGAAGGAAGAACGCCGGCCCGCAGACGGCCTTTCCGTTCTTACCTTTGGGGCTCTCCTGAGGTGTACGGTTCACGGTACCGGTCGCGTGAGGTTCACAGGGGTCGAAGCCCATCCGCTGAAGGCTTAGGTCGGCGAGGTAAACCTCGGAGACGTTGTACTCCTTCGCGTACCCGCATATTAGCTTTGAGAACTCCTCAACCTGGGATTCGTCCGCCAGGTTGGCGTAACTCAGTGCGAGTATCGAGACGTTGAGGGATCTGAGCCTTTTAACCTGATCGAACTCCCATTGAAGGTCGCTCCCATCGAAAACCGCGTAGCGGCCGCTCGAAAAGTCGTAGTAGGTCACGAAGTCCTCGAAGAGGACGTGGTCAACGTACGGGGCTATCCCACTGGCTATCGAGAAGCCCCTGTTGGCGATTATCGTGATGTTCGGATAGCGCTCCCTGATGGCCCTCACGAGGTCGACCATTCCCTCCTTTTTGTCCGGGTACTGATCCACGTAGTCGAGGTTGTCGAGGAAGACGCCGTTAAAGCCCCTGGAGAGGATGTAAGGGACCGCCCTATCCAGGATTACACGCCTCCATTCGGGCGACGAGAAGTCCACCACCCTCTCGTCCCAGTTCGAATCTTTTCCGATAATTAAGTTCTCAGAAACGTCCTTCGCCCACGGTTCCCAGCCGCCGATGGTGGCGAGGCTGACATAGCCGACGACGGTGTGGTTGCGGGAGAGCTTCGAAACGTAGGTTTCGTCCACGGTGGGGGAGAGGATTATCACATCGAAGCTATTCAGTTTGGAGTACACCGACGAATTCATCTGACCGTAGTAGACCGCGAAGCTCGCCGAGGCGAGTGGCGTGAAAACCAAGGCGAAGAATAAAACGAAAAACCGGATCCGCTTCATCATATCAGCCTCGTCCAGACGGTAACCTCTATCCTGCAGGGAAATTCCTTCCTGTAAACGGGTGTCCAGTAGTTCGCCCAGTAATTCACCGGCTCCAACGAACCGTGCTCACCTGAAGCTGGGTTGGGGTGTGTAATCGGCCCCTTACCGGCAACGTCCTTTAAGGAGCCGAAGCAGACCAGCTCGACATTTGCTCGGGTAATGGGCTTCTTGAGGGCCCATATACGATACAGAACCTTGTACGTGCCGTCAGTGCTGTTCTCTTCAACCCAGGCTTCAACCTTGAAATTTCCTCCATCATACACCACAGGGGTTCGGGTATCCGGAAAAACGGTAAGTATCATTGGATGAGATATAGATATGCCCCCCAGGGCCCGGAATACCATCAGGACTATCACCAGCACGGCCGCTATCATGAATAGGTACTCGAGGGAGCCCTGTCCTTTGTTGATCCCCATTTTGACCCCTCGTGATGTTTTGGAGCTCAAACTATTTAGGTTTTGCTCCCTCTATTGGCCTCGCGGAGGAGCTCCCGGTACAGCCTCGGCTCGACGTCCCTCTCCGTGAGTCCGAGTTCCCGGGCCACCTCCCAGATCCTCCGCTTTGCATCCTTCACGTCGTCGGAGATGACCTCTACATCGAGGAAACCGCCGAGCCCCTCAACGTCGTTGAGCTCGAAGGTAATCCCTCCCAGCCTGTACACGAGGCGACGCTTTCTGACCCAGATGTCTTCTTCATACCCGAGGCACTTCATTATCTCGAGGGTTTTCTCGAAGTCCGAAACCTCGACCTCCACCTCGTCGAACTCCTCGTTCCTTCCGGGGTCCTCAATGCGCTTGTAGGTCAGAAAAGAGCGGTTCAGGTTGCGTATCCGTCTTATCCTCAGGAGCTGTGGCAAAGGAATTGAGAGGTAGAGATCCTCCTGCACCTCCTCCCTCACGAACTCGGCCCCGATGGACTCTATCGCCCGCTTAGCCTTCCAAAAGTCGACGCGGAACTTGACCTCTATCTCCATTTAGACCCCCACGAGGAAACCCGTGAGATCCTGCCCTTTTATGAACTGGTCCACCGTGAATACCTCGACCCTTTTGAGGGTTGGGAGGCTCCTGATGGTGTCGTCAACGAAGCGGTTGAGCTTCTCAGGGGTGTCATCCCCGATGATGGCCACTATACCATCCTTTCCACTTCTGGCAACGGCCAGCACGTTGGGGAGAAGGGAGAGCGTCTTCATTATGTGGCTAATGTACCTCTCGAGAAAATCCTCTATGATAGGGGTCTCCGCCTGGATGTAGACGATGGCGAGGCTCTTTGGCTGGAGCTCCTCGCCCAGGATTATGGTGTATTTATCGATTACGTTTCGCTCCTGGAGTTTTTTAATCCTGAAATGAATGGTGGACTCGGGTCGGTTGAGTCTCTCCGCTATCTCTGAGATCGTTAACCTCGCATCCTCCTTTAGAATGCGGAGTATAGCCCTATCAAGGTCATCGAGCTGGGCCATGTTAACTCCTCCATCGGGGATATAACTGGTTCTCAATACCAAGAAGGTCTAAGATTTTTCCAATTATAAAGTTTACCATATCGTCCAAAGTTTTGGGTTTTATGTAAAATCCTGGGGAGGCTGGCATGACGATACCGCCCGCCTGCGTGACCCTCACCATGTTTTGAAGATGTATCAGGTTCAGCGGCGTTTCCCTGACGAGCAGGATCAGCTTCCTGCGCTCCTTAAGCGCCACGTCGGCCGTTCTCGTTATCAGGTTGTCGGCGAGTCCGTTCGCTATGGCGGCGAGCGTCTTCATCGAGCAGGGGGCTATCACCATGGCATCGAAGGGGTTAGATCCGGAGGCTATCGGGGCGAAGAGGTTCTCCTCCGTGTAATCGGGGCGAAAATCCACTCCCGTCTCGTGCCTTGCAACCGCGAGCCCCGTCCTGGAGGCGACCGTGACGACCTCGTGGCCGAGCTCCCGAAGAACCTCCACCAGCCTGAGACCGTAGATCGAACCGCTGGCACCGGTTATCGCAACTATTACCTTCATTCCCCACACCGGAAAACTTAAGGCCGACCGTATTTTAACGTTTTCCCAGGACGATAGATTTTTATACCGCAGGAATGATAGCCTTATGGTTGATTGTATGGACAGGAAAACCCCCGATGTTCTAATCAAGGGTGCCGTTGACATCGTTAAGGAACTCAACTGTAAGGCCCTCGTTATTCTCGAGGATGTGAAGCCCGGGGTTATCCCCAAACTGGACGTTCCGGTCGTCATCGTCGGTTCATCCTTCGATGTGGAAGACGATAGGATAAAGAGGATCTCGATTCCACGGAACCTCGATATAAACAACGTCCTCAACCTCATCTCCGCGTTTTTAATCGAGCACGAGATACTCGGGGAGGGGGACTCCTTCGTTTACGTTACCGATGAGCTCATCGGGGTCAAGACCGTCAAAAAAGGCATCTCAGCAATGAAGGGCTTCTTCGCTCAGAACCAGAGCGTCCTCCAGAGGCTCCTGGAGATAGCCATCGAGCTCAGCATAGAGGGGAGGGAGGGCACCCCCGTTGGGACGATCTTCGTCATAGGGGACACGAGACGGGTCCTCAGGCATTCCCGCCAGCTCATACCGAACCCCTTCAAGGGACACAGGATAAACGTCCTCGACAGGGACAGCAAGGAGATAATAAAGGAGTTCGCCCAGCTCGACGGGGCCTTCATAATCAGGGACGACGGCAAGATATCCGCCGCCGGTAGGTACCTCGAGGTCGAGCCGAAGGTGATAGACCTGATGCTCCCGCCCGGTCTGGGAAGCAGGCACATAGCCGCCGCGGGGATAACGAGGCTGACCAGGGCCATCTCCATAACCCTCTCCGAGAGCGGCACGATAAGGATATTCAAGAACGGTCTCATGCTACTCGAATACAACCCTCGGATGAGGTATTGAGGGGCCTAACATCCTCAAGGATGGAAAAGAAGGAATCAGAAGAGCCACTGGTTCTCTATGCACTCGTCGCAGGGCGGCTTCTCCCCGGCTATCGCTTTGAACTTCTCGTAGATGCACTCGGGCAGGCCGAGCGGACAGCGCTCCGGTGTGAGGCCCGGTCTGACCTTCGTCGGGTCGAGCTTTATCTTGATGTAAGCCTCGTACTCCTCAACCTTCTTCCAGGGCAGGACCTTTGCGCCGTATATGACCAGGTTGTCGTGTATCCTCGCGTAGTCGCCGATGACCGCGTTCTCCTTCAGGATGACGTTCTTTCCAACGACGACACCCTCTCCGAGGATGGTGTCCTTGAGCTCGGAGCGCTCCCTGATTACGTCGTTGCCTATCAGGATGGATCGCTTGAGGTACGCCTTATCCCCCATCACCGTGTTCGGGCCGATGTAGGTGTAGGCCTTTATCTTGACGCCGTGGCCTATCTTGACCCCTTCGTCGATGTAAACGGGCCCCTGGATCTCGACGTCTTCCGGAACCTCGGCACTCTCCTTGATGGTCACGTAGCCGTTGTTCCTGGCTATCTCGTCGAGGGCTATCTGGTGGGCGTAGAAGAGGTCGTCGGGGGTTCCGAGGTCAACCCAGTGGTACTCCCGCGGGATCTTGTAGGCGTACACCTCACCGCTGGAGACGTACTTAGGAAGGATCTCGCGCTCGAAGTACACCTCCTTCCCCTTCGGGATCCCCTCGAGCACCTTCTTGTTCACCACGTATATTCCAGCGTCCACGAGGTTGCTCCTTGGCCTGTGGGGCTTCTCCTCAAAGTAAACGATTCTGCCCTCGTCCTCGGTCTCCACGACACCGTAGCGCTCCGGGTCGTAGACCTTGGTAACGGCAACCGTCACGAGCCCGTCGTTCTTCCTGTGGGCCTCTATCAGCTCGCTGAAGTTGAAGTTCGTGAAGACATCCCCGTAGATCACGAGAAAGTCCTCGTCCACGTAATCCTCGACGTTCTTGAGCGCTCCACCCGTTTCGAGCGGCATGGGGTCGTTGACGAAGCGTATGTCCTTCGGGTAGTCCGCCATCTTCTCCTCCACGAACTCCCTTATCTCCCCGCGCATGTAGTGAACCGACAGGATGACCTCGTCTATCTCAGGTATCTTCTCCAAGCTTTCGAGCAAATACTGAAGGTTGGGCTTTCCGAGAACAGGGATCATGGGCTTGGGTCTGGTGGATGAGAGCGGCCTCAACCTCGTTCCAAAACCACCGGCAAGAATAACGGCCTTCATGGTATCACCGTTTAATCCTCCGACCCGGAACTTATATATTTTACGGCCATTAAATATGCGGCGGTAGACCCAAAACCCAGAAGAATAAATAACGGACTCATCCCTTTTTCTCTTTGTCCAGCTTGAAGTCAGTAACCGTGTAGGCGTTCCCCTTGAACCTGTAGCACGAGCCCGGGCAGAAGTTCCTGAGCGGGCAGCTCTCGCAGGGAGAACTCCCCAGCTCCACCTTCTCAACGTACCCCATGCTCTCCAGGATCTTTAATGCCCCCTCCGCCTCCGCCTTTGGAATAGAGAGCTCTCTGGCTATCTCGTCGATGGTCTTTCCGGCTTTTACGAGTTCGAGTACCTTATCGAGCATGCTTCCACCTCAGTACCCTAACGCCAGACCGATGTGCCAGATTATTATTCCCACGATGCTCGCCAGGGCTATCATGTATGTGGTGGCAAAGGCCGCCCATTTCCAGTTGCTCTCGGCCCTTATCGCCCCAATCGTCGCTATGCACGGCATGTAGAGGGTCGTGACGAGCGCCAGCACGTAAGCCTGGAGGGGGGTTATGGAGCTCACCATGGCCGCTGTGCTTCCGTAGATCACTCTGAACGTCGAGATAACGTTCTCCTTGGCTATGATTCCGAAGAGCAAACTAACCGCGGCCCTCCAGTCCAGTCCCATGAGCCTCATGTAGGGCTCGAAGAGGGCCCCGAGCCTCTCGGCGTAGCTCTGGCCCGTCCCCATCTGAACGGGGTAGGAACTCAGGTACCAGATGATGACCGCACCGAGCAGTATCACCGTCCCGGCCTTTTTGACAAACTCCTTGCTCCGCTCCCATGAGTGGATGGTTACGGTCTTCCAGGAGGGTATCAGGTACTCGGGTAGCTCTATGATGAACGGGCTCTCCTCGCCTTTTATCACGAACCTGCTCAGCACCCACGCCACGGCCAGTGCGAGCAGGATCGCGGTGGCGTAGATGCTCACCGCAACGAGGGCCTGGTTACTCTGGAAGAACGCGCCCGCGAGGAAGCCTATAACGGTCAGCCGGGCGCTACAGGGGATTAGGGGGTTAACCAGCATGGTGACGAGCCTCTCCTTCTCGTTGTCGAGCGTCCTCGTGGCCATGACCGCTGGGACGTTACAGCCGAAGCCGAGCACGAGGGGTATGAAGCTCTTTCCGGGCAGGCCGAACTTCCTCATTATGCGCTCCAGCACCGCCGACGCCCTCGCCATGTAGCCGACGTCCTCGAGGACGGCCAGCGCGAAGAACATCAGGAAGACGAGCGGGAAGAAGCTGAGGACAGAACCGACACCGCCGATTATTCCGTCGACTATCAAACCCCGGAGCACCTCGTTGGCGATGTGGGGCGCCAGCCACTCGCCGAAGGCAGAGAACTCATCGTCCAGCCAGCCCTGGAGGGGAAGTCCAATCGCAAACACGAACTTGAAGACGACGTAGAATATCGCAAACAGCGCCAGGAGACCGTAGACGGGGTGGGTTAAATACCTGTCGAGTTTGTCGCTGAAGGTCTCCCCCTGCTGGGGGGGATACTTGATGAAGCGATGCATCAGGTTGTCTATGAACTCGTACTTCTGGCTGGCTATTACGAGGTCCATCGCCCGCTTGTAGCGTTCCTCGACCTCGGAGATGTGCCCCAGTATCTCGTCGAGTTTCTCCTTTCCGAGATGGCGGAGGACGAGCTTCATAACACCGTCGTCCCTCTGGAGGAGCTTTATAGCGAGCCAGCGGAGATGATACTTCTCTGCCAGCGATGTGCTCTCCAGGACCATTGTTATGTGCTCTATCTCCCTCTCGACCTCCTTATCGTAGGTTGGAACGACGGGGCGGGTTTTGATCAGACCACTCGCCATCCGCGATATCTTTTCCTTGAGCTCGTCGATGCCAACGCCGTCCTTGGCGTTGAGCGGAACGACGGGAACCCCGAGAACCTCCTCCATTCTCTTTACGTCTATCTTAATCCCTCTCTTTTCTGCGAGATCCATCTTGTTCAGGGCGATGATGACGTTCTTCAGCCCCATCTCGAGGATCTCCATGGTCAGAAAGAGGTTCCTCATCAGGGCGGTTGCGTCGACGACGTCCACAACTACATCGGCGTTTCCATTGAGGAGAAAGTCCCTGGCGACCAGCTCGTCGAGGGAGTGGGCGGTGAGGGAGTAGGTTCCGGGCAGGTCCACCACGAGAAACTTCTCACCCCGATACTCCATCACACCCTCCTTCTTCTCAACCGTCACGCCGGGCCAGTTGCCGACGTGCTGTCGCATCCCGGTCAGCGCGTTGAAGAGCGTGGTCTTCCCCACGTTTGGATTTCCGGCGAGTGCAACCGTTTTCATCATGAAGGACACCTCATAGCTTCCTCACGACGACCTTGCCCGCGAGTCCCCTGCCCACGGCAAAGCGCACGCCACTGACGGAGATTATTATCGGCCCTATGGCGTACGATTCGAGCACCTGAACCGTCGCCCCCGGGGGTCAACCCCATGGAGACGAGCTTCTGCCGGGCGCTTTCGCCGCCAAGAATGTCCACGACGATCCCCCTCTCCCCCGGCCTCATCTCATTTAAATGTACGATCATAGTCATCACCGTTAGGCTTTCCTAATTCGATATCCGAATCCATCGAGAACCTTAAAAAGCTTTGGTGGGCCTAACAAAACTCAGTGGTTCGAAATCAGAAAGCTTTAAGTTCAAAGAGCTTCCCCTTCATTCCCGGAGACGTTTCCGGGTTTTAGGTTTTAGAAAGGTATTTAAAGAATCGCGTAGAATACAACCGATTGAATTCGGAGGTGTACTGCCATGGAGGGAACTCCACCTGAAGGACCGAAGAAAACATCTCTCGGACTGGACGAGAACGTAGAGGGACTGCTCGCCTACCTGCTTTTTTGGGTTACAGGGATAATATTCCTGGTGCTTGAGAAGGAGAGCGATTTCGTCCGTTTCCACGCCATGCAGTCAACGATAACCTTCCTGGGGTTGATGGTGCTGAGCTACATCTTTGCCATCATACCCATCATCGGAGGCATTCTAAGCTATCTCCTATGGCTTCTCGGTCTGGTACTCTGGATACTCGGCATGCTCAAGGCCTACCAGGGCGAGCGCTACAAGTTCCCCCTCGTGGGCGACCTCGCCGAGCAGTGGCTCGAAAAGGTCAACATCTGAGGCTCAGATTTTTAAGCCTCCCACCTATTTTTTCCTATGATTGAGGATGCCATCGAGGACGTTCGGAGATTCTCAGAGGAAAACGGTCTCCACGAGATGCAAATCCTCCTCCTTTTTTCCGGGGGCAAGGACAGCTCACTCGCCCTCTACCTTCTGAAAGAGGCTGGGCTCAACGTTTCGGCCCTGACCTTCTTCCACCGCTGGAGCTGGAGGGAGACGCTCAACTGGGCGATGGGGTTCACCAGGAGGCTCGGCGTTGAGCACTTCCTCGTGGACATAACGGACGGTCTTCTGCGCGAGGCCGTCGGACGGAAGGGACCCGTATGCATCAACTGCAAGAGGGTCATGCTGTGGAACGCGAAGTGGTTCGCCCTCAACGGCGGCTTCGACATCATAGCTAAAGGGGACAACGCCAACGATAAGATCATAGGCGCCCTGCTGGACCAATGTAAAGGGGACATACGGCTCTGCGGGTTGCCAAAGATAGGCGTTCCGATCTTCAGGCCGCTCATAATGTACACGGCCGAAGAAGTCGAAGGACTCGCGCGGGAAGCGGGTATAAAACCCTACCGCATGTACGAGCACGCACGCAGGAGGCAGTGGCGCGAG
Source organism: Thermococcus celer Vu 13 = JCM 8558 (assembly GCF_002214365.1). Classification (NCBI taxonomy): domain Archaea; kingdom Methanobacteriati; phylum Methanobacteriota; class Thermococci; order Thermococcales; family Thermococcaceae; genus Thermococcus; species Thermococcus celer. Next base: position 753,517 of record NZ_CP014854.1, read on the forward strand.
GGCTGTCCGCTCCAGTACATAGACGAAGATGAAAGAGTAACGCCGGAACTCATGGACTTGGCCTACAGGGTCAACTACGAGGTGAGCAGGCTCGCCCGGCGGAGGAAGGTGAGGATGAGCGTCAGGGTTCCGAGCTTTGAGATAATCTGCTGGAACTGCGACGACGAAACGCTGAGGGAGGCGGAGGAGATCGTCTCCCGGTTTAAGGGGGGTGGAGAATGAGGCTCCCGCCCGGAAAATTGAGGAACGAGCTTTTGAGGGAGGTGATCTTCCCCAACCTCGGGGTAGAGAACGGTAAGGTGCTCTACGGTCCGAAAGCGGGCTTTGACTCGGCGGTTCTCGAGTACGATGGGGAGCGTTACCTGGTAATCGCGACGGACCCAACCTTGGGCGTCCCGGAGGAGACCTTCGGCTTCTTCACCTACCACTTCGCTTCCAGTGATGTGGCGGTCTTCGGGGCGAGGCCGAGATGGCTCGTCGTTGATTTCGTCCTTCCACCCGGAACCTCGAGGGAGTTCCTGGAGGAAACGATGAGGACTTTAAACGCCGAGTGCCGGAGGTACGGGAGCTCGATAATAGGGGGCCACACGGGCGTCTATCCCTCGGTTGGAGAACCGACCGCAACGACCACCGCCATCGGGCTCGTGCGGAAGGACGAGCTCAAACTCCCCATCGCGAAACCCGGCGACAGGATAATCGTCACCGGCAAGGTGGCCCTCGAGTTCGCGGTCTCCGCCGCCCACTTCAGGGCCGACGAGCTTAAAAAAGTCCTGACTCCCACAGAGATCGCGGAGTTAAGGGCGATGTACAGGCTCGAGACCGCGGTTCCGGACGCTTTGACGGCGAGGCCCTTCGTGAGGGGCATGCACGACGCGACCGAGGGCGGTCTGACGGCCCTGCACGAGATAGCCGACAACTCGGGCCTTGGCTTCACCGTTTACGCCGGGAGACTCGAGCTGAACCCCCTCGTCCGGAAGGTTCTCGACCTTTACGGGCTCGAACCCTGGGACGTCTCCTCAACGGGAACCCTGATAGCTGTAGCCCCTCCGAAAAAATCTGACCAACTGCTGGCCGAGTTTAGGGGGAATGGAATTAAAGCCTTTGAGCTCGGCGAGTTCACCGAGGAGAGGGAGAGGGTTTTGATCGAAAACGGTGGTGAGAGGGACTTCCCGACCTTCGAGGGCGACCCGTACGTAACTCTCTACGGCTCACCTGATCCTGAACCTTAGGATCGCCGCCAGACCACCGAGGGCCCTCAGCTTCTCCCCGCCCTCGTGCTCGGAACTAACCACCACGACCTCCCCCCTCGAGTGGCGAACGGTCTCCATGAGCTCCTCTATTCTCTCCCGGTTCTCGCCCTTGAGCAGTTCGTCCAGAACGAGCAGGGTCTCGACCGCGCCGTAGTTCACCGCCTCCTCGACCTCTTTGAGACCGTAGGCGGCGAGACCGTTGTTCCGCCCTATGTTCTCGAGCACCTTCTCGACGAGCTCCACCTCCCTGGCAACGCGGTTCTCGCGGTAGACCTTCTCGACCGTCCCGCGTTTGATGACCTCGTATATCCCCGTCCTTCCGGTCACGCTCGTGTCCTCTACAACAACCCTTCCCGCCAGCTGGGGGTAGTTCTCGCGCAGGAACTTGTGGAAGTCCTCCTTGACGAAGCCGGGACCCGCCACTATAGCCTTCTCAACGCCCTCCCTGTTCATTACCTCCTCCATGCTCTTCGCCACGTCGTGGAAGAACCTCTTCTCCTCGCCCTCGCGGTCCGTGCTGTACCTCTTTCCCCCGAGGTTGTAGTGTATCCCCTTGAGGATCTCGACGCCGTACTCCCGAATAACCGCCATGTCCGCCTCGCCGTCGTCGATGACTACTATCATGACCTTCGCGCGCTTAGAGGCCTCGACCGCCTCCCTCAGCCTCTCAAGGTGGTGCTCCCTCCAGCGGGGCTTCTGGATCGTCACGACCTTTCCCGTCTCTATCGCGATGGTGTGGTACTTGCCGAGGGGGACGTCCTCCCGGGAGGCGTACACTATCGGGCCTGTGACCCTGAGCTGGTTGGCGAAGCGGTGGAAGTTTATCTTCTCCGCCCTCACCCCGAGGAAGACCGGAATGACCTCCACCTTCTCGGCCCTGAGGGAGTCGGAGCGCTGGGCCTGCTTCCGGAGGGTCTTCGCGTAGACGGTGTCGCCGGGGTCTATGATGTGGTAAAGGTGCCAGAGGTCGTCGAGGGTCTCGGCCTTGACCTTTACCTTGCCCTCCTTGACGTCCCGATGGATTATCTGCATCCCCTCACCTCCGGAGAAGGTTGGTGTTCCGGTTTAAAAAGTTGCTAAGGATTGTTGGGAAAGAACAGGAGAAGCTCAGATGAGCTCCCTCTCCGTCCTGGTCAGCCTGACCGCGCCGCCCTCAGTGATCAATATTGTGTCCTCGATCCTGACCCCTCCGAATCCCGGGATGTATATTCCTGGCTCTACCGTTATCACCATCCCCGGCCTGAGCTCGGTGTCGTCGGTCTGGCTGACCCTCGGCCACTCGTGGATCTCCAGCCCGACGCCGTGCCCGGTCGAGTGGATGAAGTAATCCCCGTAGCCGTACTCCGCTATGACGTCTCTAACGACCGTATCGAGCTCCTTCGCGGTCATCCCGGGTCTCGCCACCTCAACCCCCTTCCTCTGGGCCTCGAGGACGGCGTAGTAGATGTCCTTCTGCTTCTCGTTGGGACTGCCGACGACGATGGTTCTGGTCATGTCGGAGTTGTAGTGCCTGTAGAGCGCCCCCTCGTCGATGACCACCAGGTCGCCCCTCTCTATCCGCCTGTCGCTCGCTACCCCGTGGGGAAGGGCCGAGCGCGGGCCGCTCGCCACTATGGTGTCGAAGGCCGGCTTTTCTGCACCGTTCATCTTCATGACGTACTCCATTCGGGCGGCGACTTCCCTCTCCCTTTTACCCTCGCTCGCCTCCTCGAGCGCCGCCATCATGGCCATGTCCGCTATCCCGCAGGCGGCCTTTATCGCCTCGATCTCCCCGGCTTCCTTGATTATCCTCAGGTCCCTTATCACCTCGTCGATGGGGACAAAATCCTTCGCCCCGGCCTTCTCTTTGAGTGTCTGAACGGTTGAAAAGCTGGTCTTTCCTTCGATGCCGAGTTTTCTGGGCCTGAACGAGGAAAGCCTCTCGTAAAGCTCCTTCCCGGTTTTGAACTTCTCGACCGGGACCTTTGAATTCGCCTTGGCCTCCTCGTACTCGAGCTCGGGAACGATGAAGAGCGCATCGTCCGGGGTGACGACAAGGTAACCGCCGAGGACGGGAGCGCTCCCCGTGAAGTAGAAGAGGTTTTCCCTCCGGGTTATCAGAGCGGCATCGAGTTCATGTTCATTTATAAACTCCTGGAGTCTTTTAATTCTCATCGGCAACCACCCGCTCTCTGTAACGGGTGAGGGAATAAAATCCTTTCGGGGGTCACACCTCGGAAGGAATATAAACCCCCGGAAGAAAACCTGCACGGGGATCGGAGTGACGGTTTACCTTTTCGATTTTGACGGCACCCTCGTGGACAGCACGGGAGCGGTCGAGAAGGCCCTGAGGATAGCGATAGAGAAGACGATCCCGGCGGTGATAGAGAGCGACCTCTACGACGACTACTACAAGGCCCTGTTTCTATTCATCAAGGGCAAGCTCACATACCGCTATCTCGGGGTCATCCACGAGCTCGTCGCCCAGGGCACCATCCACGAGTACTACAAGCTCATGCCCGGCTACATCAAGGACCTCCCCTTCGCCAGGGAGGTTATCAGGGAGCTCAGAAAGCGCGGCAGGCGCGTGATAAGCTTCTCCGGCGAGCACACCTATCCGGGCGGGAAGGTAATCTTCATGAAGAAGACGAACTGGTACGACGAGTTCGACGAGGTCATAACGTTCAAGGGGACGAGGGACATGCTCACGAAGTTCGGGGCACTGAGGGAGCTCCATCCCGAGGAACCGTTCGTCTGGATCGACGACAGCCCGAGCAGGTTCACCTACGTCCTGGACGACAACACCCTCTTCGTCCAGAAGTTCTCCCCCCACAAGAGCGACGTTGCCCTCCTCTCCGAGAGGATGAACTTCATCAAGATAAAGAACCTCCGGGAAGTTCTGGATATAGACGATGGGCTGGGCCAGTTCCTCGGGGACGATAAACCTTAAAAATCCCCTCCCGCTTAACCACGGGTGGAGGTGGGGACGATGGTCAGGGGAAAGGCTCTCGTCCTCGCCTACGCAGGTACCAAGGAGCACCAGGACAACCACCACATGATTCTCAAGCCCCTCGGGATCGACGAGAGGGGAAGCGCCGCCCGGCTGATCGGCAGGAAGGTTCTCTGGAAAACGCCGACCGGGAAGAAGATGTACGGCAAAATTCTTAGAACGCATGGCAACGGCGGAGAGGTGGTGGCCTACTTCAAGCCCGGACTTCCGGGGCAGGCCCTTGGAGACCACGTCGATATCCTTTAGATAAACCCTTTAAACCCTCCGTCCTTTTCTTCCTTCGGTGAGAGAATGGAGTTCGTTGAGATGAGGGAGGGCCTCGCGAGGATCCTCGTTCCGAAGGCGGAGAGAATCTACGACGCCCCGGTCTTTTACAACCCGGTGATGGCCCTGAACCGGGATTTGAGCGTCCTTGCAGTTGATATTCTAAAACCCCGGAAGGTTCTCGATGCCCTCTCCGCCACGGGGATAAGGGGCGTCCGCTACGCCCTCGAGACCCCAGCGGGAGAGGTCTGGCTCAACGACATAAGCGAGGAAGCCTTCAACCTCATCCTGAAGAACGTCCGGCTGAACCTCGGCGTCGAGGGGGTTAGGATAGGGGATGGAAGGGTTTCCTTCCGCAACGGTAAAGAGGTCGTGGCCAACCGCGACGACGCCAACAGGCTCATGGCCGAGAAGTTCAGGTACTTCGACTTCCTTGACCTGGACCCCTTTGGCTCGCCGGTGGGGTTCCTCGACACGGCCTTGAGGAGCGTGAGGAGAAAAGGAGTTCTGGCCGTTACCGCGACCGACACCGGGGTTCTGTGCGGGGCCTACAGGAACGCCTGCCTGAGGAAGTACCTCGCCGAGCCGCTCAGGGGTGAACTCTGCCACGAAGCCGGCCTCAGGATCCTTATCGGGACGGTCGTGAGGTACGCGGCGAAGTACGACCTCGGGGTTGAGGTGTTACTTGCCTACCACCGCGACCACTACTTCCGCGCCTTTCTGAGGCTGAAGAGCGGCGCGAGGAATGCCGATGAGAGCCTCTCCAACCTCGGCTACCTCTGGCAGAAGAAAAACGGGGAGTTCGGGTACGAAAGGGCGGTTCTACCCAAAAAACCGGGTGCCCACGGCCCCCTCTGGCTCGGGCCCCTTAAGGATGAGGACTTCGCCCGCAGGATGCTGACACTGGCGGGTGAGAAAACCCTCGCCCACGGGAAGACCCTCCTGTTCCTCGAGCTCCTCGCCGGGGAACTTGACGTGCCGTTCTTCTACGACACCCACGCCCTCGCGAGGAGGAACGGCCTCGGGGTTATGAAGGTGTCGCGCCTCATAGAAGCTTTGGAGGAACTGGGCTACCGCGCCACGAGGACGCATTTCTCGCCCACCGCGGTGAAGACGGACGCGCCGTTTCAGGAGGTCGTTGGAGTTCTGAAGTCCACTCGGTGAGCCCCTCGACATCTATTTAATCCCTTGCGATAACTTGGATGGGGTGTGGGATAATGGACGGGATGGTAAAACTCGCCGAGAACTTCTACAGGGACGAGTACTCCGATTCAGTGCTGTACGCCCGTCTCGCAAAAGGTGAGGGGGACGGGGAGATAAAGAAAGAGCTCCTCCGGCTCTCGAAGATAGAGGCCAAGCACGCCAGGTTCTGGTACGAGTTCGTAAAGAAACGCGGGGGGAAGACCCCGAAACCCTCTGTGGGGAAGCTCAAGGTTTTTAGTGTTAAACTCCTCAGGAAGGTTTTTGGGCCGGCATTGGTGGTCTCCCTGCTCGAGATGGGCGAGAACAGCGCGATACAGAAGTACTTCAGGTACCTCACGACCTACGCGGGGAACCTCAGCGAAGAGGAAATAGGGGCCATGAAGGAGGTCATCCTGGACGAGCTCGAGCACGAGAGGTTCTTCAGGGAGGAGGAGAAGCGCTTCCACGTCGAGAACATCCGGGACCTCATCTTGGGCATGAACGACGGCCTGGTCGAGCTCCTCGGTGCCGTAACGGGTCTCTCCGCGGTCTATCCGAACAATCCCCAAATCGTTGGGATAAGCGGACTCATAGTGGGCGTCGCGGGGGCGCTCTCCATGTCCATCGGAACCTTCGTCTCCGTCCGCTCCCAGAGACAGGTGAAGGAGTCGATTCGGGAGAGGATGGAGGTTCTCTTCAGGGTCTCTCCGGAGAAAGTCTCTGGAGAGCTCATCGACAGGCTCGTCGAGGGTGGGATGCCCGAGGAGGTGGCGAGGGACGTGGCCGAGAAGCTCGCCGGCAGGGGTGAGGCGATAATGAAACTCCTCCTTCCCGAGGCCGAGGAGAACGAGGTGAGGGCGGCGCTCTACACCGGCCTCTCCTATCTGCTCGGCGTCGTCTTCCCCGTCACGCCCTACTTCCTCACGTCAAGCTCCCTGGTGGCCCTTCCGGTGTCAGTACTGCTGGCCGGCTCCGCCCTCGCGGTGGTGGCGACGCTCATCTCACTGCTCTCGGGTATCTCAATCCGGAAAAAGGTAGCCGAGATGGTTGCCACGGGTCTCGGCGCGGCTTTCCTGAGTTACCTCTTCGGTCGCCTGATGGAGGCGTTCTTCCACGTCTCGGCGCTTTAAACGGGGGCATGTCTTCTCCCCTGCTATTTTCTTGATTTATTGCCCCCATTTACCCAGATTTTAGAAACGGTCGGGAAAGGCATCTTCATACCTTCACGTACTTCCACTTCCCCCTCCTGAAGGCCCACCAGAAGAGGGCCGCCGTGGCGAAGGTCTCGAGGCTCATGGCTATCCAGGCCGCCACAACACCGAGGCCAGCGAAGTGGAGGGCCCCGAGGGTGAAGCCGAACCCGAGAAGGTATGCGGGGATTATGCGGAAGAGGAGCTTGCTGACGGCGGTGATGTACATGGGCGTTTTCGTATCTCCCGCACCCCTCAGCGCCCCGCTGAGGACGAAGAGCCATCCGAGGGGGACCTCACTTATACCGACGATTATCAGGTAGATGCTCGCGAGCCTCATGACCTCCAAGCGATGAGGGTCGCTCGTGCTTATGAAGGGCATGACGAGGTAACGCGGGAAGGCTATCAGGATGAAGGCCATAACGGCCATGAAGAGGCCGACCATCTTGAGGGCCTCGTGGACGATTCTCTCCGCCTTTTCGGGCCTTCCCTCACCGAGGCTCTGACCGACGAGGGCCGAAGTAGCTACGTTGAAGCCGAAGGCTGGCATGTAGGCTATGCTCTCAACGCGGAGGCCCACCTGGTGGGCGGCCAGGGCCACCGTTCCGAAGCGGGTCACTATGCTCATGTAGAGGAAGTTGTAGAAGCTGAAGAGGCCGCGCTCCACCATCGTCGGCACGCCGATGCGGAGGATCCGCGTGGCCATCTCGGGATGGAAGCTCCAGCTCGGTTTAAAACGGAGTACGAGCCTTCCGCTCCAGAGGAGGTAGAGGCCCATGATGAAGGAGACGGTTATCCCCATCCCCGAGGCCCATGCGGCGCCGACCGGACCGAGCCTGGGAAAGCCGAACTTCCCGAACACGAGAAGGTAATCGAGAACCGCGTTGATAACGTTCATCAGGATGCCGAGCTTCATGGGGGTTTTTGTGTCCCCCGCACCTCTCAGGGCGGAGAAGGCCGTGAAACCCGCGAACCGGAGGGGGTAGAAGGCGAACACCACCTTGATGTACTCGTAACCCAGGGCGACCACATCCGGTTTTGCGCCCATTATCCTGAGGACGTCGTCTCCAAAGAACCATCCGAAGAGGGTAACCGGAATCCCGAGGAGGAACGCCAGGTAGAGGCTCTGCTCCAGAGTCAGCGTGGCGTTAATCTCGTCCCGGGCGCCCGTGAACCTCGCGACGAGGGCGAGGGTTCCGGTCGCGACCGCCGCCATGATGGGCATCATGAACCAGCTAACCTGACCGCCGAGGCCGACGGAGGCGAGGGCGAGGGCGCCGAGCTGGCCGACTATCATCATGTCCACTAAGTTGAGCAGGGTCTGGGAGATGTTGCCGGTTATGGCCGGCCAGGCAAGGCTCCAGAGGCGGCGCTGCTCCTCGTTCAGGCGAACCATTAAGACGTCCCTCTAAACGGGGAGAATAACATTTGAGTTAATAAGGGTTGTGGTGAACGAACTTCCGCTGGATAACTCGATGAAGAACCCGCCGGGTGAGGGTTAAAAAGAAAGGTCAGTAGCGGAGGTTCCTCTTCTTCCTCCAGCTGTGGGACCAGCTGTACTTCCTCATGCGTCTACTCCTTCCGAAGCCGCACGCGGCGCAATAGCCCTTCTTGACGTTGTAGGCGCGCTTTCCGCAGCGCCTGCACTTGATGTGAGTTGGAGTGTGATTTCTCCTGCCCTTCGGTGCAGTCCCGCTTCCCATCCTATCACCCCGCTATCTCTCGCTTCACTCAATCTCGACCGGGGAGATGGCCAGGACGTTGTCTCCCCTGATGACGATTTTACCGTAACTCTTAACGGCCTCGCCGTCCTGTATGAGGGACGCGTCGGCGAGGACGATGTTCAGATGGATGTCATAACCGATGAGCCTGCCCCTGAACTCGGAACCCCTCTTCAGGAGCACGAGCACGTCCTTGTCGAGCGACCTGTGAATAACGTCGAGTGGTCTTTCCGCCATTTTCACGCACCTCCAAATAATCAAAGCTCGTAACGATAACGAGGGAAACGGTTTATAACTCTTTCCCTGCGCTTTGTGTGCCACCGAACCTCACGGGAAAACGCTATAACCGTGTATCACCAACGGTGAGCAGGTGGTATCATGAAGAAGACGGCATTACTACTTGTGGTGCTCGTTCTCACCGCCCTGGTAAGCGGGTGCATCTCGGCGGGCACCTCCACTCCAACGTCAACAACAGCGCGGAATTCCTCCCTTTCTCCCGCCTCCACAGTCTCTACCGCCCCATCCACTGTCCCCACTTCCACAGCCGCTCCAACTTCCACGGCATCCCACACGCCCACGCACTCCCCCCCGCAGGGAGGGCTTGAACTGCCGTCCGGCAACTACACGCCCATCTACACCGGCTCCGGCGGGGCTTACTCAACCGGGAAGGTTCCCGTCAGGTTCACCTATCACCCCGGAAACGGGACCGTGAAGTCCGTCAGCCTGCGCGGGAGCTTCAACAACTGGGCCGAGTTACCGATGAAGGAGGAGAACGGAACCTGGAGCGTCACGGTTTTCCTGAAGCCTGGAAAGTACGAGTACAAGTACTTCATCAACGGTCAGTGGGTCAAGGATATGTCGGACGACGGCACGGGAAGGCCCTACGACCCCGATGCCGATGGCTACGCGGACGACGGCTACGGCGGAAAGAACGCGGTTAGGATAGTGAAGGGGAACTCCACTTTCTCTGTAGAGTTCGACCCCGGCGACCCGGCCTACCTCAGCGTTGCCGACAACCGGACGGTCATCAGGTTTAAGGCGGAGAGAAAGGGCGTGAGCTCGGCCGTTCTCGTAACGGAGAAGGGGAACTACACAATGAGACTTCAGGTCTGGTGGGACTCGGGGGAAATGTGGCGGGCCGAGGTGCCGTCCGTTGAGCCCACGAGGTACTACATCGTTCTGAACTCCACCGACGGGGAGGGCTTCGTAATCCTCAACACGAGCGAGAACCCCCTCTTCAGCTTCGACGGCGTTGACCGCTTCCCCCAGGTGGAATGGGTGAGCAACGGGATAGCCTACCAGATATTCCCGGAGAGATTCAACAACGGCAACGAGAGCAACGACGCCCTGGCTTTGGACCACGACGAGCTCCTCCTCAACCAGGTCCATTCGGGAAAACCGATACTCTCCAACTGGAGCGACCCGATAACCCCCCTCCACTGCTGCCACCAGTACTTCGGCGGGGACATAAGGGGAATAACCGAGAAGCTCGACTACCTCAGGAGCCTGGGAGTTACGATAATCTACCTCAACCCGGTCTTCCTCTCTGGGAGTGCCCACGGCTACGACCCCTACGACTACTACAAACTGGACCCAAAGTTCGGAACCGAGGAAGACCTCAGGGAGTTCCTCGAGGAGGCCCACAGGCGCGGCATGAGGGTAATCTTCGACTTCGTGCCCGACCACTGCGGCATCGGGAATCCGATGTTCCAGGACGTCTGGAAGAGGGGAACTCAGAGCCCCTACTGGGACTGGTTCTTCGTCAAAGAATGGCCGTTCAAGTTGGGAGATGGGAACGCGTACGTCGGCTGGTGGGGGCTCGGCAGTCTTCCAAAGCTCAACACGGCCAACCCGGAGGTGAGGGAGTACCTCATAGGCTCGGCCCTTCACTGGCTCGACTTCGGGTTCGACGGGATAAGGGTCGACACCCCGGGCGATGTTTTGGATCCGGGAACCTTCTTCGGCGAGCTGAGGGAGAGGGTGAAGGAGAAGCATCCGGACGCGTATCTGCTCGGCGAGATATGGACGCTGTCGCCGGAGTGGGTTAGAGGGGACCGCTTCGACTCCCTCATGAACTACGCCCTCGGGAGGGACATCCTGCTGAACTACGCGAGGGGTTACCTGAGCGGGGAGGCCGCTATGAAGATGATGGGGCAGTACTACGCTTCCTACGGGGAGAACGTCGCCGCAATGGGCTTCAACCTCGTTGACTCCCACGATACCTCCAGGGTCCTCACGGACCTCGGCGGTGGAAGCCTCGGCGATAGACCGGGCAACGAATCCATCCAGCGGCTCAAACTGCTCTCCACTCTCCTCTACACCCTCCCCGGAACCCCGGTGACCTTCCAGGGGGACGAGAGGGGCCTGCTGGGCGATAAGAGCCACTACGACGAGCAGCGCTATCCGATACAGTGGGACCACGCGAACGAGGACGTGTTGAACCACTACAGGGCCCTGGCGAGGCTCAGGGAGAGCGTTCCCGCCCTAAGGAGCAGTGCCATCAGGTTCTACACCGCGAAGGACGGCGTTATGGCGTTCTTCAGGGGGCACGACGATGAGGTTCTGGTGGTGGCCAACGCCTGGAAGAAGCCCGCGGAACTGGAGCTTCCGGCAGGGGAATGGAGGGTCGTCTGGCCCGAGAACTCCACGCGCCGGCTCTCCGGAACCTTAGAGGTGCCACCCATCGGCGTCCTCGTGCTGGAGCGGGGTTGAAGCTGAAGCCATCCTCTCTCATTTTTTGACGTCCCGACGACTCCCTCTCCAAAAGCTTTTTATGAAATGGCCTTACTCCAGTTTCAGGTGGTGAGAATGGCGGATAAGTACGGGATTCTTCAGGATTTGATGAGGAGGAGGGGCTTCGCCTGGGGGAGCTTTGAAATCTACGGCGGTGCGAGGGGCTTTTACGATTACGGCCCGCTGGGGGCCACGATAAAGAGGAAGATCGAGCGGAAGATAAGGGAGGCCTTTCGGAGGGAGGGCTTCTTCGAGCTCGAGACCCCGGACATAACCCCCGAGAGGGTCTTCATAGCGAGCGGCCACGTTGAGAAGTTCGTTGACCCGCTCGTGGAGTGCAGGAAGTGCGGGGCGAGGTTCAGGGCCGACCACCTCGTCGAGGAGGCCCTCGGGATAGACGCGGAGGGTATGAGCGCGGAACACCTCACCCAGCTGATAAGGGAGCACGACATCCGCTGTCCGGAGTGCGGCGGTGAGCTCTCGGACGTGTGGTACTTCAACCTGATGTTCGAGACCAAAATAGGGCCCTACGGCGACCAGAAGGGCTACCTGCGGCCCGAGACGGCCCAGGGCATCTTCGTGAACTTCAAGCGCCTGAACGCCTTCGCGAGGAACAGGCTCCCCTTCGGCGTCTTCCAGATAGGCAAAGCTTACAGGAACGAGATATCGCCGAGGCAGGGGATGCTCCGTCTGAGGGAGTTCACGCAGGCCGAGGCGGAGATATTCTTCAATCCCAACGAGACCGAACATCCTCACTTCGACGAAGTCAAACACGAAGTCCTAAGGCTCTACCCGATAGAGCACCAGCTCAAGAACCTCGGTATGATCGAGATAACGGCGGAAGAGGCCGTAAAGAAGGGCTACATAATGAACACCCTCTTCGCCTACTACATGGTCATGGTCAAGAGGGTTCTCCTCGACATCGGCATCCCCGAGGAGAAGATCAGGTTCCGCCAGCAGCTCCCGGAGGAGAGGGCCCACTATTCAAGGGACACCTGGGACGCTGAAATCCACAGCGAGCGCTTCGGCTGGGTCGAGTGCGTTGGAATAGCGAACAGGGGCGACTACGACCTGAGCAGGCACATGAAGATGAGCGGCGCCGACTTGACAGTCCTCATTCACTACGACGAGCCGAAGATCGTGAAGAAGCTTGAGGTAAGCCTCAACATGAAGAGGGTCGGACCGAAGCTGAAGAAGGACGCCAAGAGAATAAACGAGCTGATCAAGGACTGGGACGAGGAGAAGAAGCGCGGACTCGTTGAGCTCCTCGAAAAGGACGGGAAAGTTACCATCGAGGGCTACGAGCTTGAGAAGGACGACTTCATAATCAGCGAGGTCGAGGAGAAGATAACCGGTGAGAAGATCGTCCCGCACGTCCTCGAGCCGAGCTTTGGTATAGACAGGCCGTTCTACCTGCTCCTTGAGAACAGCCTCGTCATCGAGGAGGACAGAACCTACCTGAGGATCAAGAAGGACATGGCGCCGATTGAGGTAGCAGTGCTTCCCCTTGTTGCCAAAGAACCTCTCAAGAGCATAGCCTACGATATCTTCAGGACGCTCCAGAAGGAGGGCTTCATAGTCGTCTACGACGAGAAGGACACAATTGGGAGGAGGTACCTCCGCTACGACGAGATTGGAACTCCCTACTGCGTAACCGTCGACAACCAGACGCCCGAGGACGGGACCGTGACGATCAGGGACCGCGACACTAGGGAGCAGGTCAGGGTGAAGATCGAAGAACTGCCGGGGAAGTTGAAGGAACTTATTTTTGGAGGTTAGCACTCCCCCTGGATTATCCGTTCTACTTCCTCTTTTAGTTCTCCAATCTGAGAGCTGACGATGACCCATACTACCGAAAGGTCAACGCCGAAATAGTGATGGACAACAACGTTTCTCAGGCCAACCACCCTTCTCCAGGGAATGGACGAATATTTCTCCCGGATACTCTCTGGGATGTTCTTCGCAGCTTCTCCGATTATTTCAAGGTTTCTCAGAACTGCGTCAACAGTTTTTCTATCCTTTACGAAGGTTTCAAAATCATAGCCCTCGGTATATTCTTCGATTCTCTCGATGGCCTCCAGGATATCGGTAAGGAAGAGACACGGATCACGCTTAGACATAGACAAGTTCCCCCTTTATATGCTCCCAGAACTTCTTCCGGCTCATTGCGGCGTTCTTTGTTATGAGATCAACCTTTACCCCCAGCAGGGACTCGAGGTAGTCCTTTAAATCTACTATCTCCCAGCCTATCGGCCTCTCAAATTCGACGAGAATATCAAGGTCGCTGAGCTCGCCCTCCTCGCCCCGTGCGTAGGAGCCGAATATGGCTATACTACTGACCCCGAAACGCGTGCGGAGCTCATGTTTGTGTTCCTCCAAAGTCCTCTTGATGTCTTCCAATTTCCGCTTCATCATTTTAACGTATAGGCCTTCATAATAAAAATGCTTTGCCAACACCCAACAACCCTTTAAGGGCTTTCACCAACTTGGGCATATGAGAACCCTGGTGCTCGCCATCGTATCCCTCTCCGCGGGCTTCATAGGCTCCCTCATGAGTGGCGGGAGCATCGTGATATTCTCCCTGCTGACCTTTCTCGGAATTCCCGTGCAGAGCGCCGTTGGAACGCTAAAGGTGGCTATAGCGGCGTTAACCCTTGTCTCTGCTCTGACTTACTACCGCGGCGGTGCCGTTGAGGTGAGAACCGCCCCGTACCTTGCTATCTTCTCTATAGCAGGCGCCCTTGCCGGCAGCTACTTCTTTGCATCAATCCCTGAGAAAACAGCGGGAATCGTGGTGCTTCCCCTTCTCTTTGTCGGCATCTACCTCTCTATCCGGGGCGAGCCGGAAGAAATGCCACCCAAAAGCGGGAGCGCGAGCTGGATGCACGTTTCGGGAGTGGGCTTCATCATAGGTGCCTACATCGGGATCCTCGGCATAGCGTCCACGCTCGTAGTGATAGCCGCTTTGAGGGCCTTTTTCGGAATGGACATGCTTAGGGCCAACGGAACGGCCAAGGCGATAATATTCGCCAACAATCTCGTTGCTGCCATCGTCTACGGGCTGGGAGGGAAAATCAATGGCGAACTGCTTCTCCCGATACTCATCCCGGTATGCCTGGGGGCGTGGCTCGGCGCCAGGGTCGCCCTAAAGCTTGGAAGCGAGAGGCTCCGGTGGGTTTATCTTATCCTCGGTTCCGTAACTGCCTTAAAGCTTCTGGGTGAACTCGTTTGAGGGGGAGAATGAGGAGGGTTCGCCTCATATACAAACGCATTCCGAACAGGGTTCTTGAGCGTGAAGACGAGGTCATAGCAGATTTTGGAAACATCGTTGTTGCAAAGTCGGAGTTTTCGGGCATGCTTGCCCCCCTTCTTGTGAACGGAGTTAAGGTCATAGACAATGGCTATAGGATGGTGTACTTCGCCTTCATTGGGGAGAACTATGACATCCTCAAGGTTTACGATAAGAATGGAAACTTTAAGGGGCTTTACATGGACGTTTTAGCTTACACGAAGCGGTACGGGAACACGATTGAGATGCTTGACCTGTTCCTGGACATCTTCGTCTTCCCCAATGGAGAGGCCTTCCTCCTCGACGAGGACGAGCTTGAGATGGCGCTCAACTACAGGCTGATAGACAAGGAGACCATCGACTTCGCCTACTCTGTTGCAAATGAGATACTCGAAAAGCTTAAACGGAAGGAGTTCCCGCCGGAAATAGTCTGGAAGTACGAGTGGGGGGACTGAGATGAAGTTCATCAAGGAGACCAAGGATGGAGTTCTGCTCCTGATCCACGTCCAGCCGAAGGCTAAGAAGAACGCGATTGAAGGGGTAGATGAGTGGCGCGGGAGGCTGAAAGTTAGAATAGCGGCTCCGCCAGTGGAGGGCAAAGCCAACAAGGAAGTTGTGAAGTTCTTCTCGAAGCTCCTCGGAGCCGAGGTCAGCATAGTGAAGGGAGAGACGAGCAGGGAGAAGGACCTCCTCGTTAGGGGGCTGAGTGGGGAGGAAGTGAAGAGAAGGCTGGGGACCTAGCTTTTTCGGCCCTCAGCCCTCCCTTAAGGTGGAGTGCTCCCCTCTTGATAAGGGAAAGGTCTTCGACGACTTGAGGAGGGAGTTGATGAGCTTAACCTGCTCGCTCTCTGATTCATCAGAACCACACAATTGTAATTAATTACAACCCTTATTTCCCAGTTTTATATGCGCCAAGTTCTAATAATACCAACATAAAAAGAAAAAGCTTATAAGGTTAAACTACCACAACAATATGCCCATCCACCGTAATGGGGGGGGGGGGGCAAATGGAGATAAGCAGAAAATACCTGATGGGGTTGTTTGTTGGGCTTGTCGTACTAGGGCTTTTGAGCCCGGCAGTATCCGCAGGAATTCCTGGAAGCGTGACTCTGAAGATAAAGCAGGAAACCTGGTGGGCTGAAGCAGATGTATACACCACTATATACTACCGTGTTGAGACTGGATCCTATGGAATGGTCAAATTCTCCCCATTAGGGCCCCCGTATAACTATATCCACTTTGGAAGCCACTCGGGAACAGGCAGTGATGCATATTGGAGATCCATGACAGCGGCTACTTCAGAGTACAAACACTATGCATCAGGCAACTGGCATGTTGAAGCATTGTGGAATTCTGCAGATGGAACCATGGAAATGTGGCTATGGATCGAATACTCCGAAGCAAGCATTATGGGCACTAAGGACTTTGGGATAGAGTCTCTTGGAGAGCCATATTTAGCAGTAAGATACACTGTTGATAGCAGTGGGGGAAATACCCTTGCAGATGAGATAAAGAACATCGCAATAGGAGTTGTCACGAGCTATGTTGTTTCAGCGTGATATTTTTCTATCTCTTTACTTTATAACATCAATCAAAGGGGGTATATGAGATGGAGAAACGGAGGACATATCTAATCTCCGGCCTTATTTTCATCCTGCTGGCGTTTGGAATCGTTCTCTATCCCATAGCAACGTACTTCTTTGGCATCTACCTCGGCTCAAATCACGATATTCACAAACCCGGAGCGTATTTCACATACGCTGGGGCACTGCTCACCGAGCAGTACGTTTACCATTTTGAAGTTCTGGAAAACGGCAGCTACAACTTCACAGCTATCCTCTACAAAGGTTTGAAACTCCCAGGGTACGGGTACAGCCAGGACAGAAGCCCTCCGAAGGACTGGAGGTGGCCATTCTTTGGCTCAAAGCCTTCAACAGTTACCAAAGTTTGTGAAGTCCACAGAGTACTGCCAGAAAACGACAGCCTCGTCCAGTTCCTCTTCCCGGAGAAGACCGTCTACGTACTCAATGAGAGTCGCGAAATCGTGCCCCTGGTTGGACTTGATGAAGATGGCGGATATGTGAACTGGTACTTCCTGCCCCGCTATTTGGGATTTCCAAGGCTTTATGCCCCAAAAGGCCTCGAACGCTTTAACCGAACCTTGGCCATAAAATTGAATTCCTCGGTATATTTCCCAGTAGTGAGATATTTGAAAGGAGAAAATGGATACTATGCAATTGCAGTTCATCCCAAACTTCCTGAAGTTCTTGATCGTCTTGGACTTAGAAGGTTCTTCAACGAGTCGTGTCTTACCCGCGATCTCGATAGGTACTCTAGCCCAGGAGGCTTCCCCCAGGTCATGCTAGTCCGTACGAACGTCCAGCCCTTCTCCCAGGACTGGGGAGAGGCCTTCAAGTACAGCTTCACCCACTATGCGGCACCGGTGGACTATGTGCTTCTCCTTGCGGGCATAATACTCCTGATCCTCGCGGGGAGGGCAAACGGATGAGGGTGGAGGCAGAGAACCTAAAGGTCAGCTACGGGAGGGTCTGGGGGCTAAAAGGAGTCAGCTTCAATGCCAAGGCCGAGAGAATAGCCGTCGTGGGGCACAATGGAAGCGGAAAAACGACTCTGCTTTCAGTTCTTTCTGGTCTGAGAAAGCCAACGGAGGGGAGGGCCACTATAAACGGTGAGGAACCCTACAGCAGAAAAGACAAATGGGTCGCCATAAGGTACTCCTTTGAGAAGCCTCAGTTTTCTATTCCCATTAAGGTCAAGGACTTAGTCGAGACTCTGAGAGTAAACGACAGGTGCTCTCTTGTTGACGAACTCGTCGAAGAGCTTGGAATAAAAGAGTTCATCGATCAGCGCCTCGACGGTCTCTCCAGCGGTCAGGCACAGCTGTGCAACCTTCTCATGGCCCTTTCCTGCGATGCAGAGGTGGTCATTCTGGACGAGCCTACAGCCCATCTTGACTCATACAGGGCAGGGATAATAGATGATCTGCTTTCCAAGAGGAAGGGGCTCATAATAGCGACCCACGACCCGGAGGAAGGAGAAGCGGTGGCGGAGCACTTCCTCATACTGAAGGAGGGAAGGCTCGTATGGGAAGGTAGCAGGAGGAAGCTTTTTGCAGAGGGGGTCTATGAAATAACCCTGGCCGAAAACGGGGGCAAACTCCCGGAGGAGGTTCAAGTCGTCCACAGCTTTGGGGCAATAGTAGTAGCCCGGGCTGATGAGGAGCTTTTAAGTGAACTCTTTAGAAAGGGAATAATAGCGGGCTTCAAACGGGCGGGGTTGCGCTATGCTTACGCGGAAAGCCGTTAAATGGTACCTGAAGGGGCTCTTTCCTCCTGCCGCAACTTCTGTTCTCCTACTGCTCACCTTCATTGCCGCAGATTCATCCCTGAAGGCGATAAAGACCTACGGGCCGGGCCAGTTCATCTCCCTCATGGAGTATATCTTTTTTCCGATCTATGCCCTCCTCATAGGTTCCCATGTGTTCCGGGACTCTAGGACAACGATATTCGAGCTCTCAGTGTTCAACGGTCCAAAAAGGGTGTTCATCGGCAGACTTACATCAGTGACCATCGGCCTTCTACCGGGGATTGCAGGTGTTGCACTCTTGGCCTGGTGGAGGGGATATACCTACTTCGTTTCGCCCCTGCTCCTCAAAATCCCCATCTACATTGCATTCATAGCCGTGCTCATGACCTACCTCGACTCCCTAGCCGGAACGCTTATAC
Organism: Thermococcus celer Vu 13 = JCM 8558; assembly: GCF_002214365.1. Classification (NCBI taxonomy): domain Archaea; kingdom Methanobacteriati; phylum Methanobacteriota; class Thermococci; order Thermococcales; family Thermococcaceae; genus Thermococcus; species Thermococcus celer. The sequence goes on from NZ_CP014854.1 coordinate 771,881, forward strand.
TCTTCGTCCTCACCTCCGCCGTTCCTATGTCCTTCAGCGTGCTCCTTGGAAAGCCCAACGGGGACACCGTGAACACTCTCATGAGCGGCCTCGCATACCTTTTTGCACCTATTACAGCAACAAAATATGAACCCTTGTTGAGCATCGGAAACTCCACCGGCTACAGCCTGGCGATAATTCTCTCAATATTGCTGATTTTATGGGCATACACCGCCTTTTCAAGAAGGGAGTTTGTTCCCTGATCTTTTCTTTTTATACCCACAAGCTCAGTGGTACTTCAGAAAGGCCATGTAGAAGAAGGCCCCGCCAGCAAGGGCAAGCCCGCCGGCGAAAACGTAGAGAAAGCCCTGCCCTTTGTACCTGATTTTGACGGTGTAACATCCGCTGTCAGGCGAATACGAGTAATCAAGAGGAACCCTGCGCAGGATAACGTTCTGCCTGTAGGCGACGAAGGCATCACCGCTCTCCCCAGAAACCCGGAGGAAACCGTCCGAGACGCTGACGTAGTAGTCCCCCAGCTTTCCGTGGGATCCCTCGCAGAATTCACCACTTAACGTCTGCCCGGGATAAACGAGGGCAAGAACCGCCAGTGCCAGCCCGAGCAGGAGAAGGTACTCTTCGGCTTCCATCTTCCATCAAAAAGGAATTGGGAGCGAGTTTAAAGACATTTCTGCTCACTTCAGAATTCCAAGGCTCTTGTTCGTCTTCTTTATGCTCTCCCACTTGCCGGCCATCTCGAACATCGCCCTTATGGCATCCACGTTCTCCGGAACGACGTCGCTCTCCTGGTGGACGGCCTGGATGTAGAAGAGCCTGTTGCCCTTCACGCTTATGCTCTCCTTCCAGACTGCTATCTCGTAGAGGTTGTTCCACTCGCGGTGGAGATCCCTTGCGAACTCTATGAGCTGGGCGGTGCTCTCAAAGCCCCTCTCCTTCTCGAAGAGGAGCACGCGAGTTGTATCTTCAAAGATATCGATGACGTCCTCCCTCGTGAGGGGCTCCTTCAGCTCGACCATCACGCTGTGGACGTGCATGAGCGTCGTCGGAACCACGAAGGCCGTCGTCTCTATATTAACTGGAATAACCGTCTGGACGTCCGGCCCGTGGTGCGACGGCACCTCTACGGTCGGCTTTATGGCGTTGACCGGGCCGCGCCTGCTGTCGTCAGGGTCGGCGGCCCTCCGTATCATGACGGCGTAGGCGTAGTCGATGTAATCCTTTATGGCGTTCAGCGTCCTCGTTAGGCCCGTCGTGTTGCAGGAGACGACCCTGACGTAGTCCCTTCCGAGAGCTTTTTCGTAGTTTGCCTGGGCCACGAAGGAGACCTCGGCGGTGCTCGCCTTCTCGCCGCCTTCAAAGACCGCCTTGACGCCGGCCTTTTCGTAGAGGGGCCTGTTCTTCGCCCCCATGCCGCCCGGGGTGGCATCGATCACAACATCGACCTCCTCGAGGAGATCACCGAGAGTTCCCGCGACCTCAAAGCCTGCTTTCTCGAACCTCGGCAGGAACTCTTCGCTCGCGGCGTAAACCGGGATCCCGAGTTCCTTCGCGCGGTAGGCCTCGAAGTCCGGCTTCGTCTTCGTCACGCCCATGAGCCTCATATCTTTCTGCCTCATGACCGCGTAGGCCACGCGCTTCCCTATCGTTCCGTAACCGTTGACCCCGACCTTCACCTTCACGGTACCACCGGGGATTTTATGATCATAAAATACTTAAGCCTTGTTTTCACTCCCGGTGAAAAGTCGCCGGTGGGATTATAAGGCCCCACGCCGAAAGAGCCCCGGGTGGTGAAGGTGTTCGCCGAGGTGCTCACGATAGGCGACGAACTGCTGACCGGGAACACCGTGGACAGCAACTCCGCGTTCATCGCGAAGAAGCTCACGGAGAGGGGCTACTGGGTGAGGAGGAAGACGACCGTTGGAGACGACGTCGGGGAGATAGAGGGCGTCATCCGGGAGATCCTCGAGAGGAAACCCGAGGTTTTGGTGATCTCCGGCGGTCTCGGGCCGACACACGACGACGTCACGATGCTCGCGGTTGCCGAGGCCCTCGGAAGGAAACTCGTTCTCTGCGAGCCGTGCCTCGAGAGACTGAGGGAGTTCTACAGGGAACTCCACGAGAGGGGCATGATAGACGACCCCAACCTGAACGAGGCCCGGAAGAAGATGGCCTACCTTCCGGAGGGCGCGGAGCCCCTTGAGAACACCGAGGGGGCCGCACCCGGCGCTTACATCGAGCACAGCGGTGTTAAGATATTCGTGCTCCCTGGAATGCCCCGCGAGATGAAGGCCATGCTCGAAAACGAGGTGCTCCCGAGGATCGGGGAGAGGAGGTTCATCCAGAGGAAGCTCCTGGCGGAGATAACGGACGAGAGCAAGCTCGCGCCGATACTCAGCGAGGCCCTAAGGCGCTTTGAGGTCAGGATACACTCCTCACCCAAGGGATTCGGCAGGTACATCGGGATAATACTCTTCGGCGAGAACGAGGGGGAGATAGAGAGGGCTAAGACGTTCATGGAATCGCGGGGAATCCGCTTTGAGGAAGGCTGGTAACGAAAGGGTGATAAGGAGAAACGTCTGGATTTTCATCCTTCCCTCCAACAGGACGCGGTGATAACCATGCTTCCGGCGGAGGTTCGCTCTATACTCGAGGAGATGCGCGCCGAGCGCGTAAGGGGGGCAAGCTGGCTCGCCAGAAGGGGCGCTGAGGCGTACATCGTCCTCTCCGGGTTGCTCGAGGGGGAAGAACTCAGAAGGGCGCTCGAAGAGATGAGGAAGGAGATCCCGGACGTCAACAGGACGATGGCGTCCCTCTACAACCTCTCACGCTTCATGCCGGTAACCGGAGATCCAGAAGTGGTGAGGGCAAAAGCGGAGGAGTTCATTCGCCTGAGTGAGGAGGCGAAGCGCGAGATAGGCAACATAGGGAGCGAGCTGATAGACGACAACGAGGTTGTAATCACTCACTCCTTCTCATCGGCGGTCCTCGAGATCTTCAGGGTTGCGAAGCGGAAGGGCAAGCACTTCAGGGTTATACTGACGGAGAGCTCGCCGGACTTCGAGGGGCTCGCCCTCGCGCGTGAACTTGAGTCCCTCGGCGTTCCCTTCGAGATCATAACCGACGCTCAGCTCGGCCTCTTCGCAGGTAAGGCCACGCTCGCCTTGGTCGGGGCGGACAGCGTGACGCGCGACGGGGCGGTCGTTAACAAGGCCGGGACCTACCCCCTCTCCCTCTCCTGCCACGACAACCGGGTCCCGTTCTACGTCGCGGCCGAGGGCTTCAAGCTCCATCCGGAGCTGAGCTCCGATGGGGTTGAGATAGTCGAGAGGCCCTACGCGAGGAGGGGCTACCGCGTCAGGAACTACCTCTTCGACGTTACACCCTGGAGGTACATCCGCGGAATAATCACCGAACTCGGAATCCTCGTGCCCCCGAAGGAGATTTGAGGTTATTCCATTGCCCTTTCATGGCTCCCCTCTGCTCTTCCGATTCGGTGACGGTGTCAAAGAACAGAAAAGATGAAACCGAAGGAAAGAAAAGGATCAGATCTCGCGGGCGAGCCATAGGAGGGCGCCCTTAACGAACGGCCAGTTGCTGTTTATGTACTTGCTGTAGTAGGTGTCGCTCAGGGCCTTGCTCGAGCCGTAGGCTATTATTCTGCCCTTTCCGACCTCTACGGCGGCCGCGACCACGGGGTTGGTGCCCTTGGCGTTGACCACGTTTCCGTCGGCATCAACCGAGTAGGAGGTATCGTATGCCTTGATCAGCCACCTGGCCTCGCCGCCGATGGTAAGGGTCTGGCCGTTGTAGTAGATCTTCCAGTCCTCCGGAACGAACTTCATCGCCGGGTGGGCGGTGTTGTAGAGCCCGACGAACGGATAGTATGGCCTTCCGCTGTTCACATCGTCGTCCATAAGTTCATCGGCGTTGAACTTGATGCCGTACTTCTCAGTCAAGGCGTTGAGGCTCTCGATGTTGGAGTACTTGTACCAGTCCCCGGCTATGAAGAGTCCGCCACCGTTCTCGACGTACTCCTGAAGCGCCGCAATCTCGCCCTGCGTCAGGTCGTCCTTCGGGTTGAGGATCATCACGACATCGTAGTCTTTAAGCAGGTCGTAGGTGAGCGGTAGCGTGTTTACCTCCACCTCCCAGCCGAGCTCGTCCTTGATCTTCTCGACGAGCCCGCTGACGCCGACCTGCTCCACGTAGTACTGCCCGTGGGATGCGTCGATGAGGACTTTGGTTATCTTAATCGTTATGTTGGTCGACGGGGTGACGTTCGTCTGGTTCGTGGGGACTCCACCGGTTTCGTTTCCGGGTGTTGTTTCGTTTTCCGGTGCCGGCGGGTGGCAGAGGGGCTCCACCTGAGAGTAGGTCTTCTGAAGGATGGGAAGCACGTACTCGAGCTCACCCTTCACTTCCCTGCTCATCAGCGCGGCCCTTCTGATGTGCACCATGACGGGGTAGTAGTGGAACTTCCTGTATGGGTTCTGTTGGACGAGCAGGCCCTTGAGGGCCTCGTATATGGAGTACTCCTTCTCTATCTCCTCCATGGTGGCGTTGATCCACTCCACGCTGGACTCGAGGTCTCCAAGGTTAACGCCGCAGGAGGCGAGCTCGTTGACAAGTCCCGTGAAGTTCTCGTAGAGCGGGGTCACTTTCTCCATTTCCCTGCTGTAGAGCATCTCGTAGTAGGGTGTCAGGCCGTAGGCGATCTGGTACGGGTTGGGGACGACCAGGTAATGGTAGTACCTCTCGTCCGCTATCTCGCCGGTTCCATCGAGGACGCGAACGGTTACGGTAAGGTCGCCCGTGAAGTCCGGAGTGTACGTGAACTCGTAAACAGCGGTCCCGTTGACCTCGATAACCTGAGTCTCCCGGCCTATTTCCTTTCCGTTGGCGAGTATAACAACTGTAACGTTGTCCTCGAGGGTTCCGTGGTTGTAAACCTTGACACTCAGCTCCCGTGGAATCCCCCTGAGCATGGGGCCCGAGACCTCGAAGGTCTCCACACCTATCTTCGGGACGTAGGGTTTCACGTCATCGGGGGAGCGAGGCTCTATCTTGTAGTCCCCGTAGGAGTACCACAGGATCCCCCCGATGTACTCGTACCTCGCGTGGTCCGGGGCATAGTCATAGAATTTGTCGTCTATCCTGACCGGGCCGCTTCCATCATCGACGAGCCACTCGCCGTAGCCGAGGTCGGGGTCGACGACCCTAACGTCCCTGACCTCAACGAGTACCCCTTCCCACTTCTCCTGCGAGACGTTACCAGTTGGGAGAACCACGGGGTCGGGAACATCGGCGGTCCCCATGACTTTTATCTCTCTCTGGCCTTCATCCGTACCCGCATAGTTGAGCTCCGTGAAACCATAATACTCGTTGACCTTCGCCCGAACCAGTACGTAATCTCCAACGCTGACGTCAACCCCGGATTGGCTTCCGGTGTAGACCCAGATTCCGCTCCACGGCCCCGTGCCGTTCTGGATGGCAAAGCCGCTGGAAGTAACGAAGGTCACCACACCCACCGTACTCACGACCTGACCCTCGTAGGCCGAGGCGTCCCCGTCGGTGGTGTTGCCCTGGATCTCCTGAATCGGGACTACCGGCAGGATATCGTTTTCGTCCCTCGGTTCGATCTTGAAGTTGCCGTACGAGTAATACAGCACACCCGTGATGTAATCGAACATCTGTCCCTCACTGGGGGTGTAGTGATACATCAGGTCATCGACCCTGACGGGACCGCTGCCGTCGTCAACCTCCCACTCGCCGTAGCCAAGGTCGGGGTTGGTAACGATGACGTTCTCGATCCTGACGAGGACGCTCTCCCACTTCTCCTGGGAGACGTTACCAGTTGGAAGAACGACTGGATCCGGAACCTCGGCGGTTCCAAGGACGGTTACACTTGGATCCGTTATCTCGGTTAAGCCATATGACTCCGAGACCGTCCCGGTCACCCTGACGTAGTCGCCGATGTCCACGCTTGGAGAAGTCCCAAGATAGACGTAGATTGCACTCCATGGCCCCGTGCCGTTCTGGATGAAGAAGCCTTTTGAGGTGGTTGCGGTAACGACCCCCTCGGTGGTGACGGTCTGACCCTCGTAGGCCGAGGCGTCCCCGTCGGTGGTGTTGCCCTGGATCTCCTGGATAGGAACCAAAGTTCCCGAAGATCCGGAGACTTCATAAACCACTTCGAGGTAAGGATGATTTCCATAACTGCTCTCCTTGGAGTTATAACCTATGCTCTCCGTGACCGACCCTTCACCGTCTGAGATTAGAACAAAGCTGATGATCTTGTCGCCCGAGAACTCCGCCTTGACGAAGTCCGTGACGTTCCACGCAGACCAGTGCCTGCCATCTGTATCAACAAGGTCCTTATCGAGGAGCTCCCCGGCGGGAGGCTTATTGTTCCAGGTTATTGTGTCCTCGCTCCATGAATCGTCGGAGACCGCGTATGCACTGATGTTAACTGGGGTGGAGTACGCCCCACTGTATGTGTACGCGTAGAGGGTCGCGTTGATTATAACGGCGTTTTCGGGGAGACCTGAGAGATCGAATTTTAGATACGCCCTTTCGTTGGAATTGTCCCGAGAGTACGTGCCAACGTACAGGGAGTCGTAGGAGCCGTAGTTTGAGTCGGGGGTCGAATCCTTGACGTACACGTCGTCGCTGGGGGCTATCTGAGTGGTCTGGATGTTCGTCCCCGAGTCCGCGTGGACCGCATGGAACGCTGTTGGGGGCACTATGCTCAGTATCAAAATCAGCGCTATTATCATCCCTGCCTTTCTCATGGGATCACCCAAAAAAAGAAGGCGTTGGGGTATAAATAAGTTTTGCCATCCCTCCCAGCCCTGTTTTGCCATCTATAGTGCGCCATATAGCCCAAAAAAGATAAAACCCTTGACCTCGATGCGTTTCCGGTGATACCATGTCGATAACGACCAAAACTGGAGACAAAGGTTTGACCGGCCTCTTCACGGGCGAGCGGGTGGCGAAGTACTCACCGGTTATGGAGGCCAACGGCACGATAGACGAGCTGGACAGCTTCATCGGGGAGGCCAAGCACTACGTTCCCGAGGACATGGCCGGGACCCTCGAAAGAATCCAGGTTCACCTCTACGACCTGATGGCCGAGCTGGCGAGCAAGGGAAAGTACTCCAAGATAGGGGATGAGGAGGTGAGGTGGCTCGAAGGCCTCATCGAGAAATACGAGGCGGAGTTCCAGTTCAAGGCCTTCGTCCTCCCCGGCTCCACCGTTGCGAGCGCCAAGCTCGACGTCTGCAGAACGGTGGCGAGGAGGGCCGAGAGGAGGGTCGCGAGGCTCGTCCTCGACTACGGCTTCGGAGATACCGCCCTGGTGTACCTCAACAGGCTCAGCGACCTCCTCTTCCTGATGGCCAGGACGATAGAGAAGAGGGAGGGAAAGCTGAAGGAGGTCAAGGAAGTTCAGTGACGGTTTTCGCCTCTTCCCTTTCCCCGCCGAGCAGGACCTCCCTGTGACGGACGTAGTAGTGGACCACCACGACGGCCTGGGCCACCCATATTCCGAGGGAGACCCCCCAGGCGGAGTAGCGATCTACCAGCGGTCCGACCACAACAAGGCCCAGGGGTGCCGAGGCGTTCACGAGGAGGGCCAACGCAGAGAAGACCCTGCCCCTGAGCTCCGTCGGAACCGCCCTCTGGATCTTCGAGTTGAGGGGGACGTTTATTATCGCACTGCTCGCTCCAAGGAACACCGCGGTAACGGCCAGCGTCACGAACGCCGAATCCCTTGAGACGCCGGCCAGGGGGGAGACGACCCAGACGAAGATCAGCATCAGGAGGCCGTTGACGGCCATGGCCTTGAAGAGGTACCTCCCCGCTCTCCTCCCGAGCTTTATCGCCACTATGAGGTTTCCAAAGAGCATACCGCCCATGAAGGCGCTCTCGAGTAGTCCGAACTGTTCGCTCGTGAACTTTAGGACCTCCCTGAATGCGTAGGGCATTACGACCGCGTTGAAGGGCTGGCCGAGCGCGTTCATGAAGAGGGCGAAGCTCATAAGCACCACGAGGTAGCGGCTGGAGCGCAGAAACACCAGGCCTTCCTTAATGTCCTCGATGACCTGCCCGACGCTCTCGAGCTCCCTCGTCTTCCATTCGTACCGTATCAGGACCTCGAAGAGGCCGGAACCGAAGAAGCTGACCGCGTTTATTAGAATCGCCAGTTTTATCCCGCCGAGGGCGTAGATAACTCCGCCGAGGGCCGGACCGACGAGCCGGGCCACCACGGTGAACGAGCTGACGGTCGAGTTGGCCCTCTCAAGCTCGTCGGGTTCGACGAGATCCGGAAACATCGCGCTCGTTGCCGCGCCGAAGAACGCCCCCATGACCGCCATGACGACCTGAACGGTAAGGAGCTGGTAGATACCGAGGAAGTTGAACGCGATGACGCCGAACAGGAGAAGTCCCCTCGCGAGGTCGAAGCCAACCATGAGCCCCTTCCTGTTGTAGCGGTCACCGACCACGCCGGCGAAGGGCATGATTATCAGGGAAGGGATCACGTCCGCCAGAACGAAGAGGGTCATCATCGAGCCGCTGTGGGTCTTGTCGAGAACGTAGAGGGGCAGCGCAACCTCCTGCACCGCCCAGCCGAGCTGGCTGACGAATCTTCCAAAGGCGAAGAGCCAGAAGTTTCTGTTGAGCCCCCTCTCGAGCATTTTGAGCAACCCCCATCTTCCCCGCCGGTTCACGCGTAGTTGTCGGATTAAAGAGAAAAGTTAAACCAGCTCCACGCTCACCCCGCCGTTAACGGTGCTCACCCTCACGGTGTACGTTCCGGCGCCGATGACCGGCTCCTCCGGGTCGATGCCGACGAACCTCACCGTCCCGTTGAACCTGCTGACAGCTACCCTCGCGTCGCAGAAGTCGGAGAGTCTAACCACGAGGTTTCCGTTCACGCTCGCGACCTCAACATCGCCCTCCAGCTCCTCTATCTCAAGCACCATTCTCCCGTTAACGGTGGTGGCCTTCAGCGGGCCGGCGGTGGAGAGGTCCGCCTTCGCCCTGCCGTTGACCGTCGTTATCAGCTTCGCCTCGCAGTCCTTCAGGTCGAGCTCGCCGTTAACGGTCGTGGCCTCAGCGAAGCGGACGTTCTCGGCGCGAAGCTCTCCGTTGACGGTCTCGGCGCTTACCACGACCGCTTTAGGAACGCTGACCTCTATTTCGGCCCACCCTTCCTTCCGGAGCAGGTTCAGGAACCTCTTCTTCGGCTCTTCCCTGATGATGAGTTTCCCATCCTTCTCCTCAACTTCAACGTCCACCTCACCGTGAGGGGTGTAATCCACTTCCACGTGCTCTCTTTCCCAGCCCTTAAGCCTGATGTGGCCGTTAACGGCCCTTACCTCCACTTCCCTGACGTTTTCGAAGATCATCGGCATCACCCGATGTACCCCGTCAGTTCATCGAGGAGCTCCTTCACCCGTTTGTTGAGGAGCGCCCTGTCCACCCCGAGGCCCTCTATCAGCCCGGCGCTCTGCTCCTCGACGATTTCCTTGGCCTTTTTCACCACGAGCTTGAATGCGTCGGGGTTCTCAATCGTGTAGGTTTTTCCGCCGGCCCTTATCTTTACCTTGCCGTCCCTCGCCGAGATGACAGCGTCCTCTATCCTTATCCTGGCCCTTCCCCTGCCGACGCCTACCGAGACGTCGCCCGAGCGCAGGGACACTGTCTCGCCGAGGCTCAGGGTCTCGTTTCCGCTCCTGTAGGTTACCCTCTCACCTTCGACCTCGATGGAGTACTCCTCCGTCCGGATCTTCAGCCTCTCGCCGACCTTCGTCAGCTGGAAGCCGTTGCGGAGCTCCCTGATGGTCAGCATCTCCTCCGGAGGCATTCCGGGGTTGCCCTCGTGAATCCTTATGGGGCCGACCCTGACTTCCTCACCGGTCGGGGTCTGCATGACCTCAAGGAAGGGCAGCCTGACGTACTCGAAGTCCTCGCCCTCGTAGACCTTGATGAAGCCAAGATCGACGGTGCTCCCCTTCCCCCTGTACATCCTCTCGGGGTTCAGGAGCCTGTTAACGCTCCCCACGAAAGCAGGATCGGCCGGAACCTTTTTTCCGGCTACGTTCTCCTCCGTCCAGACCACGACGGGGCTCAGGAGTTTCTTCGTTATTTCTCCGAGGGGTGTCCTGGCCTTCACCATCGCCTCGCCGTCCAGCACCCATCCTACCCTCTTCCGTCCGAACTTCACGGGGTAGGCCTTTCCCTTCCCCTCAAGCTTCACGTCGCCGAAGTCCGCCCCCTTGAATTCGTAGGCCTTCCCTTCAACTTTGAGGTCGAGCCTCCTCTCGTCGAACTTCGCCAGCAGGAGCCCCGCAATGGTTAAAACCACCGCGTAGGCGAAGGCGGTCCCGGCGTATCCGGTTAGGGCCTTTGACATGCCGAGCCACTTCCCGAAGAACAGGAAGACGCTCGTCCAGAAGAAGCCCCTGGCGAGTGCAAAGACCACCCCGCTTACCGTTACCCCGAACCACTTCCCGACGCCCAACAGTTCGAAGGCGAAGAGGAACGCCACTATCGCGTAAACCAGCCAGTCGTTGTAGGGTTCGAGCCTCAGCGGCCCCTTGAACAGCCAGACGATGAGCAGTACCGCGGTTAGTGCCTTAAGGTACTCCGCGAGCCTGAACCTCGGGCCTTCGCGGTGAAGGGCCCGGTGCCTCCATCCAGACCTCATTCTTCCACCTCCTCCAGGGCGGTTATTATCTCAAGCAGGCGCAAAAACAAACGTCCATCGGGCGATATCTCGTACCTCTCGCCTTTCCTTACCATCCGGGTTTTCACGAGGAGCTTCAGGTGATGGGAAACGGTGGGGCTCTCGACACCTAAAGCATCCTTTATCTCCTTGAAGCCCATCGGTTTCTCGGAGAGCATCCTGAGTATCCTTATCCTGTCGGGGTTGGCGAGGGCCTTGAGGGTCTTCGCCGCCTTTTCCTCATCGACCTCCGGAAGGGCCCCACCCTCGAGTTTTCGCCTGAGACGCGCCTTTACGGAGAGCATTACCTCGTCCACGGGATCGATGCTCTCCTCCAGCACTTCCAGGCGCTTCTTCAGCTCCTCAAGCTGAACCCTAAGGTCGTTCTCCATGCTACCACCGGGTACAGATTTTTGTAGTACATTTTTCTGTACTTAACTGGCACCGTAGGTATATATAAGTTTATCGGTCAAGGTTCAAAAAGGGATGTTCACCACCGTTCGATTCGATCAGTGGAACAACAATGATGAAACGGGAAAAAGAAATCAGTTAGTCGCCGAAAGTTCGGCCTCAATGGCCCGTATCTCCTCATCGAGTATGCCCCTTATCTTTTTGAGGAGTTCGAGGTAGGCCTTAACGGTCTCCGGGTCCATGTTCCTCTCGAGGTTCATCTCCTCGAGCTTTCTCTTCAGGGCCTCGTGGTACCTGATCGAGGTGTACAGGATCCTGAGGGCGAGGTCGTTCGAGGTCCGCAGGTAGTTCCACCCCCTGTCCGTGAGGCTGTACTTAACCCGCCTGACCTTCCCTCGATACTCCTCCCTGGGTTCAAGAAGGCCCTCCTCAACCATCTTGCCAAGGATCGTATAGAGGTTGCTGTGGCTGGGCTTCCACAGGCCGATCGCCAGCTTCTCAAGCTCCTTGAGTATTTCGTAGCCGTGTGCTTCACCCTTAAGCCCGACTATGACCAGTATTAGGTTCTTCAGGGGCACGGTGAACAGCCCCTTGCTCGACAGACTTTTAAGCGTTAAACTGAAGTTCTCACCATGGACGTCTATCGGATGCTCGCCCTCATAGCCCTCGGCTACGTTCTCAAAATGCTCGTGAGAAGGGATACCTTATTCAGATGGCTCAACCTCTTCTCAACCCGGGTTCTCCTCACGCTCTTCGTCTTCGGCAACGTGGCGGGCAAGGACCTGGAGTACCTCGTCAGCATAAGACTGGTTTTCCTCTACGTTTTCCTCATAATCGGGCTCAGCCTCGGCCTCTCCTATCTCTACGCCCGCCTTCGCGTTGAGGACGAGGACTGGGCAGGGGCGCTCATGATACTCTCCACGTATCCGAACACGGCTGCCATGGGCTTCCCGATAGCGAGCCTCTTCCTCAAGGACATAACCCCCGCCATACTCTACTCGACTACCAACAGCCTCGTCGTCCTCCCGCTGGCGACATTCATAGCGGCCCACTACTCCAGCGGAAAGGCCTCGATAAGGAGGAGCGTCCTCAGGGCCCTGAAGTTCCCTCCAACGGCCGCCAACCTCCTGGCGCTCGCCCTCGTCCTGCTTGGAGTAAGGTTGCCGGGATGGATCATCGAACCGATAAAGTCCATCGGCTGGTGGAGCATACCCCTGCTCCTCATCTACTTTGGCTCCATAATGAACCTTAGGGAGTTCAGGTGGAGGCACTTAGCCGAGGTCGGCCTTTTCAGGAGCGTCATCCCGTTCCTCTTCGTCTTCCTGACGCTGAGGGGAGCAGGAAATATCTACTACGCGGTCCTCGTAGAGGCCTCGATGCCACCGGCGATAATGGCGAACGTGATACTCGCCCACTACCGCCTGAAGGCCGAGGAGGCCATCGGCGTGACGGTGATTCAAACGCTCCTCGTTCTGGCGTTTTTCCTCGCCTTCGCCGCTTTCGTTACCTGAGACCGATGGCCTTTTCAACCCTTCGACCCTTCTTTTAACGGTGGTTTCGATGGAGAGAGTGATCGAGATTCTGAGGGAGATCCTTGAGATACCGTCCCCGACGGGCTACACGAGGGAGGTTATGGAACACATCGAAGGGAAACTTAACGAAGCTGGCATAAAAACGCGCTACACCAACAAGGGCGCCCTGATCGCCCACAACCATCCGGAGCCGGAGCTCGTGATCGCGGCCCACGTCGACACGCTCGGGGCGATGGTGAAGGGAATTCTCCCGGACGGGCACCTGAGCTTCACGAGGGTGGGTGGACTGAACCTTCCCGCCTTCGAGGGCGAGTACTGCACGGTAATCACCCGCTCGGGCAGGCGCTACCGAGGGACGCTTCTGCTCAAGAACCCGAGCGTTCACGTGAACAAAGATGCCGGGAAGAAGGAGCGCAAGGAAGAGAACATGTACATCCGCCTGGACGAGCCCGTGGAGAAGAGGGAGGACACGGAGAAGCTCGGCATTCGGCCCGGCGACTTCATAGCCTTCGACCCGAAGTTCGAGTACGTCAACGGCTTCGTCAAGGCCCACTTTTTGGACGACAAAGCGAGCGCCGCGATCCTCATAGATTTGATGCTCGACATGGGAGCGGAAACCCTCGAAAGGCTCCCGGTGGCTTTCTTCTTCTCCCCCTACGAGGAAGTCGGACACGGCGGCTCGGCGGGTTATCCCGAAAGCATGAGGGAGCTTCTCGTCGTTGATATGGGCGTCGTCGGTGAGGGCGTCGCGGGAAAGGAGACGGCGGTCTCGATAGCGGCCAAGGACTCGAGCGGCCCCTACGACTACGAGATGACGACCAAGCTCATAGAGCTGGCGGAGAAGCGCGACATCCCGTACGTCGTCGACGTGTTCCCCTACTACGGCTCCGACGGTTCCGCCGCCTTGAGGGCTGGCTGGGATGTGAGGGTTGCACTTATAGGCCAGGGCGTCCACGCGAGCCACGGAATGGAGAGAACGCACATAAAGGGCATCCTCGCGACGAAGGAGCTGATAAGGGCTTATATCGAGGAGAGGTTCGAGGGTTGATCCCCTCTACCTCTATTATCCCATTTCTCACGCTCCCTCGTCTTCGGGATACGGAATATCCGAAAACCTAACCTAAGAGTTCGTGCTATCTTCCCATAGGGCGCACCCCCAAATAAACCTCTCTGGGACTTCTTTGTATACCTATCGTTCGAAATGTTTACTAAAAATATTATAACCTTATTTTTGGTAAACCTAACCCAGACAGTAGACACAGCCCAGTGTGGATCATTGGTACGGAAAACAAGCGAGAGTGTCCAAAACCCGAAACCAAATGTTTAAAAATCAAACTTTCGTTATTAAGAATATAAAAAGAGATTGGATTCGGAGGTGTGTGGGATTGCTTGCAAAAAGTGTGGTTCCGGCGGTTCGGAGCATCCAGTGGGGAGTCACCCCCCTGGAAGTTATATACTCCGCGTGGGGTACTATAAGCGCCATGAGCGATAACAGGGCAAAGCTTCACCTGGGAGGAAGGATGAAGCTCAGAGACAACACGGTGGTCGAACTCGAACTGTGACCAGCCCTCTATGAGGGAGAGCTCGAGCTGACGTTCAGCGATGGGAACGAGGTGTTCTTCCTCCGCCCGTTCGACGTGAATACGGGCGTTGAAGGGGCATACCTTAAACTCCTCGAGGTTCTGGGTGAGCTGAGATGAAGCGCAAGAGTGTAACGGTCGAGGTAGAGGCTCCCCTGGATTCCATCAGGGAGGTCCTATCGGACCCGCCCCAGTTCATAATGAACTGGCCGTACGTGGTGAAGATAAACACGAAGAACGGAATCTCCGCGGAGATAAGGCTACCGCGTTTCTTCCTCAAATTAGGGGACGTGTACACCTTCACATCCCACGGAGACTCGTCGAGCTTCATCTACGATGGGACAGGCAGAAGGAGCAATCTAATCGTGACGGTAACGTTAAAGGGATGGCGGAAGAGCGTAACGGCCGACGTTGAAGTTGCGTATAATGGTAGGGGTGAACATTTTCTGGGAAAAACCCTGGAGCGTTTTGCCGAGGGCATAGGGAAGACACTCAAAGGGCTGGCCGAGAGTTATTCGCCGCCCAAGCCCGTGAAAAGCTCCGGCGAGGTTATCCTCCAGGTTGACTTCTCCGACCCGATGAGCGTTGCCAACTTTCTGGCGAAGGCCAAGATGGTCCACAGCGGTCTTCACATGATAGAGGGCGGAAAGTTCTTCGACGTCCTCATGGAGCTCAGGAAAACCGCCAACAACGATGTCCTTTACGTCTCCGGGGTGACTTCAGACGGCGCCAGGTCGTTTAAGGCCCTTCTCCAGGGCAGTCGGATACTCGCGATTGAATACAGGGAGGGAGCCGATGGCCAGGTGGTAAAAGTTGAGGACGAGGAGACGGCGGCGGAGGCCCTTAGGCTCGCCTCAAGTATTGAAGGTGTGTACATGATCAACGTCTGGGTGCCAGTTGGAGGTGTTTGAGATGATAAGGAACATGAACAGCTACCCGCTCTACGACGATGGAGAGCACAAGGTTTACTGGCTCGGGATCGAGGAGGCCGAGGACGAGAAGGGCATACTCACCAATCAGTACCTCGTAATCGACGGAAAAGAGGCCGCCCTGATAGAGCCGGGCGGGTTCTTCGTCTTTTCGCGTGTCCTGAAGAACGTCTCATCGCTTGTCCCGCCGACCCAGATAAAGTACCTCATGTACTCCCACCAGGATCCGGACGTCATCGCCGGATTGAACCTGTGGTTCGAGTACGCACCGCTCGCCAAGGTTGTTATCTCAAACCTCTGGGTTCGATTCCTTCCGCACCTGGCCGTCCTGAGCGCGGGTAGAGCGATAGGAATCCCAGATAAGGGGACGGACTTTAAGATCGGCAACTCCGTGATAAAGGCCGTCCCAAGCCACTACCTCCACAGTCCCGGAAACTTCAGTTTCTACGATGAGAAGAGCGGGATCCTCTTCAGCACGGACATCGGGGCGGCGGCGTTCCCTGAGGGGGAGTGGTATCTCTTCGTCGAGGACTTCGAGGACCATGTAAAGTTCATGGAGGGCTTCCACAGGAGGTACATGAGCTCAACGAAGGCCCTTAGGGCGTGGGTTCGCTCCGTCAGGCGACTCAATCCCAAAATCGTAGCACCCCAGCACGGCGCCATCTTCAGGGACGAGAACGTCGGGAAGTTCCTCGACTGGCTCGAGGGCCTTGAGGTTGGGATAGATATCTTTGAGAAGGAGTTCTACGGGGACTGAGCCCCTGTCCCCAGCATTCCCTTTACAAGCCCGACCAGTTCCTTCAAGTTTTTAACGTAGTAGTCCGCCCCCTCGCTCCTTCCGAAGCGGGTGACGTTGACCACCCTGACTCCGGCCCTCTTTCCGGCCAGCACGTCGTGGTAGCTGTCGCCCACCACCATGGCCTCATCGGGCTCCAGCCTTAGGGCCTTCAGGGCCTTCCGGACGAGGTAGGGGCTGGGCTTGACCCCGTCGAGGTTCGAGTAGTCCTTACCGAAGACCGCCTCGAAGTGCTTCCTCAGGTCGAACAACCCCAAAACGAACTCCACGCACTCCTGGGAGGCGTTGCTAACGGCGGCGAGTTTCAGGCCCATGTCCCTGAGCTCCTTTAAGGCATCGACGTCGGGAAACACCTTTATCCTTCCCCTCCGGGCCATCTCCTCGCGGTAGCGGAGGTTCACCTCGTCGACGAGTTTCCAGAACTCGATGGCGTTCACGCCGAACCGCTCAACGTACGTCCTCGGGAGTTCGCCGGTCACGGTCTTTCTGTAAGTCTCGTAGTCGAGCTCGATGCCGCGCCTCATCAGCTCGGGAAGAACCCACCCCTCGTACCACTCTCGATGATCGTAGCCCTCGTAGTAAATTAGAGTTTCGTCGACGTCGAATATCAGACCTTTGAGCATGCCTCGGCCTCCTGGACTGGTCATCACCCATCAGCCGGTTGATCCCTCGTCATCGGCGTGGAAAGTAGGGAGAAGGGGTTAAAAACCTTCAGAAGAGCTCCTCGAGCTTGACGTCTATCTTGTCAGGGTTGAAGGGCAGGACGTGCCTGGTGGTCTTCGGGGAGTAGACCTCGCCGCGCCTGACGAGCTCCATGACCTCCTCCTTGGTCGGGGCCTTCCTGATGAAGACGTAGTCTATCTCGCCCTTCGCCATGTCCTCCCTCGCGTCCTCCTTGAGACCGTAGTAGATGAGCTCGATGCTCCCCTCAACGCTCATCTCGTCGAGAACCTTGCTGACCTTCTTCTGCTCCTCCAGCCCGCCGGGTATGGCAAAGCTCCTCTCTCCGACGAGGGCGAAGGCTATCTCTCCCCTCTCGGCCTTATCCTCCGCCTCCGGGTCCTCTATAACCTCGAGGCCCTCCGCCTTGAGTCTCTCGATGACCTCCTCGAGGTTTCCCTTGAACGCCGGATACCAGGTGTAGACCTTGACGTCGTCGCTGAAGTAGTCGAGGATAACCGAAGGGGCGCGCTTGGCGCCGAGCTTCTGGAGACCGGCCCAGCGGTGGTGGCCGTCAACGATGAGGTATAGATCCTCACCCGGGACCTTGGCGAGGAGCATAGGCTTCCAGAAGATTCCGGAGCCCGTAACGCTCTCGATGAACGCCTCGAGCTCCTTCTGGACGAGCTGTTCGTGGGGCTTCATCTTGTCGAGCTCGATAAAAACGTAGTCAACCTTCCTGGTCGGGATATCGTACTTTGGGACCTTCTCAACTCCCATGAGCATACCTCCCGTGGGTTTACGATGGGGTAAACGTCGCGGGGGATAAAAAGCTTGTGGCAAAGGTTAAATCGTTTTGATGCGAACACAAGGTGATGGGAAGATGAGGAACATCGCTGATTTACCTCTTCACGGCGGTCACGTTCCGGCGTGGCTGGCCCGGAGGATGAGAAGGCTCACGCGGTTAGTGCTACTTCTGGCGGTCGAGGAGTACGGAACGAAGGGTCTCCTGGAGAGGCTCTCGGACCCGGTGTGGTTTCAGGCCTTCAACAACGTCATCGGGATGGACTGGGACTCCTCCGGCTCAACCACCGTGACGGCGGGAATGATAAAGGACGCCCTCTGGAGGGAGGAATTAGGAATCAAAGCCGCCGGAGGGAAGGGGAAGAAGAGCAGGAGGACTCCGGATGAGCTTAGGAGGATAGCGGAATTATACGAACTCGATCCGGAAGCCTACATCAGAACCTCCAGGCTGGTCGCGAAGGTGGACACGGTGGCGCTCCAGACGGGCTATCAGCTCTACCACCACGTTTTCTTCCTTGATGAGGATGGCAACTGGGCGGTTATACAGCAGGGAATGAACGAGACCGAGAGAATGGCGAGGCGCTTCCACTGGTTCGACGCCGAGACCTTCACCATCAACCCGCACAAGGCCATCTCCGGGCTCAGGAGGGATTTTGCCCTTAACACTGTCTCGAAGGAATCGAGGGAGTACCAGAAGACGCTCGTGGATACCGTTCAGGATGGGCCGGGAAGGATAGAGCGCGAGCTGGAGAGCCTGAAGGCCATAGCGAAAGGCTATCGCCCGCTGGTTTACTACAAACCGAGAGACGTCGACGAGGTTTCAATTATAAGGCGCTACGAGAGCCTCGGGAGGCTTGAGCTTAACAGGAGGGCCCTGGAATTCGCCAGGGAGCTGAGCGTGAGCAACTACGAGGAGTTCCTTCTCCTGAAGGGCCTCGGGCCGAGCACCCTGAGGGCGCTTTCCCTCGTCCTCGAGCTTGTCTACGACGTCCACCCGAGCTGGAAGGACCCGGTGACCCACCCCCCTGACCCGTTCAAGTTCACCTACGCGGTCGGCGGAAAGGATAGGGTTCCCTTCCCTGTAGAGGGGCAGGCCTACGACGAACTCATCTCCTTCCTCGAGGAGCTCGTCTTTAGGCATCCCGAGGAAAGGGCCCTCGTTAGAAACGTGACCAGGATAACCCGGAACTGGAGGTTCCCGGAGGGAGAGAAGAGGGCGACGTGAAAGGCACTCTTTTAACTATCGGGGTGGTAGTTTGTACTTCGATGAGAGACCGAAGTCCAAAAGGGAGGACCTTTACGACAGGGAAAAAGAGCTGGAGGAGCTCCTGAGCGCCATCGATTCGAGGAGGCCCCGGGTACTGCTCAAGGGGATACGCAGGCTCGGAGCTTGACCAACAAACTTTGCTTCGCAAAGTTTGATCAAAGACGGTAGCTCGCTCTCAATTAGCCTGAAAACGAGTGGGTTTCACTTTGCAATTAACCTTCACACGGGAGAACACTTTAAGATAACCCACTGACCCCTGGTTTGACGTAGTTAGACGCCCTTCGGGCGCCTTTCAGCCTTTTGGGAAAAGGCTGGCGAAAAGGGTGTTTTCTTTTGAAAATTCAAAGAATGATAAGCGTGCGCTTTAAAGTTGGAACATGGAAGGAGGGATTAACGTTAAGACCTGCTATTAAACTGGTTTCACTTTTTATTCTGGCGCCCGAAGGGCGCCTTGCAGCCTTTTGGGAAAAGGCTGGCGAAAAATGGTGATTCCTTTTAACTGCCCTCCCGTGAGTGTTTGCACCCTCAAACGGCCATTGAACCCCGAATTCAAGATTAAAAAGGCCAAATCCAAGGGGTTTGCAATCTCCCGCGCTCCAAAGGAGCGCCATCCAAAAGCAAACCCCATCATAAAAGCTTTCTTAAGAAGGGTGAATTCAAAACCCAAGAGCAGTCTTTATCTTTAGCAAACACCCTTAAACTGCTCCTTGAAAAAAGAATCACCCTTTTCCGTCAACGCTTTGAGAAACAAGAACCTGTTCCGGGGGGTGTGGGGGCGGAGCCCCCTTGTCTTTCGTTATGGTGGGCCCGCGGGGCTTCGAACCCCGGACCTTCGCCGCGTGAGGGCGACGTCATAACCAGGCTAGACCACGGGCCCATCCGGGATTAGTGGAGGGGGGAGGAAATATAAATCTTTCGCTAAACCTCTTTGAGTATCTCCTCTGGAGCCCCGGCGAAGGCCACCAGGTACTCCGCTTCAACGATGTGGAGCCTCCCGGGGACGACCATGACGTGCGGCTGTTTTCCGAAGTCCTCCTTAAGCATGTCCCGGACGTAGCCCGCTTTGAGCGTGGGGTTGAGCGACCCTGCCCTCGCCAGGACGACCACCAGCGTGTCCCCCGTAAAGACGTTCTCCTTTTTCATATCCTCAACCCGAAGGAGTATCTCCATGGCCTCGTTGGCGGTCATGTAACGGTTCTGCTCCGCCTTCACGTCGAGGAATAGCATCGTGTGGAGACCCCTCTCCCGGTTCTCTCTTATCACGTCGTAGTGGCTCGTCGGGAACCAGTTCTTCTCGGGGTAGGCGACGGTCGCGCTCTTGCCGAACTTGTATATCTGCAATCCGGTTATCGCTACCGCCGAGTAGATGCTCGGGGCGTGGATGACGTAGCTCTCGATTCCAAGCTTCTTGGCCCTTATCCTGAGGTCGGAGTGGGTCGTCGCGACCATCGGGTCGCCGGCCGTCAGGAAGGCCACGTCCTTATCCCTGGCCTCGCTCAGGACTATCTCCTCGAAGTTGAGCTCAACGTCCTCCCTGCTCAGCCTCCTGATGGGTTTTCCTATGAGTTCCTCAATCCTCTCCAGCGTTGTTCCGGCCATTAAGGACGTGTAGAACTCCGCGAAGACCTTTTCGCACTTCCTGGCCGTCTCGAGGCCCTTGAGGGTAACATCCCTCTCATCGTAAAGACCGAGACCTATGAAGTATATCGCCATGAGCATCACCGGGGAGCATAGGGTGGAAGGCTTTTAAGCTTGCGCTCACGGCGATTAGGCGATTGCCGAAAAGCTTATAATGATTGACGAATACTTGTGAGCATGCTTGAAAAGGAGAAAGAAGCCCTCGCCAAGAGGATAGCGGGGGAGATAACCCTCTCCTCCGACCCGGGAAAGACCATGCGCAAATGGCGCGAGATCTTCGGCATCAGCCAGACCGAGCTCGCCGATTACCTTGGGGTATCCTCCTCGGTCATAAGCGACTACGAAGGCGGAAGGAGGAAGAGCCCCGGTGCCTCGACCATAAGGAAGTTCGTGGAGGCCCTGCTCGAGATCGACGAACGTCGCGGTGGAAACGTCATCAGGGCCTTCAGCAAGACCCTCGGAAGCGAGCTCCCCACGAGCGCCATACTCGATATCAGGGAGTTCGCCCTTCCCCTCACAATTAGGGATGTTGTAAACGCCGTTAAAGGGGACGTTGTGGCAAACATACACCTCCTGGACAGGAAGATCTACGGCTACACAGTAATCGACAGCATAAGGGCCATCCTCGAGATGAGCAGCGAGGAGTTCCTCAAGCTCTACGGCTGGACCACGGAGCGGGCGCTCGTGTTCACCAAGGTAACGACCGGCAGGAGCCCCATGATAGCGGTTCGCGTCCAGGGGTTAAAACCGGCCGTCGTTGTTCTCCACGGCGTTAAGAAGCTCGACGAACTTGCAGTAAAGCTGGCCGAGCGCGAGAGGGTCCCGCTGGTTGTCTCCCGCGCTTCCAGCGAGGCAGAGCTCATAACGGGCCTCAGAACGCTCGTGGAAAAAACCGAGAAGGAGCTATGAGCTCAATCGAGCTTCTTCCTCCTCCACACCCCTTCCTCGGCGAGTCTGGTTAGCCTGTCCCTAATATGGAGGAGCACGTCGCTCAGGGTCTTTCCGTTCTCGTAATCGGCGATTATCCTGAGGAGCTCCTCCCTGCTGTAATCCTTCATCTCCCTCGCCAGCTCGGTCATTCTGGGGTAAGCGCGGACCACGTTGTCTACGATGGTTACATCCGCCATCCTCGCGCTCCTCGAGAGCGGGTTGAGGTCGACGGTCACCACGAACTTGCCCATCCTCACCAGCGCCTCCGTCCTGTCGCCGTCCTCCAGCGGGACCAGCACGACGTCCGCCTTCCATATTCCGTTCTCATCAACCCTTCCCCTCTCGTGCTCCAGGCCCGGAATGCGCTTCGTGGGGTTTAATCCGAGGAGCTCATCCGCCCCGTACTTTCTCAGCTCCTCCGCTATCGCCCTCACCCTCTCCTCCGTGCGGTAGAAGAGGTTCACCTCGAGTCTGGCATCCAACGCCTTCGCCAGCTCGACCGTCTCCTTCGGGACGAGGGCGGCGACGTTCCCGTTGACCGAGATGACGGGGTGCTCCGCCAGCAGGAACTTCGCCACGGCCGCCCGCATAGCCCTCTCCGCGGGCTCTATGGTTCTCTCTCCGATCAAGTAGTCGAAGGCCTCTCCGCGGCCATGGGCTATGAGGCCGGCTTTGGCGGTCATGCCCATCTCCATGCCCTCAATGATCCTCTCCCTGTAGTACAGACTCCAGTATCGGGGATGACTCCTCGGTATCTCCACCATCTTCAACACCGGAGGGGGTACACTTCAACCGATAAAAAACCTTCGCGCTCTCGAGCTATGGGGTTCTCAACCTTCGGTTTAAAAAACGGTTATAACTCAAAAGTTCAGAACATTAAGTGAACAACTTTGATCGCGTGAACAGGGTGATGCATCATGGGATACCCGATAACGAAGAAGGAGAACCTGAGCGCCATCGACTTCTTTATGGAAGTCGAGGCGCCACACGTGGCCCGCTCGTGGAAACCGGGCCAGTTCGTTGTGCTGATTCTGGATGAGAAGGGTGAACGGGTTCCGATGTCTGTATACTACGCCGAAAACGGTAAAGTTGGCATGTTCATCAGGAGGCACGGAAAGACGACCCTCAAGCTCTGGTACGAGTTCGACGTTGGTGACGAGCTCCTCAGCGTTACCGGCCCCCTGGGGAGGCCCATCAAGGTGAAACACTACGGGAACGTTGTCTTTGTCTCCGATGCCGTCTGCGCCCAGGCCGAGAGCTACGCCACTCTGAAGGCTATGAAGGAGGCCGGCAACTACACCATAGCCATCCAGAGCTTCGAGAACAAAGCCAACGTCTATCCCGAGAGGTACCTCGCAAAGCCCGTCGCGGACGAGCACTACCTCACCACCGAGGACGGGAGCGTCGGGATCAAGGGGCACTACCTGGACGTTCTGAAGGAGCTCATAGAGAAGGACAGGGTCGATATCGTCTTCGGCGGCGGAAAACTGGGCTCGTTGAAGAAGCTCGCCGAGCTCACGAGACCCTACGGGATCCCGACCATCGTAACCGTCAGGCAGATAATGGTGGACGGAACCGGGATGTGCGGCTCGTGCAGGGTTCTCTACGGTGGGGAGATAAAGTTCGCCTGCAGGGACGGACCGATGCTCGATGCCCACAAGATAGACTGGGACGACGCGATAAAGAGGAACGCACGCTTCACAGAGCAGGAGAAACTCGCCAAAGAAAGGTACATAGAGGAGCTCAAAGCCCGGGGGGTGATCTGAATGGCGGTCAGGCCAAAGCTGATTAAGGAGCGCGTCCCAACGCCGGAAGTGCCGGTGGAAGAACGCGTTAAGAGCTTCGTAGAGGTCAACCTCGGCTACGACTTCGCCTCCGCGCTCAAGGAGGCGGAGCGCTGTATACAGTGTCCGCCCGAGTACGCCCCGTGCATAAAGGGCTGTCCCGTTCACATCAACATACCCGGCTTCATCAAGGCCCTCCGGGAGAAGCCGGACGATCCGGACGAGGCGGTCAAGAACGCCCTCAGGGTGATCTGGAACGACAACACCCTCCCCGCTGTGACGGGGCGCGTCTGCCCGCAGGAGGAGCAGTGTGAGGCCCCCTGTGTCATGGGCAAGGTCGGCGACCCGATAAACATCGGAAAGCTCGAGCGCTTCGTGGCGGACTACGCGAGGAAGCACGGTATAGAGGAGGAGTTGCTCAAAGAGTTCATGGCCGGTGGGGATGGAAGGAAGGGAAGGGTTGCCGTCGTCGGGAGCGGCCCGGCCGGTCTGACCTGCGCTGGAGAGCTCGCCAAGAGGGGTTACGACGTTACCATCTACGAGGCCCTCCACAAGCCGGGAGGCGTTCTCATCTACGGGATCCCGGAGTTCAGGCTTCCGAAGGAGATACTCGACAGGGAAATCGCAAAGCTCCGCGAGCTTGGCGTTGAGTTAAAGCTCGACCACGTCGTTGGAAAGACCGTCACGCTCGAGGAGCTCCTCGAGGAGTACGACGCCGTCTTCATCGGCACCGGCGCCGGAACGCCAAAACTTCTCAACATCCCGGGCATACTCTTGGACAGGATCTACACCGCGAACGAGTTCCTGACGAGGGTCAACCTCATGAAGGCCTACCTCTTCCCCGAGTACGACGAGCCCATAGCCATCGGGAAGAAGACGGTAGTCATAGGTGCGGGAAACACCGCCATGGACGCCGCCAGAACCGCCCTCAGACTTGGCTCTGAGGTTACCATTGCCTACCGCCGCGGAAGGGAGGACATGACGGCGAGGGTTGAGGAGATCAAGCACGCAGAGGAGGAGGGCGTTAAGTTCGAGTTCTTCCTCACACCGGTGGAGTTCATCGGAGACGAGAACGGCAGGGTGAAGGCGGTTAAGTTCGAGAGGATGAGGGCCCTCGAGGAGAGGGACAAACGGGGCAAGAGGAAGATAGTTGGAACGGGCGAGTACGTCACCATCGAAGCCGACACGGTAATCATAGCCATAGGGCTCGAGCCCAACAGGATCATAAGCGAGGAGGCGATGGCTCTAAAGACGAACCCCGACGGAACGCTCGTCGTCGACAAGAACCTCATGACCAGTATCCCGGGCGTCTTCGCGGGCGGTGACGCTATAAGGGGAGAGGCAACCGTCATCCTCGCGATGGGAGACGGAAAGAGGGCCGCGAAGGCGATGGATGCATACATCCGGGAAAAGAGGGCAAACGCCTAAGCCATCCACCTTTACCCTTTTTCCGTCTTCGGGTAACTACCATCCCTTCTTCCTGTCCCCCCAGAAGAACTTCATGAAGCCCGAGAAGTCCTCGCCGCGGAAGGCCGCGTAGAGGCTCTGGGTCTCCTCGGGGGTCAGCCATTCGATGTACTCTGGGATCCCCTCCTCGAAGTTGTAGAGTACTTCATCGTCCTTTTTCGCCACGTCGAGGGTGTAGATCTTCTTTCCCTGCTTTCTGGCTATCTCAATTTCCCTGACGACGAGGGAGGTGAACTTTCCGAGCACGGCTATCGCCACGAATATCTCGGCCTCGGGGATCAGGTGATCCGTTGTTTTAAGGCCGTAATCGGAGGGAACCACGAAGTTGTTGGAGTTGAGCCTTTCCTCGAGTATTTTCAGTATCGCCCTCTCGGTTCGGGTGTGGTAGAGTATCGTGGGCTCGCTCAGATAAACGAGAGGGCCGTACTTTTCTTTCTTCTTTCTCCGGAGGAACCCGAGCATCGAACCACCTCAGGTGGGGATAATGTCATCATCCATCAGGAGGGATGACACTCATCATCGGCCGGCTTTCCTTAACAGGGCAGAACTTATTAAGGTTTGGCCCCGAGGGTTTACGGGGGAAATAACATGCGGATCATCCCCTTGGCCTCCGAGAGCCTCGGGGTCAGGAGCCTTGCCACCTTCGTCGAAGCGGGAGGGATAAGGGTCCTCATCGACCCTGGCGTGGCGCTGGGGCCGAAGAGGTACGGCCTTCCACCGGCGGGGGTCGAGCTTGAAACTCTGAGAAGGATGAGGCGGAAGCTCCAGGGCTACGCGCGGAGGGCTGACGTGGTAACGGTCTCCCACTACCACTACGACCACCACACGCCCTTCTTCGAGGGCCTCTACGAGAGCTCGAGCGAGGAGTTTGCACGGGAGATATACGCGGGTAAGCTCCTGTTCGTAAAGCACCCGCGCGAGAACATCAACTTCAGCCAGAGGAAGCGGGCCTGGGCCTTTCTCAAGAGGGCCGGGCCAATAGCCAGGGGTATCGAGTTCGCCGACGGGAGGAGTTTCGACCTCGGAGGCGTTACCCTCGAGGCCTCGCCCGCGGTTCCCCACGGCAGGGAGGGCTCGAAGCTCGGCTTCGTCGTGATGGTTCTCATAGACGACGGCTCCAGAAGGCTGATCCACGCGAGCGACATCCAGCTCCTCAACAGGAGATCCGTGGAATGGATAATCGATAAGGTTCCCGACGTTCTCATAACCGGCGGGCCGCCGACCTACCTCGGCAAGAGGGCCGAGGGGAGCTGGGAGACCGGGATCAAAAACCTAAACGAGATAATCCGCGAGACGAATGCCGAGATAATCCTCGACCACCACATCGTCAGGGACAGGAGGTACCCGGAATTCTTCGAGGGGCTGGAGAAGAGGCCGGAGACCTTCGCGGGCTATCTGAAGGTTGAGGACAGGCCCCTCGAGGCCTACAGAAGGGAGCTCCACGACATGGAGAGAGGGAAAGGGGTGGAACTGCCGTTCAGGCTACGTTGACCTCGTGCCGTCATCTTCCGGAATCGTCCGGAGACCCACACCCTCTAACCGTCAAAATGAAGAAACCCTTAAATCGAGGGAATGAGAGGTTGTCTCAGGTGAGGGGGAAATGCGGGACTTCTACATCGCCCACGAGGACGATATCAAAGCCGGAAAGACCACGGACGTTTACTTCATCAGAACGAGGAAGGTACTCGAGGAGAAGGGGATACACAGGAGGGTCTTCGCGGACGTGACGACCACGTCCCTTCCGCACGGCTGGAGATGGGGGGTCTTAGCCGGGATCGAGGAGGTCGCGAGGCTCCTCGAGGGACTGCCCGTAAACGTCTACGCCATGCCCGAGGGGACGGTATTCCACCCCTACGAGCCGGTTCTCCAGATTGAGGGTTACTACGAGGACTTCGGCATCTACGAGACGGCCTTACTCGGAATGCTCAGCCAGGCGAGCGGCATAGCGACGGCCGCCCTCAGAACCAAGATAGCCGCGAAGTTCAAGCCCGTCTACTCCTTCGGCATACGGCACATGCACCCGGCGATAGCGCCGATGATAGACCGCTCCGCTTTCATAGGCGGTTGCGACGGCGTTTCTGGAGTCTTGGGTGCTGAGATGATGGGGGAAAAGCCCGTTGGGACGATGCCCCACGCGCTCGTCCTCGTGGTCGGCGACCAGGTGAAGGCCTGGAGGTACTTCGACGAGGTCATCGAACCCGAGGTCCCACGGACCGCCCTCGTTGACACCCTCTGCGACGAGAAGTTCGAGGCTTTAATGGCGGTTGAGGCGCTCGGTGAGAGGCTCAACGCGATAAGGCTCGACACGCCAAGTTCAAGGAGGGGCAACTTCAGGCGCATAGTTGAGGAAGTCAGGTGGGAGCTTGATTTAAGGGGCTACGAGCACGTCAAAATATTCCTCAGCGGGGGACTTGACGAGGAGAGCTTAAAGGAGCTTGCTGACGTTGCGGATGCCTTCGGCGTTGGAGGGAGCATAGCGTCGGCAAAGCCCGTTGACTTCTCGTTGGATATAGTCGAGGTCGAGGGGCAACCGATAACCAAACGTGGGAAGCTGAGCGGGCGGAAGCAGGTATACCGCTGCGAGAACGGCCACTACCACCGAGTCCCCGCTGACAAAAAGCTCGAGCGCTGTCCGGTCTGCGGTGCGAGGGTCGAGCCCCTCTTAAAACCGCTCATTGAGAACGGTGAGATAGTGGCCGAACTCCCGAAGGCGCGGGAGATAAGGGGATACGTCCTCGAGCAGGCCGAGAAGTTCGGGTTGAGTCTGGAGTGAGAACCGCGGGGATTCTTTTTCACTTATTCTTAAATGTTCTTACGGGGTGCTCACGTTTATAGAGAAGGTTCGCGAAGGATTACGGGAGAAGATGAGAAAGGAAACCGAAAAAGGCCATCAGGCCTCTTCGATGTAGATGCAGCTGACCGGGCATGCTTCAGCGGCCTCTTTGGCGCAGTTGTAGAGCTCCTCGTCCTCGATGACGTCGACGATGGGGGTGCTCTTGCCCTCGTCGTTCATCTCAAAGACGTCCGGGCAGAGGCTTGCACAGATGGCATCTCCGATACAAACGTCCTGGTCAACCCTAACCTTCCACGCCATGGAACATCACCGGATTTAGATGAACCCAGGGGAATATAAACTTTTCGTCGGAAAAAGAGCCCTATAGGGTGAAGATCCGGGTAAGAAGGAAGGACGTGGCCCCTTGATGAACAAAAATCGACAGGATGGGTCAGAGAAGCCCCAGCTTCTTTTTGTACTCCTCGCTTACCATGTCCGGGTTCCAGGGTGGGTCGAAGGTCAGCTCTATCTCCGCGTCCTTAACCCCTGGGATCTCGAGTATCTTGTCCTCCACCGCCCTGAGGATCCACATGGTGAGCGGGCAACCGGGGGTGGTCATGGTCATCTTTATGTAGACCGTGTTGTCCGGCCTTATCTTGAGCTCGTATATAAGCCCCAGGTTGACGACGTCGATCCCTATCTCGGGGTCTATGACCTCCTTGAGCTTTTCAAGTATCATCTCCTCCGTGAGCTGAACGTTTTCCTCGTTTCCTTCCCTCCGCCTCTCGCGGTCTATGGTTATCATGCCGACCCCTTCGAGTTTCCCTATCTCCGAATGGAGCTTTATGAGCACGTCGTCGATGTTGGGGGTGTCCTTTGCGAGCGTTACCCTCACGTTGCCCTCCCCATCAACCTCAACGGATTTCACGAACTTCTCGTCAACGGTCTCCCTGATGACCCTCTCAACTTCCTCCTTTGTTACCATAATCACCACCCGAGTGGAGTTCAGGGAGACACATTTAAACCTTTTGGGTCAGAAATGAGTATCAATCGGAGAGGATATCGAGTATCAGCCTCTCCGCCATCTCGGGGGTTAAAGCCCTCGCGCGGAGCTCCCTGAGGACGCGCTGAATGCCGAACCTCTTTATGGAAGGCGCCTCCCTCGCGGCCCTCCTCAACAGGGGACAGCCAAAGTGGAGGTCGTATTTTCCCCCGATGATACCTATCGCCTCCCCCTTGTCCATCGCCAGAAACGCGGGAAGGTTGAGGGTTACCAGATCGTTCTTTTGGTATATCGAGATGAGGCCCGAGCTCAGCAGGTCGCCCGAGGCGACAATCTTCACCCCCTTCTCTCTTGCGTAGTCCTCAACGGCCCGCATAACCATCGCATGGCAGCGGCCGCAGATCGGCGCCTTCTTCCTTATCTGGGCCTCCATTTCGTCCATGTAACCGGGCACATCAACGAGAACCGCCCCCCACTCCTTCGCCCTGGCTAGAACATCTTCCCCCATCTGGGGGAGCTTCGCCATAATCGGAATCGCATCGAAACCGGCCCAGCGGAGAATTTTGAGCGTCGCGGTGCTGTCGGAGCCGGCCGAGAAGGCCACGACCACCTTAACACCAACCGGCGAGCGGTCGAACTCCTTTCCACTGAGACGGTACTCCAGGAGGCTCCTCAGGCGGGAGTAGGCTTTCTCGCCGATGTCTTCCCTAACCCCCTCGAGGGCCTCGAGGTTGTACTCGAGCCTGTACCTCTTGACGAAGTCGTCTCCAACGGGGGCTATCATGGGGGTCGGGAGGAAAGCCAGCCTATTAAACCTTCCGCCGGGAAAACCTTAAAAGAGGCCCGTCCTAACCCCGTTCACGAACGAATACTTCTGGAGGTGCTTGCGATGAGGGGGATAGTTGAGAGGGTCAGGGAGAAGACGAGCATTCCGGTTTACGAGAGAACCGTTGAGAACGTTTTGAGCGCGATTCTGGCGAGCGGCGACGTCTGGCGCATCGTCGACCTCAGTGAGGAGCCCCTTCCCCTCGTGGTCGCGGTCATCACGGCGCTCCACGAGATGGGTTACGTGGCCTTCGAGGGCTCCAGCGTCGTTCTCACTCAGAGCGGTAAGAAGCTGGTGGAGAAGTACGGAATCGGGGCGAGGAGGGACTACACCTGCGCCCACTGCAGGGGCAAGACCGTTGAGCTTGACGCCTTCAGGGACCTGCTCGAGGAGTTCAGGGAGATAGTTAAGGACAGGCCGCAACCGAAGCACGACTTCGACCAGGCCTACGTCACCCCGGAGACGACCGTGGCGAGGATAGCGCTGATGCACACCCGTGGCGACCTCGAGAACAGGGAGATCTTCGTCCTCGGCGACGACGACCTGACGAGCGTGGCGCTCATGCTCTCCGGTTTGCCGAAGAGGATAGCCGTCCTCGACATAGACGAGCGCCTCGTGAGGTTCATCGAGAGAACCGCCGACGAGCTCGGTTACTCCAACATAGAGACCTTCACCTTCGACCTCAGGGAGCCGCTCCCGGACTACGCGCTCCACAGGTTCGACACCTTCATCACCGACCCGCCTGAGACGGTCGAGGCCATAAGGGCCTTCATCGGAAGGGGGATAGCGACGCTCAAGGGACCGGGTTGCGCGGGCTACTTCGGGATAACGAGGCGCGAGAGCTCGCTCGACAAGTGGCGGGAGATTCAGAGGCTCCTCCTCAACGAGTTTGGCGTCGTCATCACCGACATCATCCGGAACTTCAACGAGTACGTCAACTGGGGTTACGAGGAGGAGACGAGGGCCTGGAGGCTTCTGCCTGTCAAGGTCAAGCCATCGTACAACTGGTACAAGAGCTACATGTTCAGGATCCAGACGCTTGAAGGCTCGAAGGGCTTCGAGGACAGGATAACCGTCGGCGACGAGCTCTACAACGACGAAGAGGCCTCAACCACATGAGAGATGTAAAACCTAAAAACTCAAAAAGCTGAAACGAGGGTTACCTCCGCTTTTTCTTCTTCCCGCGTTCCCTTTCCCTCACTACGAAGGCCACCAGCGCTATGAGGGCAATCCCTGCACCGATGTAAACGTAAGCGGTCCCATCGTTACCTTCGGTGCTTTTCACCGCCTCAAAGCCCTTCACGGCACGGGCCTCTATCGCTAAGGCATTCTTTCCCGGATAGAGCACCACGTAGCCGTCGAGGTTTTCGATTTCCGCGGTGTCGTTCGAGCTTCCCACGTACCTCGAACCCTTAATCAGCAGGAACGTCGCGTTGGCGAGTTCAACTCCGCCACCGCTCACCCTCGGCTCGGG
Organism: Thermococcus celer Vu 13 = JCM 8558; assembly: GCF_002214365.1. NCBI lineage: Archaea > Methanobacteriati > Methanobacteriota > Thermococci > Thermococcales > Thermococcaceae > Thermococcus > Thermococcus celer. The sequence goes on from NZ_CP014854.1 coordinate 802,484, forward strand.
GATGTCCGCGTAGAGGACGCTCCTGAGGAAAGAGACGCCCTTGGAGTAGGGGGTGGTGTTCGTCAGTCCCGCTTCCTCCAGCGCCCAGACCGCCTTCGCAGTCGAGGTCAACCCGGCGATCGAGCCCTGGGTGTAGGGGAAGGCACCGTTCGGGTACTGCCTTTCGCCGAGGAGCCGGAGGGTCTCGTTGAGCTCCCTTTCCATGCCGAAGTCCTTGAAGACGAGGAGGGCGTAGGCGAGGTAGTAGGTCGGGACGTTGTAGTAAACAGGATTGCCGGTCTTCGGGTCCTTCGTTGAGGTCATCCAGGTGAGGTTCCCGGAGAGGTAGCCCAGCGAGGCGTCGTAGTCGTATGTAACGTTCAGGCTCCTGAGAACCCACACCACGTACTCCGTGTTGTAGAAGTCCCCCCAGACGCCGTCCCGCGAGACCTTCAGGAGGTAGGCCACCTCGCCCGAGTAGTCCTTCCCGAGGGAGGCCTTCACCCGGGCGAGCTCGGCGACCTGCCAGGGGAGCATCCCGGAGTAGTTGGAGGGGAGCCGGGGCGTTTCGTTGCAGAGGAGGTAATAGTCAGCCAGAACGGCCTTCTCCCAGTTCGTCCCCGGGGTTATCCTGTCGAGGTACGGGCAGGCGATGGCCCTCAGGCCCTCGAAACCGTTTATCTGGGAAACGCTCAGCAGGTCGAGGACGCGGTAGTGGAGGGTCCCCCAGAAACCGAAGTGCTCCCTCTCAAGCAGTTCCCTCCGGTAATCCTCCTTCCCGGTTGCGTAGAGGGCCATCGCCGTGGCCACCGTGGAGTTGAAGTCCCCGCTGAGCTCGACCCTCTCCCCGAGGTAGGCAAGTGCAAAGGCGCGGTAGGCCTTCAGGTCACCGGAAGGGTTCATCTTTTTGAGTTCGTCCTTTTTACCGAGGGCGAGGTAGCCGAATATTCTATCCGCGTCCGTTTTTGGCTCCGCATCCATCAGCCAGCCTTCCCCGCGGTTTACGGCCTCTTTAACCTGCTTTTTGAAGCCGGTCAGGTTCGCGTTGATGTACCCGCCCTTAAGGAACTCCCCGAGCGCGATGACGGCCAGCGCCGTTCCGGTGTAGTCCTCCCACGAGCCGTCCGGGTTCTGTTTGTATATTAACCAGTACGCGGCGTCGTTGAGAACATCCCTGTAACGCCCCCTCGCCACGTTCTCGCCGCGCATGAGGGCCAGCATCGCCATTGCCGTGTACTTGGCCATGTGCGTTTCCCCGCGGGAAACCCCCCACGAATCGAAGGGAGTCCTCATCTGGAGGAGCCACTCGCATCCCTCGAGAACCCGGGCGTAGTCCCCGGTCCTGTACAGGGCGAGAACCGCGAAGGCGGTATCCGGAACGGTGGGGCTGTAAACGTAGGGCTCGATTTTAGCACTTCCGGCAGGGAATGATAATCCGATGAGCATGATTACAAGGATCGCCGCAAGAACCCGCTTCATCCCAACCACCTCAAAAGGGGAAAGAAAAGGGGATTAAAAACCTTCAGCCGTAGTAGACGACGGCCTTGAGCTGGTAGTCCGCCCAGCCGTAGGTGCTGTAGGCGTAGACGAGGAACGTCCAGGTTCCCGGGGCGGGGTTGGCGTACTCGACGTGCTCGTAGCTGTTGCTCGACGTGGACCTGTCAACGAGGTTGCCGTTGGGGTCGTAGAGGTAGAGGTCGAGGTCGTTGTAGGAAGTATCGAAGGTCAGGTCACCGGTTATCTTGGTGGCACCGCTGTTGACGTTCATGGTGAAGGTGTCGCTGGTGTCCCAGTAGTCGTTAACGGAGCCGGTGAAGGTCTGGGTGTCGGTGGTCGGGGTTGGGTTCGGGTTGGGGTTTGGATTCGGGTTGCCGCCGCCGGACTGGCTGAGGCTCCCGTCGCTGACGACGTCGACCTGGTAGTTCGCCGCGCCCTTGTAGCTGACGACCTTGACCGTCCAGGTTCCGGCGGTCGGGTTGTAGTAGCCGACCTTCTCGAAGCCGTAGTAGGCGGTGTAGGAGTAGTCAACCTCGTTCCCGTTGGGGTCGTAGAGGTAGAGGTCGATGTCGCTCGAGCCCGTGTCCCAGTAGAGGGTGGCGGTCACGAAGGTGGCGCCGCTGACGTCGAAGGTGTGGGTGGCGCTTCCCTTGTCGGCGACGGAGCCGGTGAAGGTGAGCTTGGCGTAGTCGTCGTACTTGATGGCCTTGTAGACGTTCACCCTACCCGCACCGTAGGCGATGTCCGCTATCTCCTTGGGGGCGACTATGTCGGCGGTCTCGATGAGGGCGGTCTTCACCTTGTCCGGGGTCCAGCTCGGGTGGGCCTGGAGGATGAGCGCGGCAACGCCCGAAACGTGCGGGGTGGCCATGCTGGTTCCAGAGGCCTTGGTGTAGTAGTCGTTTATCGGGGTGCCCATGCTGGTTCCGCTGGCGCGCGGGGCTATGATGTCAACGCCGGGGGCGACGACTTCCGGCTTGAGCCTTCCGTCCGCGGTCGGTCCCCTGCTGGAGAAGCTGGCGATGTTGTCGTTGCTGTCAACTGCACCGACGGTTATGACCTTGCTCGCGGCGGCGGGTGAGCCGACGGTGTAGGTGTTCGGCCCGCTGTTGCCGGCGGCGACGCAGACTACTATACCGGCGTCCCAGGCGTTGTTGACGGCCTGACTGAGGGAGTCGGTTCCGTCGGAGCTCTGGGAGGAGCCGAGGGAGAGGTTGATGACCCTTATCCCGTACTTGTCCTTGTTCTGGACGACCCAGTCAACACCCGCGATGATGGTGGAGACGCTTCCCGAACCGTCGGCACCGAGAACCTTGACGCCGACGAGCTTCGCGCCGGGGGCGACGCCTATGTACTGGGAGTTAACGCTGCCGGTTCCGGCAACGATACCCGCAACGTGGGTTCCGTGTCCCTGGTCATCGTAGGGGGTCGACCTGCCGTTGACGGCGTCGTACCAGCCTATGACCTTGCCCTTCAGATCGGGGTGGTTCGCGTCTATACCCGTATCGACGATGGCAACCACCACACCGCTTCCGTCGTAGCCGAGGGAGTTCCAGACGGTATCGGCCCCTATCTGGGAGACGGAAGTGGCGTCGTCAACCTGAACCTTGTAATCCTCCTGTATGAACTTTATGCCCGAGACCCTTGTGTTACCGAAGTAACCCGTGTCTATCATGCCCGCGATCAGCAGAAGGTCCCTGGCCTTTATTTTAACCGCGACAGCAGGGATTATCTTGTAGGAGTACTTGACCTGGGCGCCCATGAGCCTCAGTACCTTAACCGCCCTGTCCCTGTCTCCGTAGCTCCCGAACATTATGACGGTGTCCACTTCCTGGTTCCAGTTCATCCTCTGGACTTTCTTGAACAGTCCCGGGGTCAGCAGTCCGTAGTTCTTCTGCTGAACCGCGTTGTTCCTGACAACCGGTTTTACGGGTGCCGCAAGGGCCGTTCCGGCCAGAAGACCCACGAGCACCAGTGCCAGCACCACAGCACCTAACCTCTTCATTCCAGTACCCTCCTATCCAACATGTCCCATATCGGGACATCGAAGTACTGATATTGGATACATTAAAAAGTTTACGCAACAGTGTTTCTTCCATTTATATACATTACAGTAATGTACATCTTTATGTAACATAAAGAAGCCAACTCCGTTTCATAAATTTCAGCAAACGACACAATTCCTTAATGCCCGGTCACCCAAAACCATCAACGATGAACGATAAGCGCCCGTTTCAGCAGTTAATTAGGACGATAAAAATATAACGTAGGGTAATGTTTGAAACCCACAAAGTTGGGGATAAGATGGTGAATATCGACATAATGGACATCAACCCGTGGCTCGGAGGGGTCCAATTAACCCCATCCCTAAACGCGAAATTGTCATGAGGAGGTGTAACATTAAGCGGAAAAGCATTAAATACCAAAACATAGCATGGAACATGAGGACGCTCCTTATAGCACTTCTCTCTTTTGGAGGGGGATTCATAGGCTCCATGATGAGCGGAGGGAGTATGGTAATCCTTTCAATTCTCACCTTCGCCGGGCTCCCCATAAAAGAAGCCGTTGGGATCCTGAAGGTCGTCATAGCGGCCCTAACCTTCGTATCCACACTCACCTACTTTAGAGGTGGAGCGCTCGATGTTAAGCTTGCGCCACTCTTGACGATCTCGTCAATTTTTGGCGCATTTATCGGGACCTCACTTTTTCTATCCCTTTCTCAGGAACTGGCTAATTTCATAGCTGCTGCACTCCTGCTGGCGGGGATGTACTTCACCGTAAGATTCAAGCCGGGAAGTGAGGGCAAGCATGGAAGGAAGAGTAAAGCGGAGATCTCAATAGTGGGGCTGCTCATAGGGGCCTACATTGGGATCCTCGGAATAGCATCCACCCTGGTGGTTATCTCAGCCCTGGAGATATTCTTCAGGCTGGACATACTCAAGGCAAATGGAACCGCGAAAATGATAATCTTCCTGAATAATACAATGGCGGCACTCAACTATGGACTGAAGGGAAGCCTGGATTACTCCATGATGTGGCCCATTCTGATCCCCGTGATGGTGGGTTCGTGGCTGGGGGCCAAAAGCGCTTTAAGGATGGGGAGCGAGAAGCTCAGGATCGTTTTTATCGCGATAGGAGCTCTAACGCTTTTGAGGATACTCTTTGGATGAGGGAGGGTTTGAACCGGATTATCCGCCTAAAATCTTAAGTTTCACCGTCCCCCTCATGGGGTCGGCTGGAAGTTTAACCTGTCTTTCCCATGGTTTAACCAACGAGCTTTTTCAGACCCTCCGCGAACTCGCGTGCATCCCTCTCGAGGGACTTAACGTAAAAGATGCCCTCCTTCATCGGTTCCTTCCCGAGAATTTCCCTCATCTGGGCGAGACATCTTCTGGATCTCCCGGCACAGGTGGTGAAAAATGCGGCCCTCCCAATCTTCTCCCTGTTCTTTAGCAGGTACGTTCTGACCGCCGGAGTCACCCTGCCGTTCCACGTGGGCGTGCCTATCACGACGAGGTCGTATCCAGAGGGATCTTTATGAAACTCTATCTCCGTGGTCTTCCCGCGGGTGGCGTCGTAGCCGGCCCTGAGAAAGCCCAAAATCCCCCTCCGGTTCTTTTTATCGATTATCTCGTCCATTTCGGCGCCCAGGGTTTTGGCTATTATCCCGGCCGCCCTTTTGGTGTTGCCGCTACGCGAGTAAAAGGCCACGAGGATTTTCATTTGACCACCCCCCTATAACCGTGTGCCCTCCATAGGTAACTTCTATTATCTCCATAAAGACACCTACAATAAGTTTTTGACTGGAAAATATCAACTTTGCGATGCAGTTTTTGGGTCCACTGCCAACCGGTAGGCCAAGACGGGCCACCATATGTTTTGGTGGCTCTATAATCAGAATCATCAACGCGTGCATAAAACTATAGGAGTCGGCTGAAGTAGCACTCCACCATATTAAATTGGTGCGGTGGCCGGGATTCGAACCCGGGTCACCGGCTTGGAAGGCCGGTGTCCTAGACCAGGCTAGACTACCACCGCAGAGAAGTGGTGGGGCGAGGGGGATTTGAACCCCCGACACCCGGATCTTCAGTCCGGCGCTCTCCCAGGCTGAGCTACCGCCCCGCGCTCAAAATTAGGGGGGACGGCGGATTTATAAATCTTGCGGTGGGTGAAAACGGGCCCACCCCATGGCCACCCCGGAGGTAAATCGAAAGGCCTACAGCCTCGGTTCGACCGCGTAAACCGTCCTGTCCTCTCCGATTCCCTCGATGAGACCCCTGTGACGCCGCACACAGCTCTCGCACTCCCCGCAGTGTATCGGCTTTCCGTCCTCGGTAAAACCTTTGGGCATGTAGCAGGAGTTCGAGTACTCGTATCTGGCGTTTAGTTCCTTCAAAAGCCTCGCTATGCCCTTCTTGTCGAGGTCTATGAGCGGTGCCACGACCCTGACCTCGGCCATCGTGCCGTAGCGGAGCATTTCGTTCATTCTCTCGACGAACTCGGGCCTGTTGTCCGGGAAGGTCGCCCCCTCCTCCGCGTTGAAGCCGACGATTATATCGCCGCCGCCGAGGGCGTCGAGGAGAGATGCGGCGACGCTTATGAGGACGACGTTACGCGCGGGAACCCAGACGCTCTTCGCGGTTTCCCTGGCAACATTCATGTTCTCCAGCTCCCGCGCCGTTACCCTTGGCGTCTCCCCACCGACGAGGGTCGTTCCCCTCAACCTGGAGAACTCCTCGAGGAAGTCGAGTTTTACGATCCTCAGCGGAACGTCGAGTTCCCTTGAGAAGAACTCCGCCACCCTGTTCGTAACCTTCTCCTCGTTGCTCCCGTAGTTCACCGTGAGCATCATGACCTCGTCGTAGTTCCTCTTGGCCCAGTAGAGGCAGGCCGTCGAGTCCAGTCCGCCCGAAAACAGCACCACAGCGCGCTTCATTCCAGCACCTCCGGAATCAGTTTAATTCCAAGTCTCGTGGCCTGGTTTCTAAGCTTTTTATCGTAGGTGGCGAGGGCCCCCGCTTCCTTTCCGATGGCCAGGATCACGGAGTCGATGTAGTGTCTGAGGCCCAGCTCTTTAAGGAGCTCGAATCCCCCGAGGAGGTACCTCCTGTCGTCCACGAGCGAGGTCCTCGGGTCGAACAGTATCTGCTCCACGAGCTCCCTCGCCTCCTCCGTGCCGAACCCGAGCTTCCTGAAGTTCCAGACGGTCTCGTAGATGACTATCGTGGGCACGATCCAGCCGTCTAACGAACGGATGACGTTCATGGCGCTTTTATGGTACTCGGAGTTCTCAATGGCCGCGTATATGAAGACGTTGGAGTCGATCACCGCTCCCATGACATCTCCTCCTCGAGGGCCTCCTCCGAGATCCTCTCGAGCTCCTCCGCGGTCAGCTTCCTCCCGAGCCTGAAGGTTTTCCACTCCCGCCTCGCCCGTCTGAGGACTATCGCGTCCCCCTTCAGCTCGACCGTCAGGTACTCCCCCTCCTTTATCCCGAGGGCCTTTCTGATCTCCGCGGGGATGGTTATCTGGTAGTTCCTCGTCACCTTGGTTACCGGCATGACCCCCACCGGAACTTAGTAGGATTTTCTCCTATAAATGGCTTACCCAAGCGCGAGGCCGACTATCTCCTCCACACTCGAAAAGCCCTCGCTCTCGAGGTAGGCCTCGATGCCCGTGCTTATCTCCCTGAAAACCCCCCAGCCGCGGAGCGAGACGGCTGTTCCTATCTGCAACGCCGATGCTCCAGCTAAGAGGAACTCGACGGCGTCCCTCCAGGTCGTTATGCCGCCGATCCCTATGACCGGGATCTCGAGGGTTCTCGCAAGGTCGTAGACGGCCCTCAGCGCCACGGGCTTCACCCCGGGCCCGGAGTAGCCGCCGACCCGGTTGCTCAGTATCGGCCTCCTCGCGTAGACGTCTATCGCCACCGCCTTAAGCGTGTTTATTGCCGAGACCGCATCGGCGCCCGCCCTCTCCGCCGCCAGACCGAGCCTCGTGATGTCGTCCGTGTTGGGGGTGAGCTTCGCGATAACCGGTCTGTCCGTCGCCTCCTTGACCGCCCTGACTATCTCGTAGACGTTCTCCGGCTTCTGGCCGATCTCCATGCCGTAGCCCTTCGCATGGGGACAGCTGAGGTTCAGCTCGAAGGCATCCGCAACGTCGCTCAGTTTCTCGGCCAGGAAGGCGAACTCCTCCCCGCTTCCACCAAAGATGGAGACGATGAGCGGGAAGTCGAAGGTGTAACCTTCAACCATCTTTAGAAAGCCCTTCCAGCCGGGGTTCGGAAGGCCCATCGCGTTTATCAGGCCGTAGGGGAGCTCGACGATGGTGGGGTTGTCGTAGCCCTCCCTCGGCTCCACTCCGATGGACTTGGTTACCACGCCGCCCGCCCCTTCCTCGTGGGCCCTTATCCACTGCTCCGGCGTTTTGTCGTCGATTCCCGAGGCGAGGATGAGGGGGTTCTCGAAAGTTAAGCCGAGGAGCTTGACCCTGAGGCTCACCATTTTGACGCACCGAAGGCAAAAGAGACCGTCTGTTATTAAGGTTTTTGCCAGAATTCTAACGGCGGCGGGCGCGCCCGGGGGTGGGGACCCTCCACCGTCCCCTTCCACCGGGGCTCGCTCACCCCCGCTACCCCACGAGCGCCGAACGTCCCGCCTACCGCTGCTCCCTTCCGGGCCTGACGGGGTTCGGCGGGCAAAGGGCGTTAGCCCGGCCCTCCAGCCGGACCCCGCCCACCGCCGGCCCCGTGGGACGAGGGATCACCGTTGTGCCCCGGCTTCCGGGAACGGCTTCGGGAACCGCCCCCCGGGCTTCGGCCCCGGCGTATCGACGGTTTCCGGTTACAGGGGACGCCGAACCCCCCGGCCTAGCCCGCCGCCAGTTACTCTATTCCCCCGTCGATATATAAAGTTTTGGCACCTAACCAAAGGTTGCCCACCATTGGATTGAAAAATTTTCATAAGTTGGTGCGCGAAGGGGTACACGGGTGACACGACGTGCGCTTAACTGAGCACCCCCTTCTGCGTTTTGAGCGGGGGAGGGAGGTTACGATATATTTCAACGGTCGGCCGATAAAGGCGTACGAGGGGGAGACCATCGCGACGGCCCTGCACGCCGCCGGAATTCGAGCCCTCAACTACTCCGTGAACAAAAAACGCCCGAGGGGCCTCTTCTGTGCCATAGGCAAGTGCTCTTCCTGCCTGATGGTCGTGAACGGGATCCCCAACGTCAGGGCCTGCATAACCCCAGTCGAGGACGGCATGAGGATACAGCCCCAGCACGGAAGGGCCAGATTACCCGAGAAGGCCAAACCGCCGGAGTTCAGGGACGCGAAGGTCGTAAGGGCGGACATCGTGATAATCGGCGGCGGTCCCGCGGGGCTCATGGCGGCCATCCACGCGGCCGATGCCGGTGCCAGTGTCGCTCTATTGGACGAGAACCCCCGCCTGGGCGGCCAGCTCATCAAGCAGACCCACAAGTTCTTCGGCAAGCGCGAGCAGTTCGCCGGAGTAAGGGGAGTGGAGATAGCAAAGATCCTCAGTGAGGAACTGCGGAAAAGGGAGAACGTCCAGGTCTTCCTTGAAACCTCCGCCGTCGGCATCTTCCAGGAAAAGGACGAAAAGCTCGTTTTTGCCGTCAGGAAAAACCGCGAACCGGTGGAATTCCGGGGGAGGGCGATAATCGTCGCCACCGGCGCGATGGAGAGGAGCATACCCTTCGAGAACAACGACCTGCCGGGGATCTACGGTGCCGGGGCCATCCAGACGCTCATGAACACCTACGGCGTAAAGCCCGGCGACAGGGTTTTGATAGTTGGTGCCGGAAACGTGGGGCTCATCTTAGCTTATCAGCTCATCCAGGCGGGCGTGGAGGTGAAGGCGATAGTCGAGGCCATGCCTAAGGTCGGTGGCTACTTCGTCCACGCGGCCAAGGTCAGGCGCCTGGGCGTTCCGATTTTAACGAGGCACACCATCCTGCGCGCCGAGGGGAAGGAGAGGGTGGAGAGGGCGGTGGTGGCTCAACTCGACGGGAACTGGAAGCCAATTCCCGGAACGGAGGGGACCTTCGAGGTCGACGTCATAGCCCTCGCCGTCGGCCTGAGGCCCAGCATCGAGCTTCTTCAGCAGGCGGGCTGCGGGGTTCGCTACGTCCGCGAGCTCGGCGGTCACGTTGCCGTCAGGGACGGGTGGATGGAGACGACCGTGAGGGGGATCTTCGTAGCCGGCGATTCTGCTGGCATAGAGGAGGCCACCACGGCAATGCTCGAGGGCAAGATAGCGGGAATAGCCGCCGCCCTGAGGCTCGGGATAGCCGGGGAGGAGTGGCTCAAGGAGATTGAGGGGGCCCAGAAAGCCCTGGACGAGTTCCGTTCGGGGCCCTTCGGACGGCACGTGCTGGAGGGCATAAAGAAGGCTATGGTGGTGGGAGGATGAGTGAGATTCCGGACTACCTTAAGAGGGGTTACATAACCCCCGGGGAACTCTTCTCGATAATCCCAAAGCCGAGCGAGGACAGGCTGAGGGAAAGGCCCGTCGCCGTTCCCGAGTGCCCGCAGGAGATTCCGTGCGCCCCGTGCAGGGAGGTATGCCCGACCGGGGCGATAAACATGCCCACCCCGAACGATCTGCCGGTTGTGGATTACGACAAGTGCATCGGCTGCTCCCTCTGCGTCCAGGTCTGCCCGGGACTGGCCTTCTTCATGGTGCAGTACGTCGGTGATAGGGCCAGGATAACGATGCCCCACGAGCTTCTCCCGCTCCCGGAGAGGGGCGAAACCGTGGTTCTTCTCAACCGCGCTGGGGAGCCCGTCGGGAGGGGAAAAGTCGTCACGGTCGTCCCGAGGGAGAAGAGCCGGGGGGACACGCCGATAATCACCGTTGAGGTGCCGATGGAACTGGCCTGGGACGTCAGGGCCGTGAGGGTAGAGGGGTGAGGAGGATGGCGGGAAAGAGGATAGTCTGCCGCTGTAACGACGTCACCGCCGAGGAAATCGAGGCGCTCATCGATTCCGGCGTCACGGACATCGAGGAGATCAAGAGGCTCCTTCGCGTTGGGATGGGGCCCTGCCAGGGGAGGACCTGTCTCCCCATCGTCATCGGAATACTCGCCAGAAAGACAGGGAAAAGGCTGGAGGAGATACCGCTACCCAAAGCGAGGGTTCCCGTCCGGCCGGTTCGCGTGGAGGCCATAACGGGTGGTGCCGATGAGTAAGATAGCGGTCATCGGCGGCGGGATAATCGGCGTCGCGACCGCCTACGAGCTGGCGAAGCTGGGGGAGGATGTGATCCTCTTCGAGAAGAACTACTTCGGCTCGGGTTCGACCTTCCGCTGCGCCACGGGGATCCGCGCCCAGTTCACGGACGGGGCGAACATCCGCCTGATGAAGTACTCCGTTGAGCGGTGGGAGCGGCTCGAGGAGGAGCTCGAAAGCGAGATAGGCTTCAGGCAGACGGGCTACCTGTTCCTTGCCACGAGCGAGGAGGAGGTCGAGGCGTTTAGGGCCAACGTAAGGCTCCAGAACAGGTTCGGCGTCCCGACGAGGCTCATCGATATGGCCGAGGCGAAGGAGATAGTCCCCATCCTCAACACCGAGCCCTTCTTAGCCGGAGCCTGGAACCCGAAGGACGGAAAGGCCAACCCGTTCAAGACACTCTTCGCCTACCTCAGAAAGGCGAGGGAGATGGGCGTCGACGCACGGGAACACACCCCAGTAATCGGCCTTGAGCGCGAGGGGGATGAAATAACCGCGGTTAAGTTCGGGGGTAACGGCGGGATGGAGAGCATTAAAGTGGACGCCGTCTTAAACGCCGCCAACGCCTGGGCGCCGCTTATTAACGCGATGGCGGGCCTGAGGCCGGATCTCGTGCCGATAATCCCCTACAAGCACCAGCTCGTCAAGACCGAACCCCTCGAGGGCGGGCAGGTGGAGCCGCTGGTGTGTCCGCCAAGCTGGAACGACGCCTACATAATCCAGGACGGGGAAGACGGGGGAATAATCTGCGGTGCAGGGATAGAGCACGAAGCAAAAAGCCTGGACGACTACGAGCCGACCTACGACTTCCTTCGCGGCGTTCTCCGTTACGCGGTTAAAATAGCCCCACCGCTTCGCTACGCGCACGTGGTGAGGCAGTGGGCGGGTTTCTACGCCAAAACCCCCGACAGAAACCCCGCCATCGGGAGGCTCCTCGACAACCTCTACATCGCCGCCGGTTTCTCCGGGCACGGCTTCATGATGGCCCCCGCGGTGGCGGAGGCGATGGCGGAGCTCATCTCAAAGGGCCGCTCAAAGGTCCCTCTCGACTGGGAGTGGTACGACCCCTACCGCTTCGAGCGCGGTGAGCTCAGGACGGGGGCGTTCCAGATCGGATAACCACTCCTTTACTTTTTCTCTCTTGACACTTCCGCGGCAAGAAAAAGGTTATAAAGGGGCCCCGATTAGCATCGTGAGGGTCGTCATGAGGATAGTCTTCGACGTGGGCGGCTCGGTTCTCGTACCGGATGATCCAGACGTCGATTTTATCGGGAAAATCGCCTACGAGCTCATTAAGATAAGCGAGGATCACGAGGTCGCGGTGGTGGTCGGCGGCGGCAGGGTCGCCAGGAAGTACATCCGGGCGGCGAAGAGCTTCAGCCCCAACGAGACCTTCAAGGACTACATTGGCATCCACATAACGCGGGCCAACGCGATGCTCCTCATAGCCGCGCTGGGCGAGAAGGCCTACCCCTTCGTCATCCAGGACTTCAGGAAGGCCTGGGAGGTCATACAGCTCAAGAAGATACCGATAATGGGAGGAACCCATCCGGGCCACACCACGGACGCGGTCTCGGCGCTCCTCGCTGAGTACCTTCAGGCGGACCTGCTCGTGGTGGTCACCAACGTGGACGGCGTCTACGACTCCGACCCGCGGAAGAACCCCAACGCCAGGAAACTTGACAGGATAACCGTCGACCAGCTCGTCGAGATAGCGATGGAGAGCGAGAGCAGGGCCGGCGGGAGCGGCGTCGTCGATGCCTTAGCGGCCAAGTTCATCCAGCGCGGGCGGATAAAGACCTACATCGTCGGCAAGGAGGACGCCTACCATCTCTTCGACGTTGTCAGGGGGAAACACAACGGAACCGTGGTGGAGCCTTGAGGTTCCCTTCGAGGGCCCGGGTGCCCTTTTCGATTTTGTCCCGTAACGTTTGTATCTTCTGTCAGACTATAGTCCTACGGTGAGGGTATGTCCGCCACCGAGAAGGTTTCGGTCCGCTTTCCGCCGGCCATCATGAGGGAGATCGACGAGCTCGTGGAGAGCGGCGGGTTCTCAAGTCGGAGCGAGCTCATCAAAGAGGCCGTGAGGTTCTTTCTCATGCACTACGAATCGCCGCAGGAACTCTGGGAGTCCTACAAACTCCTCGCGAGGGTGAGAAAGCTTCCGTCCGAGAAGGAACTCGAAAAGCTCCTCGAGGAAGTGGACAGGAAATGGAAGCGCTCAAGGTCGTCTTAGACACCAAAGTCGTCATAGCGGCCGCAATAAACCCCTTCAGAAGCTCCGGTAAGGTTATGGATCTTGTGGTTCGGGGAGAGGTTCTGTCCTACACCTCAGAGGCAATACTCGAGGAGCTTCGCTTCAAGCTGACGAGCGAGAAGGTTCTCAGATACCTTGAGAGCAGGGTCTACGCCCTCTGGGTTTATAGAATATTCCGCGCCTCTTCAATCCCTGTTGAGCCGGACGGGCATTTCGACCTTTCGCCCGAGCCGGACGACGACAGGTTCTTTGACGCGGTTTACGCGGCCAAAGCCAACTTTCTGGTGAGTCTCAATAAACGGCACGTGCCGAGGCTGAGGGACGGGGGGAGGAAATTCTCCCTGGCGGGACACGAGTTCCTCATCCTGACGCCCGCCGAGTTCCTCGAGTTGGTTGGAGAGGATAAGAACGCGAGCGCAGTTTAAAACTTTCGTGGAACCATTTGGGTAGCTCAGGATAGCTGAATACTCGAACGAACGTAACCCTTTTCAGGGCCCACCTTTTTATACCTCACCACCCTTCTTTCTCCGGTGGTGCAAGTGAAGGTCGTCGTCATCGGTTCCGGAACCGCCGGAAGCAACTTCGCGCTCTTCATGCGCAAGCTCGATAGAAGGGCCGAGATAACCGTCATAGGAAAGGAACCCACTATGCAGTACTCCCCCTGCGCCCTGCCGCACGTGGTGAGCGGAACAATAGAGAAGCCCGAGGACGTCATCGTCTTCCCGAACGAGTTCTACGAGAGGCAGAAAATAAACCTCATGCTCAACACCGAGGCGAAGGAGATAGACCGCGAGAGGAAGGTCGTCGTAACCGATAGGGGCGAGGTGCCCTACGACAGGCTCGTTCTGGCGACCGGCTCCAGGGCCTTTGTCCCGCCGATAAAGGGCGTCGAGAAGGAAGGAGTCTTCACCCTCAAGAGCCTCAACGATGTGAGGAGGATCAAATCGTACATAGCGGAGAGGAAGCCGAAGAGGGCCGTCGTTGTGGGGGCCGGCTTAATCGGCCTCGAGGGGGCGGAGGCCTTCGCGAAGCTTGGCATGGAGGTCCTCGTCGTCGAGCTGATGGATCACCTCATGCCGACGATGCTTGACAGAGACACGGCCAACCTCGTCCAGAGGGAGATGGAGCAACACGGCGTTTCCTTCCGCTTCGGCGTCGCGGTGAGCGAGATAGTCGGGGACCCTGTCAGGGCCGTTAAGGTGGGCGACGAGGAGGTCCCGGCCGAGCTGGTTCTCATCGCCACGGGCGTAAGGGCCAACGTCGATCTGGCCATAAAGGCGGGCCTCGAGGTGAACCGGGGTATTATAGTCAACGAGCACCTGCAGACGAGCGACCCGGATGTATACGCGGTGGGCGACTGCGCCGAGGTCATAGACGCGGTAACCGGGGAGAGGACCCTCAGCCAGCTCGGGACTTCCGCGGTGAGGATGGCGAAGGTCGCGGCCGAGCACATCGCCGGGAAAGAGGCTACGTTTAAGCCCGTCTTCAACACGGCCATAACCGAGCTCTTCGGCCTCGAGATCGGAACCTTCGGGATAACCGAGGAGAGGGCGAGGAAGGCGGGAATTGAGGTGGTCGTCGGAAAGTTCAGGGGGAGCACGAAGCCCGAGTACTACCCGGGTGGAAAGCCGATAACCGTCAAGGCCATTTTCAGAAAAGCCGATGGGAGGCTCGTGGGCGCCCAGATAGTCGGCGGAGAGAGGGTCTGGGGCAGGGTAATGACGCTCTCGGCCTTAGCCCAGAAGGGGGCCACCGCCGAGGACGTCGCCTACCTCGAGACGGCCTACGCACCGCCGATAAGCCCGACGATAGACCCCATCGCCGTGGCCGGGGAGATGGCCCTGAGGAGGTTCCGGTGAGCTTTGCCATTTCTTTCATGTTTTTACAACAGAGAAATGGATTGCAGTTATTTCTCTAAAGCATTAACCCCAATGAATTCGGTTTCAACTGGCGGGTTCTCCAATCATAGAGAGCGGTCCATCACTCCGGCAGCCCAAGGGTCAGGACGAAGGCGAGGCCGAGGGGAATCAGGGTTGAGAGGAAATTCACGGAGAAGCCTATCCCCGAGAGGTATCCACCTATCAAAGGCCCCACCACCCAGCCGAGGCTCATCATCGCGTTGAGCAACCCCATGGCCTGACCGCGTTCGTTCGCCCTGACCCTTTCGGCGACGTAGGTCGAGGTTGCGTTCAGCGTCATGGACCACTTGAGGCCGGATAACAGGGCCACCGCGAGCATCAGGTAAGGGCTCCCAGCGAGCGCATAGCCCGCGAAGGTGGCGCCGTAGCCGGCTATAGCCGCGAGGTAGAACCTCTTGGCCCCGTACCTGTCGATGAGCTTTCCTATGTGGTAACCGCTGACGGCCGCGGCAAGGGAATCCACGCCGAATATGATTCCAACCCACTCCTGGCCAAACTTCTCCCCAAAGTAAACCGACACCACGGAGTACACCTGACCGCTCGCCAGCATGACCACGAACACCGTCAGGTAGAATAGGCCGAGGGAACCGCGGGTGAGCCTCCTGAAGGCCGCCCCGCTGAATATCACCCTCTCACTCTCCCTGCCTTCCTGAGGGAGGAGCGGAAGCCTCGGCGCCCGTCTTGGCCTCGGTCTCTCCCTTATGAACAGCACCATCATGGAGGAGAGGGCAAGGAGGGCAGCAGCGAGCAGAAATATCCCCCTTATCCCCACCCTTCCAACGAGGAAACCGCCGAGGAAGTTGCCGACCATGTAACCGGCGTTCTCAACGGTCGAAAAGAGACCGTAGGCCGAGCCTATCCTCGACGAGAGCTCGGCTATCAGGGCCGATTTCGCAGGCATCATCGCCGAGCCGAGCGCCCCCTGCGCCGTTCTGAGTGCGAGGAGCGTGAGGGGGGTCGATACGAGGGCCATCGTCGCATAAAAGAAGCCCGTGGAGAAGAAACCCAGGGCGATAAAGGCCTTCCTGTTTCTGGTTGAGTCGGAGAGGTAGCCGAAGGGGTACTGGAAGATGGTAGAGGTCAGGTTGAAGGCGACGCTCAAAAGCCCGACCATCATCATGGTTCCGCCGATGAGGCGCATGTAGACGCTCAGATAGGGGAAGGCCATGCCGAAGGCGGCGTTCGCGAGGAACGCGGAGACACCTAACAGGAAAACGTTTTTCCGCTTTATCCTGAGCCTCCTGAACTTCCCCGCCTTTTCCCGGTTCCCCTGGAGGAGTGCCCGTTCCCGCCTCATCGTTCAGCCGTACAGGGAGGCGCTTATAAAACTTCTCCCGATGGAAGGCAGATAAAACGGAAAAAGACGCAAAAACGATAGAGAAAAACCGTCAGCCCATCTGCAACGCCTTTCCGCGCAGTTCGCCGCGCTCGAAGCGGTAGGGGTCGTACCACTCCACCGGGAGGTCGGTTCTCCCCTTGGTGATGAGGTCGGCGACCATCTCCGCCACCGCGGGGGCCATCATGAAGCCGTGCCCGGAGAAACCAGCGGCAATGTAGTAGTCGCTCAGCTCCTCTATCTTCCCTATGGCCGGGTTGCTGTCGGGCGTTTTCGCGTAGTAGCCGGCCCACGTCCTGAGTATGAGGAGCTCCCTCAAAGCCGGGATTATCCGGGTAAAGTAACGGCTCACCTCGCGCATGAACTCGTAGGTCGGGTTGAGGTCGTAGGTTGGCCCGAGCTCGTAACCGACGCCGCCGACGACGCCGCCGTGGGCGGTCTGGGTGAGGTAGGCGTGGCCATACTTGAAGGAGATGACCATCGGCTTAATGGCGCCCTTCCTGATGGGCTGGGTTATGACCGCCTGATGCTTGTAGGGCTCTATCGGGATGTTAACCCTTATCCCGGCCATCGCGTTGGTGAGCTTGGCCCAGGCGTTGGTGGCGTTCACCACGATGCCGGTCTTTATCGTCCCCCTGTTCGTCTTGAGCCCCCTTATCTCCCCGTTCTCCGTTACGAAGTCCTTGACCTCGGTGTACTCCACGAGTTTTGCCCCGAGCCTCTCGGCGTTTATGGCGAAGGCGGACGTGGCGTGGAAGGGGTCAGCCTTTCCGTCCGTCGGGTTCCAGGAGGCGGCCACGACCTCGCTTATATCGAGGAGGGGGACTATCTCCTTCGCCTCCTCGGGAGTTATCAGCCTCGTGGGGACGCCGAAGCGGTTCTGGATCTCTATGTTACGCTTGAACTCCTCCACCTCGTCGTCATCGTAGAGCAGGAAGAGGTAGCCCGTCTGCTCGAAGGAAAAGCCGTACTCCTCACTATAGCGCTTCCACAGTTCGACGGAGCGCTTCATGACCTGGACGTTGGCCTCATCGCTGAACTGCTGCCTTATTCCCGTCCCGCACCGGAAGGTCGAGCCCGAGCCGATGAAGCGCTTCTCGATCACCGTAACCTCCTCGCCGCGCTTCGCCAGCTCGTGGGCGAGGGTCACACCGATTATTCCCCCGCCGATGATGACTATCTCGCTCCTCTCCGGGAGTTCCCTGCTCGGCATCTCACTCACCCCCCGCGGGAACCTTCATCCTGACGTTCTTCAGCGGCGGTCTCGCCACCGGGAGGTCGATGTGGCTTAAATCGGAGCCCGTTCTCTGGGCGACGACCACCGCGCCGTTGAAGAGGCAGAACCTGCCCTGGCAGAAGCCCATCGCGAGGTGGGTCAGCCTCTTGATTATCTGCAGGTCCGTTATCCCCTTCCTGACGACGTCGTCGACCTTCTTCAGGGAGACGCCGCAGCCGCATATGTGGACGTCCTCGAGGTTGAGGCTCTCGAAGGGTATGCTCTGGATGGTCATCGGAATCGGTTCGTACTCCCTAAGCCTCTCCTCGTAGACGCAGGGGGTCGCGTCAAAGCCGAACTCCTGCAGAAGGTACGCTCCAACGAGCCTTCCCTCGAGGTAGTTCGCGTAGTGGGGCTTTATCGAGACCGCGCTTCCGGCGACGTATATCCCGTCCCGTATCCTGTGCTGCGAGTCGAGAACGGGCATGTAGTAGCCCCTCTTGAAGACCAGCTTTCCCCCCGCCTGGGTTACCGGGTTGATGTCGGGCCTCCTTCCCTCGGCGGTTATAACGGCGTCGACCTCGTAGGTGTTCCCGTTCATGTCGATGAGCCTCTCCACCTTCTCCCTACCCTCGGCGCGCTTGGGGTTGGGCACGATGATGTAATCGATGCCCCAGCGCTCCAGCTCTGGAACGATATCCTCCGGCCTGCTCCCGACGACGGCCACCTTCCTGCCCGGGGCGACGCCCCAGATGTTCATGACCTCGAGGGCGAAGTCCCTCCTGAAGACCCCCGGGAGCTCGTTGTTCTCGAACAGGACGATGTTGTCAACGGCGCCGGTTGCAAGAACCACGCGCTTGGCCATTATCTCGATGAGCCGGTCCCCCTTCACAACCGGAACGAGGAAGTATTCACCCTCCTCAAAGACTCCGAGGGCCACCGTCCCCTTAAAGAGCCGCACGTTCCCGTTGAACCTTGAGGTCATCTCCTCCACGACTTCGTGGGGGCTCTTCTCCCCGAACCCCTCCTGCGGCAGGCCCTTCAGCCAGAGGTCCCCGCCGAGCCATCCTCTCTCCTCGATTAACGCCACAGTCAGGTGTTCCTGAACCTCGAGCACCGCCCCTATGCCGGCTGGTCCACCACCTATGACCGCCACGTCGACGACGACCCTCTCAACGGGCTTGCCCTCGTCTATCTCCACCGTCTCCTGAAACTCATCGTACCTCTGGCGCTCTATCCTCATGCCGTCCTTAACCCGCGTCTTCCGTCCGTTGACGTTCCTGACACCGTTGAGAACCATCGGAACGGGACCGAAGGTGAACGCCCCGCGCTTTCTGCCCTCCGTGCTGGTCGTCAGCCAGTATATCCCGTTGGCGAGGAGTGCAACCGGGAGTTTCTCCCCCTCGTAGGCCTCCAGGGGTTGACCCTCGAAGTAAATCGTGACCTTCTTAGAAGGATCCTTTTCGGTAAGGTCGAGCGGTCTCATGCTACCACCTCGAGAAATCCAGTGTTCGTTCGAAGGTGTACCTCGGTGCTTATAAACGTTAGGATGACCAAAAATGGTTTAAACCATAGGCTGCTCATTTGAGTTTGGAGCAACAGGGGAAATAGCAGAAAAAAGGAGGAACTCAGGCCAGTCCCCTGCCAAGAACGAACTCGGCAACGTTCTCGACCTGGCTCTTGGCCCTGGCCTCGGCGAGGGTCTTCCCGCCGGCCTCAACCGGGACCTTTCTGAATATCTCCTCGTGGAGCTTCACGACGTCCTCAGGCGGCCTGGTTAGGAGGCTGACGATTATTATGACAAGCAGCGTAACGAAGAAGTTTACGAAGAACACGGGCACGTCCTGGAACCAGCCGCCTATCGTCCCCCAGATTCCGGGGGCCTTGCTGGTGAACGCCCAGCCGTATATCTTCGCCTCGAAGATGACCTCGCTGATCAGACCGTAGGCCATGCCGACTATCGCGCCCTCCTTCGTGGTTCTCTTCCACCAGAGGCTCAGCGTGAGTATCGGGCCGAAGCCGACCGCCAGGCCGCCCCATGCGGTAGCCACCATCTGGTAAATGACCTTGGGCCCGCTGATTGCGAACCACAGGCCGACGATTGCGACACCGAAGACGACCAGCCTTGAGATGTTGACCATCTGCTTCTTGCCCACCTCCTGTCCGAGGACCTTGTGGTAGAGGTCCCTCGCTATAGCCGAGGAAGCGACGAGCAGCTGGGAATCCGCGGTGCTCATAACGGCGGAGATTATTCCAGCTATGACGAAGCCGGCCAGCCAGCCCGGCATCAGCTCCACGGCCATCGCAGGAATCACCTTCTCGGGGTCGCTGACCTGCAGTATCCCAGCTTTGACCATAGCGAAGCCGAGGAAGCCGGCGAAGAACGCCCCCCAGAGGACGAGGATCGTCCACGTGCCGCTGATGAAGATACCCGGTCTCCTGAGCTTCCGCGGGTCCTCAACGCTCATGTAACGCGTAACGATGTGCGGCTGTCCGAGGTAGCCGACTATCCACGAAGCGTAACCTATGGCGAAGATCACCGCGGCGAGTCCGGTCGCTCCCCCGAAGGGGTGGAGCTTCGTCGGGTCAGCCGAGGCTATTATCTCCGTCGCCCTCTCGAAGCCCCCTATCTTCGACAGCGCGAGGAAGGGGACTATGATCAGTGTCAGCAGCATGAAGAGAGCCTGAACGACGTCCGTCCAGACAACGGCGAAGAAGCCACCGGTGATGACGTAGGCCGTCAGTATGATGACCGTTATCAGGATGCCCGCGTTGTCGCTTATCCCGAAGCCCTCGGCGAAGGTTTTGCCGCCGGCCGTGAACTGTGCCGCGACGTAGGCCGTCATGAAGATGATGATTATCAGCGCGCTCAGGATCCTTATCAGTTTGGTATCGTCCTTCAAGCGGGCCTCGAGGTAGTCGGGAACGGTTATGGCCCTGAACTTGCCCGCGTAGATCCTAAGCCTCGGCCCTATCAGGACGTAATCGGAGAGGGTCCCGAACAGGCATCCTATCGCGGCCCAGAAGGCTCCGAGACCGCTCTTAAAGGCCGCCCCGGGATAGCCCAGCATCAGCCAGCCGGAGAAGTCGCTCGCCTTGTCCGATAGGGTCGCGGCGAGGACGTGCACCCTCCTGCCGCCGACGAAGTACTGGTCCTCGGTTTTCGTGTAGCGGTTGGCCCACCAGCCTATGTAGGCGAGCAGGGCGAGGTACACAAGGAACCCGAAGAGTATCCCGCCGTTCATACCTTACCCTCCCCCTTGAGCGTTTCGATAAGGTCCTCGTCGTAGGCCAGAATCTCGTCGTCCACGTAGTACTCCTTGCCGGTTATTCTGTCCCAGTAGCCGTACAGCAGCATCGTCAGAATTCCCAGAAGGGTTGGCACAAGCAGGGTTGCCCAGGCCGAACCACTCAAGCCCATTTCACTTCACCTCGATACATCGATGTGAATTAAAGGACATCAATCTCCTCTCATTCCAGTTCACGGTGTAGATAACGCGGTACCCGCCAATTCGAACCCGATAGACTCTCTTCTTTGTAATGGTGCCGTAGTTAATTGCTTCCGCCATGATATCACCCTTCAATGAAGTTCGCCACAGAAGTTGTTTATTGATTTTCTGAGAGGTGTGAAAGGTGGGGAGGAACCCGTTAAACCGGCCTTTACCTCGCGTGTATCTCCACGATGTCCCCGTCCTCGAGAACGTGGTCGGCGCCGACCCTCTGACCCGGGAACTTGACGCTCTTGCCCCAGACGCGGGCGTAGCGGAAGTTCTTCGCGAAGTCCTTGTGTATCCTCTCTGCCAAATCCATGACCGTTGAGCCCCTCTTGAGCGGTACCGGCGGGTAGGCCGGCTCCTCGCCCGGGCTCTTCGTGAAGACCCTTATTATCCCCGCCAGCTCGTAGAGCTCGTCCTTGAGCTTATCCAGCTGGATCTTCCTCTTCGCCGAGACCGGGATTATCTTAAATCTCTCACCGTACTCCCTGACCAGTCTCTCGTAGTTCTCCCTGCTCCCGGGGGCGTCGCCCTTGTTGGCTATTATTATCGCCCTCTTCCAGACGAGGCTCTCGTCGAGGGCGTCCGCGAACTCCTCAAGCGTCACCGGTTCTTTGACGGTTATCTCGGCCGAGTGGATCCGCTCCTCGCGGAGCATCTTCATGACTTCCCCGATGTCCCCCCTGATGTTCTCCCCCCCGTTGATGACGATCCCGCCCATGGCGGTCCTCTTTATCTCCACCCTCGGGCGGCGTTTGTTCAGCTTTATCCCCGCCCTCTCGAACTCCTTGAGCAGGGTCTCCATCTGCTTTATAGGGTCCCGCGAGAGGTCCACCACGATGGCCACCGCATCGGCGTTCCTTATAACGCTCAAAAGCTGTGGCCCCATCCCCTTTCCGAGGGCGGCTCCTTCGACGAGGCCGGGAACCTCTACGAGCTGTATCTGCACGTCCTTGTGGTGCATCATCCCCGGGATAGGCTCAACCGTGGTGAAGGCGTAGTCCGCGACGTCGATGTCAACGTTGGTGAGGGCCTTCAGAAGGGAGCTCTTCCCGACGTTTGGGAGGCCAGCGAGGGCTATCTGGGCCGCACCCTCCTTCCTCACCGCCATCGAGGGCCCGCCGCCACCCTTCTTCATCTGCCTCTGCTTCTCAAGCTCCTTCCTCAGCTCGGAGAGCTTCCTCTTTATCTGGAGCCTGAGCTTCTCCGTCCCCTTGTGCTTCGGAACCGTGGAGTACATCTTCTCGAGGGCCCTTATCTTCTCTGGAATGGTCCTGGCGTTCCTGTACTCCTCCTCGGCCGCAAGGTACTCCGCCGTCACGTTGGTTGGCATCGCTGACCCCCCAGAATTCCTGAGATAAAAGGTGAGCGGCATTTTATAAAAGCTATGGTTTCGTGGATGTGGTTCAGAAATCGGCAAGTTTATAAGACCATCCGAAAATTTTTTCAGGGACGGTGATGCTCATGCGAACGGGTTTGGACGACGTTGACAGGAAGATCCTCTCCATCCTCCAGAAGAACAGCAGAACTCCCCTGAGGGAGATATCCAGGGAGGTTAACCTCGCCGAATCCACGATTTATGAGAGGATTAAAAAGCTGAAGGAGAGGGGCGTAATAAAGAAGTTCACCGTTATACTCGACCCGGATTCTCTGGGCTTCGGCATCCTGGCGTTCATACTGATAAAGGCGAAGGCCGGGAAGTACTCCACCGTCGCCTCTGAGCTCAAGAAGTACCCCGAGATAGTTGAGGTATACGAGACCACCGGGGACTACGACATGCTCGTGAAGATAAGAACCCGGGGAAGCGAGGAACTGAACGATTTCCTCGACAGGATAGGGGAGATAGAGGGCGTTGAGGCCACCCACACCATGGTCGTCCTCAAGGTTCACAGGGAGACCACCGAGCTTCCAATCTGACCATTTATGTCCAAAAAGGTTTATAAGTGTGCCATTTCCATTTCTCTCTGATCGTTACTATGGGGGTGTTGCTATGAAGGTGCTGTTTCTCAGCGCGGACGGTTTTGAGGACCTGGAGC
Organism: Thermococcus celer Vu 13 = JCM 8558; assembly: GCF_002214365.1. Classification (NCBI taxonomy): domain Archaea; kingdom Methanobacteriati; phylum Methanobacteriota; class Thermococci; order Thermococcales; family Thermococcaceae; genus Thermococcus; species Thermococcus celer. The sequence continues at coordinate 825,474 of NZ_CP014854.1, forward strand.
TTATCTACCCCCTCCACAGGCTGAAGGAGGAGGGCCACGAGGTCTACGTCGCGAGCTTCGAGCGTGGAAAGATAACGGGAAAGCACGGCTACTCCGTGGAGGTTCAGCTCTCCTTCGATGAGGTTGACCCGGACGAGTTCGATGCCCTCGTTCTGCCCGGCGGTAGGGCGCCCGAGGTGGTCAGGCTCAACGAGAAGGCGGTTGCGATAGTCAGGGCTATGTTCGAGGCCGGAAAGCCGGTTGCGAGCATCTGCCACGGGCCGCAGGTTCTCATCTCCGCGGGAGTGCTGAAGGGGAGGAAGGGAACGAGTACGATAACCATCAGGGACGACGTCATCAACGCCGGCGCGGAGTGGGTCAACGAGGAGGTAGTGGTGGACGGTAACTGGGTTAGCTCGAGGCACCCCGGGGACCTCCACGCCTGGATGAGGGAGTTCGTGAGGCTCCTCCGCTGACCTCTAACCATTTATTTTTGGCTCCCGTTTTGAGGCGTCGACCCCTCTGTGAAGATTTGGTGGTGTGAATGAACCGCTGGAAGATCGTGAGGGCGTTCACCCTGGGGCCGTTGCTCGAGGCGACCGTTCCGAAGCCGGGCAACGTGAACCGCCACCGGGACTTCGAGGACCTGACGCTCTACAACTTCCTGTTCGCCGATACCGCCGTCGTCGGGGTTTACTACGAGGCCGTGAAGACGGCGGAGCTGTTAAGGAAGGGGGTTCTGTCCTTCAACGAGGCCGGTCTTGGGGAGCTGATAAAGAGGGCCGTTGCGGCGTCGCGCGAGGCCCAGGACGCGAACCCGAACTTCGGGGTTGTAGCCCTCTCCGTTCCGCTCGTAATGGGGCTGGCCCTCGGCAGGAACATGCTCGATGCCCGGGAGAAGGCGAGGCTCCTGATAGAGGAATCGACCGTCCGCGACAGCATGGAACTCTACCGGGCGATAAGACTGGCCAGCCCGAAGGGGATTCCGGGCGGCGTTAAGTACGACGTTTACAGCGAGGAATCCTTCAAGGAGCTTTTCCGGGATGGCATCAACCTCGCGAGGCTCGCGGAGATGAGCTGCGAGCGGGAGTTGATATTCTGCGAGTGGCTCAACGGCTACGAGCTTAGCTACTCCACCTTCGGGCGGCTCTACGAGCTGATAAAGGAGCTTCCCCTTGAGGAAGCCGTCGTGAGGGCCTTCATCGAGCTCCTGAGCGAGAACCTCGACACGCTGATAGTCAGGAAGGCCGGCGTTGAAGAGGCCAGGCTCGTTCGGGAGAAGGCGAGGGGAGTCCTCAGCGGGGAGCTCGGCATCGAGGAGTTCGACTCCTTCATGTACGAGAAAGGTGATCTAAGAAACCCCGGCAGTCTCGCGGATATTATGGCGGTCGCGCTCAGTCTCCTCGTTCTGCGGGGGCTGAGGATGGAGGTGAGAAACGGAAGGGCCTGGGGGGTTATAGGACGACCCTGAACCTCTTCGCGCCCCCAGGACCGAGACCGATGGCTTTGCTGTCTATCACCACCGCATCGCCCCCGAGCTCTTCAACAACCCTCACCCTAAGCCCGGACAGCTCGGAGACCTCCTCCTCACCACCGAACTCTTCGTTGACCTGCTCCCTGACGAACTCGTAGGCCTCCCTTCCGAAGAGCACCACGTCGGGCTCGTAGCCGTCGAGCCTCAGCTCGTTCGCCTTCTCCTCCACCGAACTCAGGACACGAATCAGGTCGCCGCGCACCTTGAACACCACCATTCGTTGGATTGGATGGATATTAAACTTTCCCTAAAGCCCGAAGGCACCTTTTATGCCGTTTATCATCATCTGAACGGCCATCGAGGTAAGTATGAGGCCCATCATCCTGGTCATGGCTTTGATCCCGACCCTGCCGAGCCTCCGCTGTATTCTTCCAGAGGAGCAGAGGACGAGCCAGACAGTAACGCCTATCGCGAGGATGCTCGCTATCACCGTGGCCTTCCCGGGGATGTCCGTGCTCCGGGCCATGTAGAGCATGACGGTGGTTATCGCACCGGGGCCGGAGATGAGGGGTATGGCGAGGGGGATTATGGCCACCTCCTCGAGGGTTACCGCCTCCCCACCGAACTCCTCCGTCTCCTCCCTGCTTATCTTCACCGTGGAGATACTGCCGGAGAGCATCTCCATGGCCATCTTGAAGAGCAGTACCCCGCCGGCTATCGCGAAGGCGTTCACGCTCGACCCGAAGAACTCAAATATCCACTCCCCCACGAGGGCGAAGAGAACGAGGGTTACGACGACGGTCAACGCGGTCTTCCTCGCTATCTCGCGTCTTTCCTCCCTGCCCAGGTCGTGGGTAACGCCGAGAAAAACCGGAACGGCCCCGATGGGGTTGGTTATGGCGAAGAGGCCACCGTAGAGCAGAACGAAGTACTTGAGATACCAGAGCAAGGTATCACCCCGAACGATAGGTAAAGGGAAGCTAAAAGGTTATCCCCTGACCACCTCGAAGGAGTAGGTGAGCTCGGCGCCGCTGAGCTTTACGTGGGCCGAGGCGGAGCAGTACTTGTCCTGGCTCAGCTCTATCGCCCTCCTGGCCTTCTCCTCGTTCACGTCACCGTATATCCTGTAGTGAATGTGAACCTTCCTGTATATCCTCGGGTGCTCCTCCCGCCTCTCCCCGCTTATCTCGACCTCGAGGTTCTCTATAGGCTCGCGCATCTTCTGGAGTATCATGACGACGTCGTAGGCGGTGCACCCGGCGACGCTCATGAGGAGGAGCCTCATCGGACTTATCCCGCCGTCCCCGAGGATCACGGCGCAGTTATCACCATCTATCCTCCCGATGAACTGGGTTCCCCCGGTCCACTTCACCCTTCCCTTTATCTCGTCCCCCACCTGCTTCACCTCTCAGGGGGAAGGGCAATCCCTTTTAAGGCCTTTTCGTAGGAATGAACATGTACATCCGGCCCTTCGACCCCTGGAAGTCGAAGCTCTGCACCTGCCCCTTCAAGTACACGCTGAACGTCTACACCGGCTGCGACCACGCCTGCGTCTACTGCTACATAACGGCCTACATCCCCAACGCCTTCAGGGTCAGAACCAAGGAGGGCCTTCTGCCGAAGCTTGAGGGGGAACTCAGGAGGTTCGATAAGCGCTACATAATAGCCCTCTCCTACTCCTCCGACCCGTATCCGACGGTGGAGCGCGAGCTGGGGATAACGCGGAGCGTTCTCGAGCTGTTCAGGAGGCATGATGTCAGGTGCATGATACTCACGAAGTCCGACGTATTCGAGCGCGATATAGACCTCCTGAGCGAACTCAGGTGCGCCGTCGGGATAACCGTGACCACGGTGGACGAGCGGAAGGCAAAGCTTCTGGAGCCGAACGCACCCTCACCCAGAGCAAGGATAAGGGCCCTGAAGAAGGCGAAGGAGGCCGGCATTCCGGTTTACACCCGAATAGACCCGATAATCCCTTTCTACACGTGGGAGGATTTTGACGAGACGCTCGAGGCCCTCGACTTCGTAGAGCACGTAACCGTCTCCACGCTGAAGCTCAGACCTGACTCAAAGAAGCGCATGTTCGCCAAGTTCCCGGAACTCATGAAAAGGCTGTGGCCGCTCTACGGGAGGGGTGAGCGGATAGGCGGCTATTACTACCTGCCGCGCGAGCTCAGATTTGAGATCCTTAGGGAGGCCGAGAAAAAGATACTGGAGAGGGACATCACGTTTGGCTCGTGTCGGGAGGGCTATCACTCGTTTCCAACGTGTGACGGTTCTCATCTCGTTCCCCTGTGAGCCCCTCCCTGAGTTCGGCATCTACCTCGAGCTTCTCCATCTCGAGCTTCTTCATACGGTAGTCGGCGGCGGCCCTCACGAACGCCTCGAAGACCCTCCTCATCTCGGACAGGTACTCGGGCTGCCACTGGAGACCGAGCACGAAACCCTCCGTTCCCTCGATGGCTTCTATAAGGCCGTCCACGGCGTAGGCCACTGGTTTTATCCCCTCACCGACCTTCTTTACTGCCTGGTGGTGGAAGCTGTTGACCTGGAGGTAGACCTCGTTCGTCCCGTTGATGTCCAGTTCCTCCTTAAGTATCTCGTAGAGCCTCGAGCTGGTCTTTATCCTGATCCCGTGAACCCTCTGACTCGGCCCCACCAGTTTGATGTCCCAATCGTGCTTTATCGCCTTCGGGATGTCCTTCAGATCCTGGTAGAGCGTCCCACCGAGGGCCACGTTTATCACGTGCATCCCGCGGGAGATGCCGAGTACGGGAACCCCCATCTCAACGGCCTTCCTGACGAGGCTTATCTCGAACTCGTCCCTCTCCACGTCAACGTACTTTATGGCGCTTGAGGGATCCTCGCCGTAGAAGTATGGATGAACGTCCGGGCCCTCTATCAGGAGCACCCCGTCCACGTGCTCGAGAACCTCCTCGGGGGAGGAACCAACCTTGAAAACCGCAGGCATGCCACCGGCTTCGAGTATCTTTTCGACGTGCCGTCCGTCCAGAAAAAGCCTGTTCGTTGAGGGATCCATCTGTCCGATTATACCTATCAGTGGCCTCATGAGTATTCACCACGTAGCGATACGCCCATAAGGATAAAAAGCTTTGCAAGAAGGGAAAAGAAGTCAGGCCTTAAGGGCCCTTATCTCTTCCTCGATGACCTCCGCGAGCCTCTTAACGCCCTCGCGTATGGTCTCCTCCGGCACGTAGGTGAAGTTGAGGCGCATGGTGTTCTTCACGTCGCGGTGGGCGAAGAACGCCTCACCCGGAACGTAGGCCACGCCTTTCTTTATGGCCTTTTCCGCCATGAGCTTGGTGTCTATCCCCTCGGGCAGGGTGACCCAGATGAACATTCCCCCATCGGGCTTCGTCCACTTAACCCCCTCGGGCATGTACTCCTCGAGGGCCTCGAGCATCGCGTCCCTCCTCGGCCTGTAGAACTCTATGACCTTCGGAAGGTGCCTGTCGAGGTGCCCATCGGCCACGTACTTCCAGGCCATGACCTGCCCGAAGGTGTTGGCGCAGAGGTCGACGGCCTGCTTGGCTATCTCTATCTTCCTGATGAAGTGCGGCTCTCCTGCTATCCATCCCAGCCTGAGCCCGGGGGCGAATATCTTCGAGAAGGTGCCGAGGTAAAGGACCCGTCCCTCGTCGTCGAAGTGCTTGATGGGCGGTACCGGTTCCCCGGAGTAGCGGAGCTCGCTGTAGGGGTTGTCTTCAACGATGAGGAAGTCGTACTCGCTTGCGAGTTCCACAAGCCTCTTCCTCCTCTCGAGGCTCATCGTAACCCCCGCGGGGTTCTGGAAGGTGGAGACCGTGTAGACGAACTTGACCTTCTTCCCCTGCCTTCTGAGCTCCTCAAGCTTCTCCTCGAGGAGGTCAACCCTCATGCCGTCGTCGTCCATTGGTATGCTGATGAACTCGGGATCGTAGTACTTGAAGGCGTTGAGGGCCGCGAGGTAGGTGGGTCCCTCGACGACGACTACGTCGCCGGGGTTTATGAATACCCTGCCTATGAGGTCGAGGGCCTGCTGCGAACCTGCGACTATCATTATCTCGACCTTGCTGGTCGGGATGTCGTAGCGCTTCTTCATCCAGTCGGCCAGCGCGAGGCGGAGCGGGGTGAAGCCCTTCGTCGTTCCGTACTGGAGGGCCTTGTCCGCGTGGTGGGCCAGGACATCCTCGGTTATCTCCTTGATGATCTCAACCGGAAACGTCTCGGGGGCGGGGAGACCGCCGGCGAGGGATATGACGTCGCCGGCCTCGACGAGCTTGAGGAGCTCCCTTACCTCCGATGCCTTCATATCCAGCGCCTTTTCCGAGAAGTACGACTCGAAATCCAGCGAACCTGAACCCAGCTTGCGCATGAGTTTCTCCTCCAATTCCGTTCCCCCCATTTAATGAACATTTTTGAACACGTCACCAGACCTATACACTTAAAGAATAGCGGCGATTGTTTATAAACCTTCCTGCAATGGTCGTTAGTACCATTTACATTTATAAAGTTGAGTCGGGGTGCATTATAAAAACACCAATGTCTTTGATGGGACAGTGATGAACACGAAAATCTCTATAAACCCCTCCGCCCTAACCTGACTTTACCAGAAAGAGGTGATGGAGATGCCAGTGGTGAAGGAAGTCCTTGAAATAGCCGAGCAGATCAGGAATATGGAGATACGCGGTGCCGGGAAGATAGCCCGCTCCGCGGCGTACGCCCTCCGGCTGCAGGCCGAGAAGAGTCGAGCGAAGGACGTCGATGAGTTCTGGAAGGAGATGAAGCAAGCGGCCAAGATACTTTACGAGACGAGGCCGACGGCCGTTTCCCTGCCGAACGCGCTCCGCTACGTCATGTACCGCGGTAAAGTCGCGTACTCAAGCGGTGCAGACCTGGAACAGCTGAGGTTCATGATAATCAACGCCGCCAAGGAGTTCATCCACAACTCCGAGAAGGCCCTCGAGAGGATAGGCGAGATAGGGGCAAAGCGCATAGAGGACGGCGACGTCATAATGACCCACTGCCACAGCAAGGCCGCGATAAGCGTCATGAAGACCGCCTTCGAAGGGGGAAAGGACATAAAGGTCATCGTCACCGAGACGAGGCCTAAGTGGCAGGGCAAGATAACCGCGAAGGAGCTCGCGAGCTACGGGATCCCGGTCATATACGTCGTCGACTCGGCCGCGAGGCACTACATGAAGATGACCGATAAGGTCGTCATGGGCGCCGACTCGATAACCGTCAACGGCGCGGTCATAAACAAGATAGGAACCGCCCTCATAGCGCTCACCGCGAAGGAGCACAGGGTATGGACGATGATAGCGGCGGAAACGTACAAGTTCCACCCGGACACGATGCTCGGCCAGCTGGTGGAGATAGAAATGCGTGACCCGCACGAGGTCATCCCGAAGGAGGAACTCGATACCTGGCCCAAGAACATCGAGGTCTGGAACCCGGCCTTCGACGTCACCCCGCCGGAGTACATCGACGTCATCATAACCGAGCGCGGCATTATCCCGCCGAGTGCGGCCATCGACATCCTCAAGGAGGAGTTCGGCTGGGCCCTCAAGTACAAGGAGCCCTGGGAGGATTAAAGGAGCCCTTCGAGTCTCTTTCTTTCGTTTTCATCCTGAAGGTTGAGCAAGTACACAACCACCCCTCCCCGTTCCTCGCCTCCCTACCGCGATATGCATCCCGGGCAAACCTCAGAACAACATCCGAGGTCATCGGGAAAAACTCGGCGAGCTCGGACTGTAGCTTTGGGTGGGGGTGCATCTCCGAATTTTAGTCATGGTTCTCACTCTCATATCCTCCCGTCCGTGTGAGCGTGGTCGATGAACGTCCAGCGGGCACTAACCTTTTAAACCCCCGCCCGGAGCACCATTAGGTGAACCTAATGAGCAAACTCGTTTTGTTGAGGCACGGCGAGAGCATGTGGAACAAACTGAACCTCTTCACCGGATGGGTGGACGTGCCGCTGAGCGACCGTGGTATAGAGGAAGCGCTTAGAGCTGGAGAGCTTTTGAAGGACTACAGGTTCGACGTCATATTCACGTCCGAGCTGATAAGGGCGATTCAGACGGCGATGCTCGTCATGAGCCGGAACCGCTCCGGAGTTCCGAAGGTAATCCACGAGGACGGGAAGATGAAGGAATGGGGCGTCGTTTACGGAGAACACGGGAAGAACTACGTTCCCGTCTACAAGAGCTGGCACCTGAACGAGCGTTACTACGGAAAGCTCCAGGGCTGGAACAAGGATCACGCGAGGAAAGTTTACGGGGAGGAGCAGGTCCACCTCTGGCGGAGAAGCTACGACGTAGCGCCGCCCGATGGTGAGAGCCTGAAGGACACCGCCGAGAGGACGGTTCCCTACTTCAGGGAGCGGGTAATCCCGGAGCTCGAGAAGGGCAAGAACGTCCTCGTGAGCGCCCACGGGAACAGCCTGCGCTCCATAGTCATGCACATCGAAGGGCTGACGAAGGAGGAGGTTCTGAGGCTCAACATACCGACGGGGGTCCCACTCGTCTACGAGTACGAGAACGGGGCACTGAGGAGGATCGGCTACCTGAGGAAGAACGGTTTCGACGACGACCTTCACATCGGGCGATAACTTAGGTTTTCCGTGTGTTTCCAACTTTTCTGCTCCCCTTCACCTCCCGGATGAACACCACAAAGAGGATTTCAATGGTGTGGCAAGGGTTTAAAACCGCTAACCCTTTTATACTTCCGGGACAAAAGCTGAGAGGGTGATGACGATGAAGGCTTACCTGGCTGAGAACGTCATCGGCATCTACGCCTTTGACGGGGACGGTAATCTCATCGATAGAAAGGCTTTCTCCGAAAAACCGGAGGTGAGCATCGACAGGCTCCTGAAGGGCGAGCCGAGCGAGGAGCTGTTAGCGTTCCTCAACGAGCTCAAAGAGAAGGGCTACGACGAGTTCGTGGTTGAGGAGGCCGAGCTCGCCAGGAAACTGAAGGAGATGGGTTACGTCGTCGCGGCGGAGTTCCCGAACGTGGCGGGGGAGACGCTCCGTTCGAGCCCTGAGGAGTTCGTGGGCGAGAACTGGTTCGAGGAGTACTACTCGGTCGGCGTTGCCCTGACGAGGCTCCGCATACAGGAGCAGAGCGGGGCGAGGGACAAGATGATAATCCAGGCCATTGAGGCGCTGGACGACATCGACAAGATCACCAACCTCCTCGTTTCCCGCCTGAGGGAGTGGTACGGCCTGCACTTCCCCGAGTTAGACGAGCTCCTTCCGAAGCACGAGCAGTACGTGGCCTTCGTCAGGGAGATCGGCCCGAGGGAGAACGCGAGCGAGGAGAGGCTCAGGGCCCTGGGCTTCCCCGATAGTAAGGTCGAGAGGATCCTGAAGGCGGCCGAAGGATCGATGGGCGCCCCCCTCGGAAAGTTCGACGCCGAGATCATTATGAAGCTGGCACGCGAGATAAGCGACCTCTACAAACTGAGGAGCCAGATAGAGGACTACCTCGAGACGGCGATGGACGAAGTTGCTCCGAACCTGAAGGCCCTCGTTGGTGCGAAGCTGGCCGCAAGGCTCATGAGCCTGGCCGGTGGACTGAAGGAGCTCGCCATGATGCCGGCATCGACCATCCAGGTCCTCGGTGCCGAGAAGGCCCTCTTCAGGCACCTGAGGAGCGGTGCGAAGCCGCCCAAGCACGGCGTCATCTTCCAGTATCCTGCCATAAACCGCTCACCGTGGTGGCAGAGGGGTAAGATAGCGAGGGCCTTGGCCGGGAAGCTCGCGATAGCGGCGAGGGTCGACTACTTCTCGGGCGAGTACATAGCCGAGGAGCTGAAGCAGGAGCTCGAGAATCGCATCCGGGAGATAAAGGAGAAGTATCCGAATCCGCCGAAAAAGAAAGCAAAACCTGAGAAGAAAAAGGCGAAAAAGAAGAAGTTCCGGGGCAAGGAGAAGAAGGGCAAAGGTTTCTCCGGCAAGAAAAAGGAGAAAGCGGGGAAGGGACGGAAGGGTGAGAAAGGCGGGAAGAAAAAGAAGGGGAGCAAGAGGTGAGGTAGATGAAGATCAAGGCTTACAGGTTCCCGGGCGTTTACCTCTTCGTCGACGAGGAGGGTAACAAGAAGATCGCGACGAAGAACCTTGTTCCGGGCCAGAGGGTCTACGGCGAGAGGCTCGTCAAGTTCGAGGGTGAGGAGTATCGCGTCTGGAACCCGAGGCGCTCCAAGCTGGCCGCGGCCATACTCAACGGTCTCGAGAACTTCCCGATAAGGCCTGGATCGAGGGTGCTCTACCTTGGTGTGGCGAGTGGAACCACCGCCTCCCACGTCAGCGACATTGTGGGCTGGGACGGGGCGGTGTTCGGTGTCGAGTTCTCGCCGAGGGTCCTGAGGGAACTCGTTCCGCTCGTTGACGAGCGCAGGAACCTCGTGCCCATACTCGGCGACGCGACGAAGCCCGAGGGCTACCGCGCGCTCGTCCCGAAGGTTGACGTCGTCTTCGAGGACGTCGCCCAGCCATCGCAGGCTAAGATACTCATCGACAACGCGAAGGTTTACCTCAGGAGCGGCGGCTACGGCATGATATCCGTCAAGAGCAGGAGCATCGACGTGACCAAGGAGCCCGAGCAGGTCTTCAACGAGGTCGAGAAGGAGCTCGCGACGTATTTCGAGGTCGTCGAACGCCTCAGTCTTGAGCCCTACGAGAAGGACCACGCGCTCTTCGTCGTCAGGAAGCCGTGACTCTTTTTAATCCCATGACACTTTCTTCTTAACTTCTCGGGTTTTCCCTTTGTCCGGCCCATACCGGACAAAAGTAAAGGGGCGGGTCAATCCTTCTTTGGGAGATACGGAACGAGCCAGCCCACGAAGTCGTCCATGCTCCTGGTTTGAATGTAAAGCGTTCCGGTGCCGTAGAACTCCGCCACCAATCCCTCTCCGCTGAACAGGGTGCTCTTCAGCCCGCCAACGCGCTTTACTTTGAAGTTCAAACCCTCGCTGAAGGCCACCATGTGTCCGGTGTCCACGATGAACCTCTCGTTCCGGAGCTCCTTTCTGTATATCCCGCCGAAGCTCGAGAGGAAGACGGTTCCGCTCCCCGTCATCTTGAGCAGGAAGAGCCCCTCCCTCCCGAAGAAGCTCCTGGCCCCGCCCCACTTCGTGTTTATATCGACGTTCTCCGAACTGGCAAGGAAGGCCCCGCTCTGAGCGTACAGGGTGCCGTTCAGCTCGAAGGCCTCTATATCACCCATGTACGGCGGCGCGAACCCTATGACGCCCCTTCCGCCTTCCGCCCGGAACTTGTTTATGAAAAAGCTCTCACCGGCGAGTACGGAGCGCTTGAGGGCGCCGAAGATGCCGCCCTTGGCCTTCGTTTCGATGGCTATGTTCGGGCTCATGTGCACCATGGCCCCGGCTTCCGCCTGCACGGCCTCTCCATCCTCGAGCTCGACCTCGACGAGGCTGAAGCTCGGCCTGTTCAGAATCTGGTATCTCACATGTGTTCACCTGTGGATATTTGCGAGCAGGACCTTTTAGACGTTCCTATCGTTAATCGCCGAATTTCCCTTTTACTTTTACCGAAAGACTTTTATAACCCCCTCCGAACCTTATCCGAAGTTACGTTCAGCTTTTTGCAGGTGGTGCCCATGAAGAAGCTCCTGAAACCAAGGCGCGAAGTCGGCATAGTCGGCTACGGTGCCTACGTCCCGATGTATAGAATCAAGGCTGAGGAGATAGGGAGGGTCTGGGGGGTCTCCCGCTTTCCGGTCCAGGAGAAGTCCGTCCCCGGACTCGACGAGGACGCGCTCACGATAGGAATTGAAGCGGCGAGAAACGCCCTCCGGAGGGCAGGAATCGATCCCAAGCTCATCAGGGCGATATGGTTCGGCAGCGAGAGCAAGCCCTACGCGGTCAAGCCAACCGGAACCGTCATAGCCGAGGCGATAGGCGCGACCCCCGATGTGAGCGCCGCCGACTTCGAGTTCGCCTGCAAGGCCGGAACCGAGGCGCTCCAGACTGCGATAGGCTTCGTCGGCTCGGAGATGGCCGACTACGCGATGGCCATCGGCGTTGACACCTCTCAGGGAAGGCCCGGCGACCACCTCGAGTTCACCGCCGGCGCAGGGGGCGCGGCATACATAATCGGTCCGAAAAGCTCCGATACCGTGGCCTACTTTGAGGGTAGCTATTCCTACGTCACGGACACGCCGGACTTCTGGAGGAGACAGCACGAGCACTACCCGAGGCACGGGAACCGCTTCACGGGCGAGCCGGCCTACTTCCACCACGTAATCAACGCGGCGAAGACCCTCATGGAGGAACTCGGTTTAACCGCGGACGACTTCGACTATGCCGTCTTCCACCAGCCCAACGTCAAGTTCCCGCTCACGGCCGCCAAGATCCTCGGCATACCGAAGGAGAAGGTCCTGCCGGGGCTCCTCAGCAACTACATAGGGAACGCCTACAGCGGCGCCACCCTGACCGGCGTCTCCGCGGTTCTCGATATTGCCAAGCCCGGCGACAGGATCCTGTGGGTCTCCTTCGGTTCCGGAGCCGGAAGCGACGCCTTCAGCCTCGTCGTCCAGGATGCGATAGAGGAGAAGCGCGACCTGGCGCCGAAGACGATGACCTACGTGAACAGGAAGAAGTACATCGATTACGCGCTCTACGCCAAGGCGAGGAGAAAGCTCATAATGTGAGGTGGTCGAGATGAGGAAGGCAGTCATAATAGGTGCGGGCATGACCCCGGTTGGCGAGCACTGGAAGCTCGGACTCAGGGATTTAGCCGTTGAGGCCCTCTTCAACGCGATGGAAGATGCCGGTGTTGACAAGGTCGACTCCCTCTACGTTGGTAACATGCTCTCGGGCTCTTTCGTCGAGCAGGAGAACCTCGGGGCGCTCATAGCGGACTGGGCGGGATTGGGCAACATCCCGGCGGTAAAGGTCGAGGCGGCCTGCGCCAGCGGCGGTGCCGCCGTTCAGGAGGGGGTTAAAGCCGTTCTCAGCGGTCTCGAGGACGTCGTTGCCGTCGTCGGCGTCGAGAAGATGACGGACGGCTGGCCGAGCGACGCCACGCGCTACCTGGCCTACGCGGCGGACGCCGAGTGGGAGCTCTTCCACGGGGCGAGCTTCGTGGCCCTCAACGCGCTCGTGATGCGCTACTACATGAAGACTTACGGCTACACCGAGGAGGACCTCGCCCTGTTCTCGGTAAACGCCCACGCTAACGGCGCCAAAAACCCCTACGCCATGTTCAAGAGGCCGATTAAGGTTGACACCGTCCTCAACAGCCCGTACGTCGCCGATCCCATCAAGCTCTTCGACGCTTCACCGGTCTGCGACGGAGCGGCCTCGGTTATAATAACCACGCCGGAGAAGGCCAGGGAACTCGGGGTTCCGAAGGAGAGGTGGGTTGAGATCGCTGGAATGGGAAGGGCGATAGACACGATAAACCTCGCCAACAGGGAGGACCTGCTCACCCTGAGGGCGGCCAGGATCGCGGCCGAGAAGGCCTACAAGATGGCGGGCGTTGGGCCGGAGGACATCGACTTCTTCGAGATCCACGACGCCTTCACTATCATGGCGGCTTTAAGCCTGGAGGCCATTGGCGTGGCGAAGAAGGGTGAGGGTGCGAAACTCGCAAAGGAGGGCCAGATAGCCATCGACGCCGGCTACCCGATTCAGACCATGGGTGGGTTGAAGGCCCGCGGCCACCCCGTCGGTGCCACCGGGCTCTACCAGACCGTCGAGGCGGTTCTCCAGCTTCGCGGCGAGGCGCCGAGCCAGGTGCCCGATGCGGAGGTCGGACTCACGCAGAACATAGGTGGAACAGGCTCAAACATAACAGTTAACATCTTCAGGAGGGTGTGAAGATGGCCCGTCCCATGCAGGTTGCCCGCTACTGGAGGCACTTCAGCGAGAAGTACAGGCTCATCGGTGGGAAGTGCGAGAACGGACACGTTCACTTCCCCAAGAGGCCGGTCTGTCCCGTCTGCGGCTCAAAGAACATCGAGGAGGTCCAGCTTAGCGGAAAGGGCAAGGTCATCAGCTGGACCATAGTTAGAAACCCGCCGAGCGGCTTCGAGTACTACAAACCCTATCCGCTGGCGCTGGTCGAGCTTGAGGAGGGACCGATAGTCCTGGCGCAACTCACCGACGTGGAGCCGGATGAGATAGACTTCGGCATGGAGGTCGAGGTCGTTACCAGAAAGTTAAGGGAGTTCGAGGAGGACGGAATAATCCTCTACGGCTACAAGTTCAGGCCGCCCGTGGAGTGACGGCCTTTCCGGTTCTTTATTTCCCCTATGCTTTTTCGATGCGCATCCTGTCCCCGTTCTCGAATTCCATCTCGAGCCTTCCACGCTTCGCCCGGACCTTCACCCCGTCCACCACGGCGTCGATCTTTCCCTCCTTCACCTCGACCCCCAGCATCTCCGCCATCTCATCGACGCTCTTCAGGGAACCGCTGATGGTCGTTTCAATTTTCTCCCCTTCGCTTTCCACGATGATTTTCAGTCTCCCCTTGCCCTCGCGTATGAAACTCTCCTCGTTCAGGTCTCTAACGGTATCGGGGTTAGGGGCTTTTATGCACGGCATCAAACCACCTCCTTCATCTTCTCCGGCCCCGTATCCTCCTTCCGGACGTCTTTAACCATGCGTACCCATATCCCGCTCTGGCCGACCCTCCTGAAGCCGTATTCCTCGTAGAACTTCATCGCATTCTCGTTCTTCTCCCCGACCCACAGCTCTATCCGGTCGTTGTGCTTTTTTAGGTACTCCAGGCATTTCTCCATGAGTCTGTGGCCTATCCCGTGTCCCTGGAAGCGCCTGTCCACCACGAACTCGTGGATGGCCCCGACGGTTCTTCCCTCGTACTTGCTGTACCAGTCGTCGTCGCAGACTATGAAACCCGCTATCTCGTCGCCGACCTTCGCGATGAAAAAGCCGTCCTTTGCTTTCTCCCAGCACCACCGGAGATAGCGCTTCGCGTAACCCACTCCCTCGCCGCCGTACTCGCGCATGCCCTCGTAACCGCGCATGTATATCCCTATGAGTTTCTCCAGCGTCTCCTGGTCCAGCCTTTCGAGCCGCTCTATCGTTACCCTGGCCATCAAGGTAAGTTCATCGAGGGGTTTAAAAATCCTGACTTCGAGCCTTGAGTGGAGCAGGAAGGTGATTGAGATGGGAAAGGCCAAACCCAGATACTGCGAGATATGTGGGGCCCCAATACGCGGACCGGGCCACAAATTAAGGATAGAGGGGGCGGAAGTCCTCGTCTGCGACCGCTGTTATGAGAAGTACGGTGGAAAGAAGCCCGGAACGTTCAGTATCATGCCGACCGGGAGGCGACCCGCTCGGAGAACGTACCCGAGAACCTCGAAACCGAAACCATCGAAGCCGAGGGCGGAGAAACCCCTCTACACGGAGGAGATAGTCGAGGACTACGCCGAACGCGTCTATAAGGCCATCCAGCGCTCCGGGAAGAGCTATGAAGAGCTGTCTCACGAGATCGGCCTCTCGATGAACGATCTAAGGGCGATAGCACACGGCCACCGTGAGCCGACGGTGAAGGAGGCCCGGAAACTGGAGAAGTACTTCGGAATAACCCTGATCGAGCGCGCCGAGCTCGATGTTGATAAAAAACCCGTGATCCCAAAGGATTACGAGCCGACGCTCGGCGACATGGCCAACGTTCGGATACGGAAGAGGAAGAAGTGACTAAAACTCCCCCTCTCCCTCCTTCTTTCCCCCTTCTCCCTTCCTCCTCTTGGGCGGGTGGAAACCTCTCAGCTTCTCGAACGTGTTCCAGAGGCGTATGAGCTCCTCCCAGACCTCGGAATCGGGGGGGATGACGAGGACGTGGGCGGGGGGGTGTATATCCGTGAGCCTGCCGATGGCCTTGGCCGGAGGGAGATCCACCTGGGCGATTACGTGGGCCCTGAACTTTCTCCTCGGCTTCTCACCGCTTATCTTCTCGAAGGCCCAGTCGGAGAGCGCCGGCGGGATTATCCTCGGGTCGCCGCGGATCTCCATCCCCCCGTAGCGGACCAGATCCGCCAGCGCTACGCTCGCCTTCTGGAAGTTGTCCGTCCTTACCAGAACTATCGTGTTTCTCATTCGATGTCACCGCCTTCCCGTAGTGCGAGCGCCTTTTAAGCCTTCACCCGATTCCAGTTTAAGCTTCACTTTTAGAACCTAAACCTTTAAAAACTCCGCCAGCCCATTTATAAAGGGTTTTTAAACCCACCATCCGGAGGTGTAAGCCTTGGTCGACATGAGCAATGTAAAGCTCAGAATAGAGAACATCGTCGCTTCTGTGGACCTCTTCACGCAGCTGAACCTTGAGAGGGTCATAGAGATGTGCCCCCACTCCAAGTACAACCCCGAGGAGTTCCCGGGGATAATATGCCGCTTCGACGAGCCGAAGGTGGCCCTGTTGATATTCAGCTCCGGAAAACTGGTCGTCACAGGCGCCAAGAGCGTCGAGGACATAGAGCGCGCCGTCAACAAGCTCATCCAGATGCTCAAGAAGATAGGGGCGAAGTTCAGCCGCGCCCCGCAGATAGACATCCAGAACATGGTCTTCAGCGGGGACATCGGTATGGAGTTCAACCTCGATGCCGTTGCCCTGAGCCTCCCGAACTGTGAGTACGAACCCGAGCAGTTCCCTGGCGTCATCTACCGCGTTAAAGAGCCGAGGGCCGTTATACTGCTCTTCTCCTCCGGAAAGATAGTCTGTTCGGGAGCGAAGAGCGAACACGACGCCTGGGAGGCCGTCAGAAAGCTCCTCCGCGAGCTGGAGAAGTACGACCTCATCGGAGAAGGGGAAGAAGAGGAGTGGTGAGCCTTTTTATCCTCGAACCTTTCAATCTTACCTGCTGTTACGCTTCTGATAGGGGAACCTCGGCGGTGAAGGGACTTACCCCACCGTAAGTTACTTACCCGGGGTAAGTTATCAAGGAAGGGGTCAGCGGGAAAACAGAAACGCCGCGAGGGGTTTTCAAAACTAAGAATAAAAGAAGGGCTCGCCGGGCTTCAAAGCCCCAGCACGTCCTTGGCGGCCTTAACGCCGAGGTCGAAGGCCCTCATGTTCATGTCAACCGCCTTGGGCGGGACGCTGAGCCTTATAACTTCCCTGACGTGATCCTCGCCGAGCGGGAACTCGGGTATCTGGGTCAGGGCCCCGATGAGGACGGTGTTGGTGGTTATGACGTGGCCGGCCTTAACCGCCAGCTCCTCTGCGTTGAAGCCTATCCACTTGGCCTTCCAGTCCTCCTCAAATACCCTCCTGATCTCCTCTATCTCAGGGTAGCGGGCCTGACCCATCGACACCTGGACGGGAACTATCGGCTTGGTGTTCACCACCGCCATCCCGCCCTGCTTGAGGTAGTTTACGTAGCGCAGGGCCTCCACCGGTTCGAAGCTGAGGATTACGTCGCCCTTCCCCTCGGGAACCATCGAACCGTAGACCTCCTCACCGAAGCGGACGTAGGAGACGACGCTTCCGAAGCGCTGGCTCATCCCGTGGACCTCTCCCATCCTCACCTTGTAGCCGGCGTGGAGGGCCGCCCAGCCGAGGATGCTCGCGGCGGTTAGGACGCCCTGGCCACCAACACCTGAGATGACTATGTTGTACTCCTTAACCTTCATTCCTCTCCCTCCTCAACGGGCTTGAAGGCGCCGAACGGACACACCTGGGCGCATCCACCGCAGCCCCAGCACATACTGGGCTCTACCCTCGCCTGCTTCTTCTCCTCGTCCCAGTAGATGGCCGGACAGCCGTAGGCGTTGATACATATCTTACAGCCCGTACAGGCCTCCTCGTCCACGTAGTATATCGGCCACTTCTCGCCCCTTCTCCTCATCTGTCCTACCTTGTAGAGGGCGCAGACCTGCCTCGACACGACGACGCTGACCCCCTCGACCTCGAGGGCCTTCTTCATGACCTCGTAGGTTCTCTTTATGTCGTAGGGGTCGACGACCTCGACGAAGTCGGCTCCCATCGCCTTGGCCACGTCCTCTATCGGGATCCTCTTACCCATGCCGTGCGGCGTCCTCCCCGTGCTCGGGTTCGGCTGGTCGCCGGTCATGGCCGTGACGAGGTTGTCGAGAACGACTATAAGCACGTTGGAGCGGTTGTATATTGCGTTCGCGAGGGCCGGAAGGCCCGTGTGGAAGAACGTGGAGTCGCCTATCGTCGCCACGATGACCTTCTTCTCCTTCTTCCGCTCCTTCTCGCTCAGGGAGCCGTGCTGGGCTATCTCCAGGCCGTGGGCTATGCCTATAGAGCCACCCATGGCGACCGTCGTGTCAACCGTATTTAACGGCGGGAGCACGCCGAGGGTGTAACAGCCTATGTCGCTCGGGTAGATACCCCTCGCCCTCGTGGCCTTCTTTATGGCGTAGAAGCTGTTCCTGTGCGGGCACGCCGGACAGAGGCTCGGTGGCCTCGGCGGGACGAGCTCGAGGGCCTTTTTGTACTTGGCGTCGAGCTCCCCGTAGTCCAGCGGCGTCTCAATCCCGAGGAACCTTGCTATGGCTTCCACAGCCCTCCTCGTCGTCATCTCGTAGACCCGCGGAACGAGGTCCTTCCCGTGGATCGGTATCCTGAGGCCCTTGTCGTACGCCCAGGTCTTGACCTGCTCCTCAACGACCGGTTCGAGCTCCTCGACGATGAGGACCTTCTCGAGGCCGTCGAAGAACTTCTCGAGCAGGCCGTAGGGGACGGGGAACGGCGTTCCGAGCTTGAGGATCCTGACGTTCTCCACGCCGAGCCAGTGAAGGGCCTCCTTGACGTAGGAATATGACAGACCCGGGGCGATTACGCCGACCTTCGCGTTCTCGTCGCCCTCTATCCAGTTGAACGGCACCTCGTTGAACTCCTCCCGGATCTTCTCTATCTTCTCGAGGACGAGCGGGTGGAACTTCCTGGCGTTCGAGGGCACATCGACGAACCTGCTCGGGTCCTTCTTGAACTTCCCGAACTTTCTCTTTCCGGCTTTTATCTCCTCTGGAAGCTCGCCGAGGACGACCTCCCCCCTCGCGTGGGAGCTCCTCGTTGTGGTTCTCAGGATAACGAAGTGCTTGAACTTCTCGCTCAGCTCGAAGGCGTACTTCGCCATGTCCTTGGCTTCCTGCGGCGAACTCGGCTCGAGGACGGGGACGTTGGCAAACTTCGCGTAAACCCTCGTGTCCTGCTCGTTCTGGCTGCTCCACATGCTCGGGTCGTCGGCCACCATGATCACGAAGCCGCCCTCAACGCCCATGCCGACCGAGCTGAGGAAGGTGTCCGCCGCGACGTTGAGGCCGACGTGCTTCATGGCCGTCATGGCCCTCAGACCGCTCCACGCGGCGGCCAGGGCCGTCTCAAAGGCGACCTTCTCGTTGGTGGAGTACTCCATGTAAACTCCTGCCCTCTCCGCCACAACCGCCATGGTGTCCGTCAGTTCGGAGCTCGGGGTTCCCGGGTAGGCCGCGTAGACCGCCACGTTGGCCTCCAGTGCCCCCCTCGCTATAGCTTGGTTGCCGAGGAGGAGCACCTTCTCCCCCGGCTTGTCCCACAAAACCATGTCCGTAACCTTCGCCATTCACACACCTCCAGGTAACTCCTTGTAAAACCTTTCAACATCCGTTTCGTCCAAAATGTAAAAAGCCCTCACACCTATCTTCCCGGCCCTCTTAACCATGTCTTTATCGGATGAAAGAAGGATTGCGTTGAACTTTTTGGCTCCGGTTAGTCGTTTAATCAGGCTAACGGTTTCAACGACCCCCAGTCGGGGGATTACCAGAGGTTCTCTTCTGCTTTCCGCGGCGGAGATAACCCCTCTGGCCAGTTCGTTTCGTTTTTCCTTCCCCCTAACCGGAATCGTAGCGTCTATGAGGACAGACGTATCAACCACGAGCATCTCTCATCTCCCTGAGGACCTTGTGAGGGTCTTCCTCGATCTCCCCGATTAACTCTTTAACCTTCATGTAAACGTCGTCTATGGTGGGCGGCGAGGTCTCCTTCGGTTGTAACCCCTTCTTGACCCCCTCCGTTTTCACGGGCATCCTCACCCCTTCAAAACTCCCCTTGCCTTCGCAAACTCGACGAGCGCGTATGCACCGGCGGCGACATCTTCTGGCCTCTCGTAGCTCGGGATCCCGTTCCTTTCGAGAAGCTCCTTGGCCTCCTCGCTCACGTAGCCTGCCATGAACAGGCCGAGGACGGGCTTCCCGTTGTTCACCTCCTTGACTGCCCTGATGACCCCCTCCGCGTGCTCCGTCGGTGTCATGCCCGCGAAGGTGGGAACGACGCAGATGCTTATCAGCAGGTCAACGTTTTTGTCCTCGAGGAGAGCCCTGGCGGTTCTGTAGTAATCCTCGCCACGGGCGCTCGCTATCATGTCCACGGGGTTTTTCACCGCAGCCATCGGCGGGAGGAACGAGCGGAGCTCCTCTATGGTTTCGTCCTCGAGGTCGGCGAGCTTGAGGCCGAGCCGGTCTATAGCGTCCGCCGTCAGAACCCCCGGGCCGCCGGCGTTGGTCATTATCGCGACGCGCTTGCCCTTGGGCAGTGGCTGGGTGAACGCCCTTGCCATGCTGAGCATGTCGTCTATCGTGTCGGCGATGATAACGCCGCTCTGCTTGAACGCCGCCTCGTATATCCTGTAGGAGCCGGCTAATGAACCTGTATGAGAAGAAGCCGCCCTCGCACCGCTCTCGCTCCTTCCGGCTTTTAAAACGATGACGGGTTTCTTCCGGGTGACCCTCCTGGCCACATCCATGAAGCGCCGCCCGTCCCTGAGACCCTCGATGTAGAGGGCGATGGCCCTGTCCTCCTCGGTGTCGGCCAAGTACTCCATGAACTCGGCGAAGTCCACGTCGGCCATGTTGCCTATGCTGACGAACTTGGAGAAACCTATCCCCTCCTTGACCGTCTTGTAGATTATGCCCGCCCCGAGGGCGCCGCTCTGACTTATGAAGGCTATGTCGCCCCTCTTCGCGTTCATGACGAAGGTGGCGTTCATGTCGTTGTGGGTGTTCATTATCCCGACGCAGTTCGGTCCGACTATCCTCATGCCGTACCTACGGGCTATCTCGACGAGCTCGCGCTCCTCCCTCTTCCCTTCCTCCCCGACCTCGCCAAAGCCCGCGGTTATGAGGATTATCCCCTTAACGCCCTTCTCGCCGCAGTCCACTACCGTTTCCTTGACGAAGCGCTTCGGAACGACGATGACCGCCAGGTCGACCTCGCCCGGAATCTCCTTCACGTTCCTGTAAGCCTTAACCCCCTGGACGACCTCGTCCTTGACGTTCACTGGGTAAACCTTCCCTTCCTTATAGCCCTTCAGGTTCTTGAAGACCTCGTAGCCGAGTTTGAGCGGGTCGTTGGACGCCCCGATGACGGCTATGCCCTTTGGCCTGAAGAAGTAATCGAACGTCATCGCATCACCGGTCTAAAGTCCACGGGATTCTATATAAGCTTTCCCAAAAAGGACAGCGAGACAAATATGGGCACGGAAGAGAAAAAGTAAGGCTCCGATGGGCTAAAACAGACATTACTGAGCATAACTCCACCCCCCGAAAGACTTAAGTGAGCCATGGTTATTATATTCGCGGGGTGGTACCATGGTGAAGGTGAGGTTCCTGGGCCACGCGGCGTTTCTGATAGAGGGGAGCAGGAGGATCCTGATAGACCCGTTCCTGACCGGGAATCCCGTGGCGGCCGTCAAGCCGGAAGAGGTGGACGCGGATCTCATACTCGTGACCCACGCCCACGGGGATCACATCGGTGATGCGCCGGAGATAGCCAGGAGAACCGGAGCGAAGATCGTCGCGATGTACGATATAGCCAACTACCTCGTTGAGAAGGAGAAGGGGATAACGACCATCGGCATGAACTACGGGCCGACCGAGATCGATGGGGTCAAAATCGTTCAGGTCCCCGCCTGGCACTCCAGCAGCGACGGCAAGTACGGCATCGGAAACCCCTGCGGCTACATAGTCACCCTCGACGGCGTTACGGTGTACCACGCGGGCGACACCTTCATCTTCGGCGACATGAAACTCCTCTCCGAGCTCTACGGGCCCATCGATGTTGCCCTCCTTCCGATAGGCGGACACTTCACGATGGGGGTTAAGGAGGCCGCCAAGGCCGTGGAGCTCCTCAGGCCGAGGAAGGTCGTCCCGATGCACTACAACACCTGGCCGCCGATCTCAGCGGACCCCGAGGAGTTCAGGAGGCTCGTGGGGGGCAAAGCCGAGGTTGTGATCCTCAAACCCGGCGAGACCCTGGAGCTTTGAAAAACCTTTTAAGGGGCTTTCCTTACCCTTTTTTCAGGTGGTGGAATGGTCAAAAGGGCTCTGGCGTTGGTACTAATCTTCATAGCGTTCTCATCCTTCCTCATCCCCCTCTCCTCGGCCCAGGGAGGCGGGAACGAGGGTCCCAAGTACGATTTAATCATCGTCAGGAACGACGATCTGATCGATTACATCGTCGCGCTCCCCTACGCGAAGATGCTCGACGTCCCGATTCTTCCGGTTAACCCGAAGGAACTCGATCCCGGTACCATGGCCCAGCTCCAGAGCTACTCCCAGTTCGGGTGGAACCACGTGCTCATAATAGGCGACTCCCAGGCGGTGAGTGACACCGTCCAGGACGAGCTACTCAGGATGGGCTTCACTGTCGAGAGGATAGGCGGTGCGGTTAGAACGGAGACGGCCGCAAAGCTGGCGCTGTACTTCTATCCGAACGGTTACGATACCGTCGTCGTCGCCAGCTCCAGCGATTACGGCTCGGCCCTGGCGGCGGCGAGGTGGGCCATGATATACGGCTACCCCCTGCTTTTAACGCAGGAGGATGCGCTCTCCGATTCGACGGCCAGCGCGTTGAAGAAACTCCACCCGGATCTCGTCCTCCTGATGGGGGCGGGCATGTCAAAGGACGTCCAGACCAAAATAGAGAGCATGGGTTACCAAACCTACTGGGTCAAGGAGACCCTCAAGATAACTGTGCCCAAGCAGCCCAAGGAAACTAACTGGGTAACGGTGGTGGCCGCGGTGTTGCTCTCGCTCGCCGTTGCGGTTCCGGTCTCGCTCTACTACGCCAAGAAGAAGTGGTCCTCCAACAGGGTTCCCATCGAGGTCCTAACCGAGAAGGAGCGCATAGTTGTTAAGGCCATCCTCGAGAAGGGCGGCGTCGTCAAGCAGGAGGAACTGCCGGAGCTCACGGGCTATTCCCGGCCGACCATAAGCAGGATCATCCAGGAGCTCGAGAAGAAGCAGCTCATTGAGAGGAAGAAGGTCGGGAAGACCTTCACCGTCAGGCTCACGAAGGAGATAGTCATGAGGGAGTGACGGTCGGTAAGCCCGAAACCGTTCATCACCTTTCAGGCCTGGCCGTCCTCCTCATCCCAAAGAAAAAAGGGGTTATTTCTTGAAGAGGTGGCCGTGGGACTTGCTCACGTGTCTCGCGTAGTCTCTGGACTTTCTAAACAGCATGCCACAGCGCGGGCAGCGGTAGTAGCGGGTTCCGTCGCGGTCGTAGAACACAACCGCCTTCAGCTCCGCCATCGCCACCACCCGGCCGCTATATGGGGAGGGCCCTTTTTAAAATTTTACGGGGGTAAGTCGGGTGGATCAGACCCACACCCTGTTGCCCTTGATTTTCAGGTAACCGAGCCTCTGGAGCTCTTTGAGAAAGTCCTCCACTGCGTCCTCGTCGAAGTAAACGTTGAGCCTCCCACCTCCGCTCTCCACGACGATGGGTTCCCTCTCGAGAAGGGCCTCTATCAGCTCTTTCTTCTTCCCGTGCTTCTCCGCCAGCTTCACGACCACTCCCGCCAGAACGGAGCGCGCTATGCCGTCGAACATCGCCTCCGTTACGCTTTCCTCCGTGGCGTACTCCCCGGCTATCTCAAGGGCGGTTTCAATGAGCTCCCTATCCACCTCCACCACCTCAACGAAGTACCTCTTCTCCATGACGTATTCGGTTATCATCCTCGTTTCGAAGTGCTTCTCGAGTTCCTCAATGTACTCCTCGACCACCTCTATGGGAAAGCGGAGCTCCACCTTCAGGTTATCCAGAACCGGTTCCTTCACGAGCACGAGTTTTCCGTCCTCCTCGACCACCTGACCGCTCTCCATCAGGGCCTTGAGCACCAGGAGCCTTCCGAGGTCGGACTCATCGAGGAGCTCATCCAGTTCTTTCTCCTGCCCCGGCTCCCAGT
Source organism: Thermococcus celer Vu 13 = JCM 8558 (assembly GCF_002214365.1). Classification (NCBI taxonomy): domain Archaea; kingdom Methanobacteriati; phylum Methanobacteriota; class Thermococci; order Thermococcales; family Thermococcaceae; genus Thermococcus; species Thermococcus celer. The sequence goes on from NZ_CP014854.1 coordinate 849,118, forward strand.
TCTCCATTATCTCCTGGAAGGACAGCTTTAACTCGTCGAGGTTCTCCCCCAGGGGGCCTATCCCCGCGGCCTTTTCAACGAGTTCGGCGTACGTACCTTCCACAACTACGTAGTGGGAGATATCGGGCGTTACCTCCTCGCGGGTTCGGTTCATTATACCCGCCCGGCTCAGCTCCCTCGAGAGTGCGTTCATGTCCTCCTTCCTCAGAACTTCGAACCTCAAATCCCTCACCCGATAAAACAACGCGTCATTTGTTATAACCTTAGCCCTCGATGAGCCCGGACAGGAGAGCCCTCATGGGTCCATTGCCGAGGCTTGAGAGGGCCTCCCTCACCTCCCCCTCCAGCTCGGGGCGGAATCTGGTGTAGAGGTACAGGGAGTAGGCCATAACCTTTGGGTCGCCCTCCCCCATCCTCTCAACCGCCCCGGCGAGCAGGGAATCGTTGAGTAGCTCCTCCGCCAGAGCCTCCATCGCCTCCCTGTCATCCTTCTCGACGGCCTCGCGCAGGGGCTTGTAGAAGCGGGAAAGCACGAGCCTCGCGAGCCTCTCCCTTTCCTCGAGCTCGTCCATGGGTGTTTTTGGTTCCGCCCTCCTGCCGAGCCAGTAGTAGGCAACGGATAGCACGATTACAACGAGGGTTACGAGAAGGTACGGGAGCACGGGAAGGTTGAAACTGTAGGGGAGGCGGTGCCCGACGGCGATGAGTGAGAGAAACCCGAGAAGGATCCAGATGCCCATGAGAACGAGGTAGTAAAGAGAATAATCGTCCCTCCTGATGACGTTGTACCTTGACGGGGAACCCACCTCCTCAAGGTAGCGGAGCCTCTCCTCGGCTATATCGATCTCAGCCTGCAGGCGTTTTATGCGCCTGTCTATCTCATCGAGAACCGCATCACGTCCCATCGTTCTCCCCCGCTATCAGGCGGGCTATCTTCTCGCTGACGACGCTCAGAATGGCCTCCCCCTTCTCGGCCGTCGCCCCGGATGGGTCATCGTTCACACCGTCCGGGAACAGCTCTCTCCCTACGTCCCTCTTGATTACCCTGACCTTCGAGCGTCTCTTCCTTCCCCTTGCCTCTTCCATCCTCACGAGCCCGGGTCTTATCGCGAGCATCACGGACGTTTCGTCCTCTCCGGCGTGCCCCTGGCTTGAGCATACGCTGAGGATGTCCTCTCGGAAGTCCAGCCACCAGTTTACGAGCCATACCTCCGTTTCGGGAAACTCCTGGGCCACTTCCTCGGCCGCCAGGACCAGCGGGGAGTAGTTTCCGCCGTGTCCGTTGAGGAGGACTATTCGCCTGAAGCCCTCAACCGCGAACTCCCTCATTATCTCCCGGACGTAGGCCATGAACGCCCCTCCACCCACGTTCACGGTTCCGGGGTAGGCGTTGAGGACGAAGGTGTGCCCGTACCACACGGGCGGGGCCACGAGGACACCAAAGCCGAGCTCTTGGAGTCTCTCCTCGACCCGCTTCGCTATCTCGAGGGGGGCGAAGGTATCGGTTCCGAGCGGGAGGTGCCGCCCGTGGGCCTCGACGCTCCCAACGGGGAGTATCACGGTGTCAACGCTCCCCTTCAGTTTCTCAAACTCCGGCCAGGTTAACTCTTCCATGCGCATGGTCATCACGGGGGTTGGTGGGCGCGGGACCTAATAAGAATTTTCTATGGTTTATGGGAGACCGTTAAGATAAGTTGGGCATCATTTCCAGAGAATTATAAAGCGCAAAAACCAGCCAGCTTTGAACTGAAGTAAAAGAAGACCTGTACGGGAACCTGTTCCAAAACCTCTCAGTCCTCATCTTCAGCAAAGAAAAAACAGACTCAACAACACTCCGCTCACTAAACTGCTTAAACCTCAACCCTAACCTCTGAAAAGCCCACAAACCCTTTATCAATCACAAACTCAGGCTCACCCCCAGTACTTAAGAACCCTATGCAAGAACAGGTAAGCGTCCAGACTAATCCTCCCCTGGAGAGGTGAACAGATGTGACCCCTTCGAGTGCTGAAAGCACAACCATAACCTCATTGTTTTCATAAAGTCTCAAAACAAACTCTAAAGCCTCATTAAAAGAGTCTCTAATAGAGCTTCCTCCAAATTTAACAACTATCCTTCTGTTGGAGAGAGTTTGTAAATCACCTATTTGAATCACCTCTCCTTGGGCTTTTCCTTCTCAAATATAAGGTTTTACAAAAATTTTTTGAATCCCTGATGACCTTTACTTGAATTCAGGCCCCGATGTTGCCACTTTAAACAAATAAACTTTAGTTAATACATACCAGTAAAGCGGAAAAGGAGAAGAGAGGCTTGGATTTTCAATCTAGGATGATTCTAACCTGATATACACAACTGATGGTAACTGGGGTGAAAAAAAGGCATTCTACTGTTGTCAGCTGAGCTAATACAGCATCTTTTTACGTGTGATTCACGTGGGCAGTTTAAGTTTACAGGAAAGTTCTAACCATCCACTCCTATTTTTAGCTCTTTGACTTTTTCTTCAAGCTTTTCCGTAGCGTCTTCCCCGTACTTTTCTATAATTTTCACCAGAGCGCTACCAACGACAACCCCATCAGCCCCGGCGTTTATCAATTCTGAAACGTGTTCGGGTTTTGAAACACCAAAACCCACAGCTAAAGGCTTATTGCAAACTTCTTTCGCTCTTCTAATCAGATCGAAAGCAGACTCCGAAACTCGCTCCCTTGCTCCAGTTGTCCCATAGAGAGAGACCAAATACACGAAGGCTGAGCTTGCCTCATCTATCAGCCTTAACCTCTCTTTAGAAGTGTTTGGAGCAGCTAAAAATATCGTCTCCATTTTGTATCTCCTGCAGATGTTCAAGTATTCTCTCGCCTCCTCCACCGGGAGATCCACAACTATCAATCCGTCAACACCCACTTCCTTGGCCTCTTTCACAAAGTTCTCAACACCTCTCCTGTAGACGGGATTGTAGTATGTCATGAGCACCACTGGAGTCTCTGACTGATCCTTGAATTTTTTGACAGTTTTAAACACATCCCTGACTTTTGTTCCATTTTTCAGTGCCCTTTCATTTGCCAGCTGTATCGTTCTCCCATCAGCCATCGGATCGCTGAAGGGTATGCCAAGTTCGATTACATCCGTATATTTGGATAGGGAGGACATAAAATCGAGAGTTGCGGTTATATTTGGGTCTCCAGCTGTTATAAACGTTATCAGGGCAGGTTTTCTTATCATCCTAACGCCCCCCTAACAATCCCAAGATCCTTGTCTCCCCTACCGGATAAATTAACCACTATTATCTCATCCCGGCTCATTTCCTTAGCAAGCTCCATGGCATGAGCTAAAGCGTGAGAGGATTCCAATGCTGGTAAGATTCCCTCAGTCTTTGAGAGTTCGATAAAAGCTCTTAAAGCCTGCTTATCATCCACAGCCACGTATTCAGCCCTACCACTCTCCTTGAGCCAGGCATGTTCAGGTCCAACACCCGAATAATCCAAACCCGCAGCAATGCTGTGGGTTGTAGCTATCTGCCCGTCCTCATCCTGCAAGAAATAGGATAGCATTCCATGCAGAACACCCCTCTTTCCGGCGGAGAGTGATGCCGAATGCTTACCGGTACTCAAACCTTTTCCGGCAGCTTCAACACCGATGAGTCTCACAGGGTCTTTTATGAAGGGGTGAAATATCCCCATAGCATTGCTGCCTCCCCCAACACAGGCAACGATGGCATCCGGCAAAACTCCTTCGATTTCAAGAATTTGCTTTTTAACCTCTTTACCGATAACGGACTGGAAGTCCCTGACTATTGTTGGATAAGGATGTGGGCCCACAACGGAGCCAATCAGGTAATGGGTGTATTCAAAGCTCGAAACCCAGTCTCTCAGAGCTTCATTTATTGCATCTTTCAGTGTTTTTGAACCGATTTCCACTGGAATGACGTTTGCCCCAAGCAATTGCATGCGGAAGACATTCACTTTCTGCCTCTCCACGTCTTCAGAACCCATGTAAACATCCACTTCCATGTTGAAGAGTGCTCCCGCCATCGCCGTAGCCACTCCATGCTGTCCTGCACCAGTTTCTGCTATAACCCTGTTTTTTCCCATAAACTTCGCCAGCAAAGCCTGTCCAATTGTGTTGTTGATTTTGTGTGCCCCTCCGTGCAACAGGTCCTCACGCTTCAGATATATCCTTGCCCCCCCGAGCTTTTTGGTTAGATTTTCAGCATAGTAGAGCGGTGTTGGTCTGCCTGCGTAGTTTTTAAGGTAGTAATCCAGCCTCTCCTTAAACTCCTCGTCATCCTTAAATTTGCTGTAAGCCCTCTCCAGCTCTTCAAGCGGTGGAACAAGGACTTCGGGCACAAATCTTCCGCCAAACTCACCAAACCTCATTTTTCGCCCTCCTTACAAATTCCCTAACAAGTTCCTCATCCTTTAAGCCATCTCTCTCAACCCCGGATGAAACGTCCACACCCACAGGCTTAACGATGTTTATTGCCTCCACAACGTTTTCCACATTCAGCCCACCAGCGAGAAAAACTTCATACTTTCTTGCTACCTCCCTGCTTATTCTCCAGTCATGCACTTCCCCGCTCCCATATCCCGAGTCGAGCAGTATGAGATGGGGAGAGTAAATTTCAATCAGTCCTGATATCTCATCCGCGGGTTTATCAACAATAAAAGCCTTCATAACCTTAACAATACCCTTCAGCTTCTCAAACTCCTCTACAGGCATATCTGAATGAACCTGAACCATGTTACATTCGGTTTTGGCTATTATTTCCTCCCACTCCTCATAGCTTCTGGCTGTTGAGACGGCAAAAACCGGGATCGTGGACGAATCAATAATCTCCTTTGCTTTATCCAGATCAACGCGTCTCCTCGAGTTGCTTTTAACAACAACCCCCGTTGCATCGGCATACCTCTCAACAATCTCAAGCTCTTCAAGACTTTTTATGCCACAAACCTTAACGATCATGGCAGATCCCCACGAAATTTCTGATAATTTTCAATCCATCCTCAGTAAGAACGCTCTCCGGGTGGAACTGAACTCCGAAAATATTCCCTCTCTTTATCCCCATAATCACCCCATCTTCAGTCCTTGCATTAACCTCAAACCCCTCGGGCGGCTTTAATACGGCAAGAGAATGGTATCTACCAGCCCTAAATGGATTTCTAACTCCCCTGAAAATATCCTTCCCATCATGTTTTACAAGTGAGGTCTTTCCGTGAACGGGCTTAACCTTCCCCACTTCTCCACCAAAAACCTCTGCGATAATCTGATGGCCAAGACACACTCCCAGAACCGGAACGTTATAATCAAAAACAAATTCGAGACTTCTGTCGGGTTTTCCAGGACCGGGGGAGATCACAATACCATCAAAATCCAGTCCTTCAATATCTCTTGCATTGTCCCTGTCAACCACCTTTACTCTGTCAAATAACGAAATGTATTCAACCAGATTGTAAACGAAGGAATCTTTACAGTCTATAACCACAATCATAATCCCACCGCCCTCAGAACCCTCACAATCTTATTTTCGGTCTCATAGAACTCCTTTTCCGGATTCGAGTCTGCAACTATCCCTGCTCCAGCCCTTACCCGTGCTTTGCCATCAAACTCAATCATTCTTATTGCTATTGCCAGATCAGAGAGGTTCTCGGAAAAGTATCCCACCGCCCCGGCATAAACCCCTCTGTTATCTCTTTCAATTTCATCAATAAGTTCTATCGCCCTCAGTTTTGGTGCTCCCGTAACTGTCCCAGCAGGAAAAGCAGCCTTCATTGCATCGAAGTGGGTCATACCAGCCCTTAGTTCTCCAACAACCTCGCTCTCAATGTGAAGAACACTCGGATAGCTTATGACATCCATGAACTTGGACACCCTTACACTCCCGGATCTGGAGACCTTCCTTACATCATTCCTCGCTAAATCAACGAGCATGACGTGCTCTGCCCTCTCCTTCTCATCGTTGAGTAATCTATCTGCTATTTCTGCCTCTCTGCCCTTTTCTCTCTTTGCTGTTCCCGCTATGGGGTTGATTATGAAGTTCCTTCCCTCAACCCTTCCCATCGTTTCAGGGCTTGAACCTATCAAAGCCCTGTCAAATTCAAGCAAGAACATGTACGGGCTTGGATTTGCCTCCCTCAAATTAAGATACATCTGAAATGGATTGAGATCTGTCTCAATCACGTATTCTCTTGACAGTACAATCTGGTAGACCTCACCCTCAAAAATCTGCTCTTTTCCCTTTTCAACCATCTCCATAAACTTCTCTTTACTTCCTGCCTTTACAATGCTTGAATTTCCTTTTCCTCCCTCAATCTCCACCCTCTTTGCCCTCTCAACAAGCCTGTCTGCATTATCTACATTAACGCTGAAGAGCTTTTTCAGGTAGTGGTCATAGACAAAGTAGCTGTCATAGCAACCAAATACCGATGGCGTTTCTGGTTTTTTGCCAATATAGTTTTTCGCAGCATCATATGCTATATATCCCACAAGAAGCCCCTTTACGTGAATTTCTTTAAGTGCATCAAAGGGATCAGAGATTTTTGAAACAACACTACCGTCCACCTCTGTTCTGCTACCCACCTTCACAGTGTAAAGCGGGTTGAAGGAGATGTAGGTGTACCTTGCTCTGCCACTCTTTTCGGCAGATTCAAGGATGAAGGGATAGCTTTCATCCCTGATGACAGCGTAGAGCTTTACCGGACTGACATACTCGTGCTTTTGCATACGATCTCCTCCAGCTTTTTTGAAAAAGCTCCGCTTTCAAGCTTTTCCTTAAAAATCTCCATGTTCTCCTTCAGGTCTTCGTAGCCAATGGCGTAAAGGGCTGCGGCGAAGTTGATGCCTATGAACGTTCGGTCCTCCTCGTGACCTTTGCCGTTGAAAACCGCCCTGATCCTCTCCGCTGATTCCTCTTTGCCATAGCATGGGATGACCTTTGTTCTCTTAACCCCAAAATCTTCTGGCAGCAGTATGATCCTTTCAATGCTACCGTTATCCACTAGTAAAGCTGTTGTTTTATCCGAGGGACTTACCTCATCCATACCGCTTCCGTGAACGACCAAAGCCCTTCTGTTGAGCAGTGAAAGGGTCTCCGCGACCTTTGAAAGCAAGCTCTCATTCGCAACACCAACAATCTGCATTTCAGGATTTGCAGGATTGGTTAAAGGTCCGAGGATGTTGAATATCGTCCTGATTCCGAGCTTCCTTCTAACAGAAACAACCCTTGCAAAGCTTTTGTGATAGAGCGGAGCGAAGAGGAAGGCGAAACCGACATCTTTAACCATCTTCTTCGCCATGCTCTCATCCATCTCGATGTTGATGCCCATTGCCTCAAGCACGTCTGCAGAACCGCTCTTGGAGCTCATGGCCCTGTTACCATGCTTTGCCACAGGATGGATCGTGGAGAGGGCCAAGGCAACGGCGGTGCTTACATTTATTGTGGCGGAGCCATCTCCACCGGTCCCGCAGGTATCAGCAACTCTGCCAAGATCAATCCTCGATTTCTCCACGATTCCTTTGGCAAATCCTGCTATAATCTCCGCATCATATCCCCTACCTTCCATCGCCCCAAGTATGGCTGCTATCTGTATCTCATCAAGCTCAGGTAAGCTGCGGGATAACTCGTAGGCTTTTTCAAAATCAAGGCCTTTAATGACCTCTCCAATCATCTTCCCGCCTCCACAAATGCCCTAACAAACTCCTCGGTGTTTTCAGCCATCATGAAGGCTGTTCCGATTAAGGCCGCATCTGCGCACTTTAATGCCCGCTTAAGATCATCAATACTTCTTATTCCGCTCTCGCTGACTCTCACAACGTCCCCTCTCACGTGTCTGCACAGCCGCTCCGTAAGCTCAACGTTCCCGTCATCCCTTTCAAGGATCGCTATATCCCTATTGTTTATCCCTATCATAGTCGTGTTGGTTTCGTTTGCGATCCTCGCCTCTTCGATACTATGGACCTCGACAAGTGTATCGAGTCCATGGTCCAAGGCGTAATCAACGAATTCAGCAGTCTTTTCCCCGAGAATCCTTGTAATGAGTAGAATCGCCGACGCTCCAACCTCAGCCGTCCTTTCAATTTCCCCCTTACTCGTTATAAAGTCCTTCCTCAGCACGGGAAGGTCCGTTTCGTTGCATATCTGCCTTAGCGTGTCAAAGTTCCCCTTGAATTCATTCGCGGTTATATACGAAATTCCCGCGACCCCGGATCGTTCATAGATCCTCAGTATATCGAGGGGGTCTCTACCCCTGAGTAAATCGCCATGCTTTGGAGAGTAGACCTTTATCTCAGCTATCACCGGGTTCGCTCCTTCCTTTTTTCGAAGCTTTACCATATTGCTAAGGTTCATGTAGTACACCCCCACCATTATGCCCGAATCTTGGAATTTACATAAAAATATTTGGACAGCTTACCCTGGCCAAAGGTTTAAATATCAATTTTACACTGTAAACTCCGGTGATGGTGATGTCCCGCCAATGGGTGATGCCCTGCCAATATCTGTAACCCAAAACGTGGAGATTAGAAGAGATGGGTTAATGGTGGTCAAAAGGCTCCTCTTAAGGGCTTTGAATGGAAATCAGGTATTGATTTTACGGAGAATAAACGGGAAGCATCGCTCCCTGAATGCCCTTTTGGAGGATATAAGCAGGAGCACCGGAAAGCCCATCTCTACGTTAAAGCTCAACGCCAGGATTCTGAAAGAGCTTGGACTGATAGACTACGGCGAAAAGAACATTCCAAAGCCCGTGGAATTGACGGAGCATGGGAAGCTCGTTCTAAAAATTCTTGAGGTGGTAGAATGAGCTCATCCATACAATATAAGCTCAGGGAAATGCTCTCGGAAGTGAACAACTTCCACCTCGGCTCTTCCATAACATGCCTTGAGATCCTAAAGGCGGTGATGGCAAAGAAGGGAGAAAACGATGTGATAATACTGAGCAAAGGACATTCGGCGCCGGCGTTTTACGTAATACTCTCGGAGCTCGGCTTTTTAAGTGATGAGGAACTTTGGAGTTTCGCAGATCTAAATGGGCTACCAAGCCACGTCATCAGGGGTTTGCCCTTCGTTGAGGTCTCAAGCGGTTCGTTGGGACAGGGGCTGTCGATTGCCAACGGAATAGCACTGGCATCGAAGATGGAAAGGAAAATCTATGTGATTTTGGGCGATGGGGAGCTTGACGAGGGGCAGATCTGGGAAGCGGCGATGACCTCTTCGCATTATAAACTTGACAATGTCATAGCAATCATTGACAGGAATTTCAGACAGCTTACCGGGAAAACAGAGGAAACCATGTCAAAAGAGCCCCTGAGGGAGAAGTGGGAAGCCTTTGGCTGGGAAGTGTTTGAAGTTGAAAACAGAGCCGGGAAAATCCTTGAGCTACTGTTCGAGCTTGATGAAGTAAAGGGAAAACCGAAGGTAATAATAGCAAAGGCGAAGGCGGTGGGAATTGATGGTAGGTAAAACCATCGAAAGCTTCAGGGAGGCCTTTGGAAGAGCCCTTGTTGAAATAGGAAAAGAGAACGAAAACGTCGTGGTCCTTGATGCGGATGTAAAGAGTTCAACGAAAACGATATACTTTGAAAAAGCGTTCCCAGATAGGTTCTTCCAACTCGGCATAAGCGAGCAGGATTTAGTTTCAACGGCTGCCGGCTTTGCGATAGCAGGCAGGGTCCCAGTGGCCTCCGCTTTTGCAGCCTTCATGATGAGGGCCTGGGAGCAGATAAGAAACACCATAGCAAGGGACAATCTGAACGTAAAGATCGTTACAACCCACTCGGGATTTTCGGACTTCATGGACGGCTCATCGCATCAATGCTTGGAGGACATAGCTTTAATGAGGACTCTACCGAACATGGGGGTTATCGTGCCGGCGGATGCTTATGCAACCAGGACGTTACTCCGGCAGATTATCGAAAATGAGGGGCCCTTTTACATGCGCCTGGGAAGGGATCACGCTGTAAGGGTTTATGACGATGAAGAACTTGAAATCGGAAAGGCAGAAATCCTGAGGGAAGGGGAGGACATTTTTTTAATTGCCTGTGGACCCACGGTCCCGATAGCCTTGGAAGCTGCTGAAAGGCTCAGGGATCTGAGCGTTGGGGTGGCGGATTTTCACACGATAAAGCCCATGGACGAGGGGACGCTTCTCAAAATAGCAAAAAAGGCCAACTTAATAGTCACGCTGGAAGAGCACAGCATTTTTGGGGGGCTTGGGGGAGCTGTGGCAGAGGTTTTGGGTGAGAAGATGCCAAAAAGAGTCATCAGGATTGGAACAAGGGATTTTGGAAGAAGCTCGAGGAGCTACCTAAAGTTACTGGACTTCTACGGCTTAAGTGCGGAAAAAGTTGTGAAGAGGGTAGCTGAGGCAGTTGGGAGGTGATTTAATGTTTAAATTCAGCAGGGAGTACAAAGCTAAAACCGTTGTTAAGGTTAAGGGGGTTAAATTCGGAAAGGGGTTTACGGTAATAGCCGGCCCGTGTTCCGTTGAAACAGAGGAGCAGATAATGAAAACCGCGGAATTTTTGAGTGAGCTTGGGGTCAAGGTCCTAAGGGGTGGGGCTTTTAAGCCCCGCACAAGCCCCTACTCCTTCCAGGGGCATGGAGAGAAAGCCCTGAGATGGCTCAAAAAAGCCGGAGAAGAGTTCGGGTTGGTCACGGTCAGTGAGGTCATGGATACAAGGAAGGTTGAGCTCGTGTCCAAATACGTTGATATCCTCCAAATCGGGACGAGAAATGCTCAGAACTTTGATCTCCTCAGGGGAGTCGGCAAAACGGACAAACCCGTTATTCTAAAGAGGGGATTTGCCAGCACGATTCAGGAGTGGCTCTATTCGGCGGAATATATCTTATCCGGGGGAAATGAAAATGTAATCCTCTGCGAGAGGGGCATTAGAACGTTTGAAACCTCAACGCGCTTCACCCTTGACATCTCAGCGGTTCCGGTCGTTAAAGAGCTGTCCCATCTTCCGATAATAGTTGACCCCTCTCACGCAGCCGGAAGGAGGAGTTTGGTTAAGCCTTTAGCCAGGGCTGCCCTTACCGTCGGGGCGGATGGAGTTATGGTTGAGGTTCACCCGGAGCCCGAAAAGGCGCTCTCGGACTCAAAGCAACAGCTGGACTTTGATGGATTCAAAGAGCTCATGGAGGATCTGAGAAAATGGGGGTTGTAATCGGAAAAGGCAGCATTAAGAAGCTGAAAAGTTTTGTCGATGAGCTTTCCCCCTATAAAACAGCGATAATAACGAATACAACCCTTGAAAAGCTCTGGCTTGGGAAAATCCTGGAGCAAGTAAGTGCTACTCCAATCGTTATTCCCGATGGCGAGGAATTCAAAAGCCTTGAAACCGCCCGGCAGATATGGAAAGAGCTACTTGAGATTGGTTTCACAAGAAAGTCCTTGATAATTGGGCTTGGAGGCGGAGTTGTAACTGATCTGGCGGCTTTCGTCGCCTCTACCTTTATGAGGGGAACGTATCTGGGTCTGATTCCCACAACGCTCTTAGCTCAGGTTGATGCCGCCATAGGGGGGAAGACGGGGATAAATTTCGAGGGCAAAAACATCATCGGAACCTTCTATCTTCCAGAATTCGTTATAACCGACCCGGAAACACTGAAAACTCTCCCGGAGGTTGAAATCCTGAACGGACTCGGTGAAGTCGTCAAGTATGGGATTCTTGATTCAGGGGTTTACAGGAAGCTCAAATTCTTTAGAGGAATCGATGAAGGGTTAATTGGGGAATGCGTAAACGTGAAGCTAAGAATCGTTGAGAAGGATATGAGGGAAAGGGGAAGGAGGAGAATTTTGAATCTCGGTCACACCGTTGGGCATGCGATGGAAAAGGTTTCGGGTTACAGGATAAAGCACGGCTTTGCTGTCTCCATCGGCTTGATGGCAAGTGCACTGATAGCGGAAAAAATCAACGGCTTCGATTCTGGAAAAGTCGAAGAGTTGTTGGACAGATTTAATCTCCCAAAGAAGCACAGCTTTGAACCAAAAGAACTTCTGAAAGTCATGAAAATGGACAAAAAAGCCTGGTATGGGAGATTGGTTTTCGTCCTTCCGGAGGACATCGGAAAAGTTGCCGTAAGGGAAGTTGATGAGAAAACAGTTTCAACCGTTCTCGAGGCGATGAGGGATGATAGCGGGCACAATTAAAGCAGAAAGCATCGATGAAGCAATTAGACTCATCGAAACCGGTACGGCTGACCTCTATGAGCTCAGAGTCGATGCCCTGAAAAGCCCTGAAGGAATTGAAAAACTTGCGCCCTTCTCTGAGAGGCTTATAATCACCGTGCGCTCAAAGGAAGAGGGAGGGTTCAGGGAGATCGATGATGAAGAGAGGCTGATGCTCTTCAAGGAGTTAATGGACATAAAACCGGCGTTCGTTGATGTTGAGTTTAAATCAAGCATCGTGAGGGATGTTATTGAACTGGCAGGGAAGATGGGAGTTGGGATCATCGTTTCATACCACGGTTTTGAGGGAACCCCGAGCTTCGAAAGACTCAAAGCACTGTTGGATGAAATGAGAGAGCTCAAGGGGGATATCATAAAAATAGTAACCTTTGCGGAGCACTACATCGATAACATAAGGGTTGTGAGGCTCTACGAATACGAAAAAAACCTCATCGCCTTCTGCATGGGTGAAAAGGGAAAGATTTCACGGGTCTTTAGCTTGGTTTTAAGCCCTTTTACGTACGCCTCCCTGGGTGAGGCAGCCGCACCTGGACAGCTGAGCGTTGAAGAAATGAGGCTTCTCTCGGAGATGATAGGTGGTGGAGATGATTAACACCCAACTTTATGGATTAATCGGAAAGCCCGTTGAGCACTCCCTGAGTCCGGCAATTCACAACGCCTTATTCAAGAAACACAAAATCAACGCTGTTTATCTGCCCTTTGAAGTTGATGATTTAGAGTCGGCGGTTAAAGGGGCAAGGGCTTTGGGGATTCAGGGACTAAACGTTACGATGCCCTACAAAGAGCGAATTCTGGAGTTTTTGGATGGAATTTCCGACGATGCCAAGGTGATTGGGAGCGTGAACACAATAGTGAATAGAGAGGGGAAGTTCGTTGGATACAACACAGATGGCATCGGGGCATTAAAAGCCCTAAAGCGCTTTGTGGAAATTAAGAACAAGCGCATCTTAGTTTTGGGAGCTGGAGGGGCGGGGAGGGCAATAGCTTATACTCTCTCAAAGCTAACGGAAGTTGTGGTGCTTAACAGAACGGAGAGGAAAGCGAAAGAGCTTGAAAAGTTCGGTGTCAAAGGGGAGAAGCTGAGCAAGGGGAGACTGGAATACTACTCGAGCTGGGCAGATATCGTGATAAATGCCACACCCATTGGGATGAACGAGGATAGGAGTCCAGTCCCCGGGGAACTTTTGAAGAAAAACCAGGTTGCCTTTGATATCGTCTACTCCCCCCTGGAAACCAGACTGTTAATGGAAGCAAGAGAAGCCGGCTGTTTGACCATTGACGGATTGTGGATGCTGGTATACCAGGGAGCCGAGAGCTTCAGGCTATGGACCGGAATAAAACCAGACGTTGAATTCATGCGTAATGTTGCCCTTGAGGTGCTTAAAAATGTGCAATAGCGCGGTAACGGTAGTCAATGCCTTTGCCACTGGAAAGGGGGGCGCGGTTGGGATAGATTTAAGGGTCAGTGCCAAGGTTAAGCTGATCGATGAAGGGGTTGGCGGTGAAATCCGGGTTAGAAGGGAGAGATTTGAGGATTTTTCACTTGTTAAAGCAGTTGTGGAGACGATCAAAGATAAATTCGGTTTGGATTTCGGTGTTAAGGTTAGAATAGACTCAGAAATACCGGTGGGGAAGGGGTTAAAGAGCAGTTCAGCCGTGGCTAACGCTTTGACAGGGGCGATTTTGGGGGAGCTTAAAATTGAGCTGCCCGATATTGAGGTTGTTAAGCTCGGCGTTGAAGCTGCCAAGAGGGCCGGTGTAACTTTAACGGGGGCGTTTGATGATGCCTGTGCTTCCTATTTCGGGGATCTATGCCTGACGGACAATCGAAAGCTCGAACTCCTGAAAAGAGAAGAAGTCGAGAAAAAATCCGTGGTTTTGCTGATTCCCGAAGAAACCGTTCTGACGTCAAGTTTAAAGAACAAAAACTTCAAAGTCCTCGCCCCATACGTTGAGGAAGCCTTTAGGCTGGCATTAATGGGAGAATGGGAAAAAGCCCTGGTTTTGAACGGACTGGTGTACGGATCTTTCTTGGGGTACGACCTTGAGCCCGTTGCCAAAGCCCTGGAAGCCGGAGCAATTGCCGGACTTTCTGGGAAGGGTCCCGCAATGTTTGCCATAACTGAGGAGCCCGAAAAAGTCGCGGATGTTTGGGAGGATCATGGGGAGGTTTTAATAACAACGCTGAGGTGAGCAGATGATAGAGATCACGCCGATAGAAACCATAGACGGAAAAATCAGGGCTCCCCCCTCAAAGAGCTATACCCATAGGGCACTGTTTCTGGGATTGCTCTCGGAGGGGAAAACGAAAATAGAGAACCCGCTGATATGCAAGGATACCCTCGCAACGCTAAACGCCATAAGGAAGTTTGGATCAGAGGCAGAATGGAACCTTGTCGAAAGTTCGGGGAAAGTTAAGCCGGCTGAGATCAACGCCCTTGAATCGGGAACAACCGCGAGGTTATCCATAGGGATCAGTGCCCTGGCGAATGGAGAGAGCGTGATAGATGGAGAGGGATCCTTAAGAAGGCGCCCCATGGGCCCTTTGCTCAAAGCTCTGAACGATTTGGGAATAAAAACTAAAACTAAATCAAGTGGTTTTTTGCCGGTGAGGGTTTTTGGTGGAGAAATAAAAAGGGATTACGTGAGGGTTGATGGGGGCATTTCGTCACAGTTCATCACCGCCCTTCTCCTTTTGGGGGCCAGGATTGGGCTCAGCATAGAAGTTCTAAACCCCGTCTCAAAACCCTACATTGAGGTAACGCTCAGAACACTAAAGCGGGCCAACGTTAAGGTTAGAAGGGACGGTGGAGTGTTCCACGTTATCCAGGGAATAAAAGCCAGACATTTCTCGGTTCCCGGTGATTATTCATCGGCATCATTCTTTTTGGTGGCCGGGGCGATATTCGGCAAAATCAGAGTTGAAGGACTTGATAGGAATGACGTTCAGCCTGATAAGGCTATCCTTGACCTCTTGAGGGATTTTGGGGCCAAAGTGAAAGTTGCCCGGGGTTACGTTGAGGTTGAAAGGGATGAGCTGGTCGGTCAGGAAGTTGACTGCAGGGACTTTCCCGACCTCTTCCCCATCTTGGCGGTTTTAGGAGCTTACTCCGAAGGAAGGACGGTTTTGAGGGCGAAACATTTGCGCTACAAAGAGAGCGACAGGGTAAGGGCTATGGCCCTAAATCTGACAAATATGGGTGCAAAATTAAAAGAGCTCGACGATGGTCTAATGATAAGCAAGAGCGAGCTTAGAGGCGCTGTATTAAATCCACAAAATGACCACAGGATTGCGATGGCGCTGACAATTGCCGCCCTGGGTGCAAAGGGAAGAAGCCTCATCTTGAACGAGGGATGCGTCAAAAAGTCTTACCCGAAGTTCTTTGAGGATTTAAAGGGGTTGATTGGCGATGATGGGAAAAATGCTTAGATTTTCGCTCTTCGGCGAGAGCCATGGAAAGGCCGTCGGCGTCTTGGTTGAGGGAGTTCCACCGGGGATTAAAGTTGATATTGGAAAGATGAAGGCCGAGCTTGAGAGGAGAAGGGGTATTGAGAGGTTCTCAACCAAGAGGAAAGAGAAGGACGAGCCGGTGATTCTCTCGGGCGTTTTCAACGGTTTTACAACTGGCTCGCCCATAGCCGTAATCATTGAGAACCGGGATGTTGATTCGTCTTATTACGAAAAAATAAAAAACACCCCAAGGCCCGGACACAGTGATTATACGGCCGGAATCAGGTATTTTGGATTTAACGATTACAGGGGCGGGGGATTTTTCTCCGGCAGATTGACGGCGGGGATGATGATAGCCGGCTACTTCGCGAAGGAAATTTTATCAAAAGCCGGGATAGGGGTGAGAGCATACATAAAATCCATTGGAAAGGTAAAGGCAAAGGATTTGAGTGTCGAAGAGGTTTTTAGCTCAAAACTTTGTCCGGATGAGGAAGCTTTCCAAAAAATGCTCGAAGAAATGGAAAGGGCAAGGAATGAAGGAGACAGCGTTGGGGGCGTTGTGGAGGTTATTGCTATAAACGTCCCCCCCGGCATTGGCGGTCCTTACGACGAAGACTTAGAGGGAGACTTGGCCAAAGCCTTCTTTGCAATTCCAGCTGTGAAAGGGGTTGAATTTGGTCTGGGATTTAGAATAGCCGAGCTTAGGGGAAGTGAAGCAAACGATCCCTTTGTTATCAAAGACGGGAAAATCATGACGAAGACCAACAACTGTGGCGGCATTTTGGGCGGGATAAGCAACGGAATGCCTATAGTTGCGAGAATTGCCTTTAAGCCGGTCCCTTCAATTTACAAGCCACAAAAAACAGTTGACATAGAGCGGATGGAGGAGACCGAAATAAAGCTCACCGGGAGGTTTGATTCCTGCATAGTTCCAAAGGCTCTGCCTGTTGTTGAAGCCATGATGGCTTTTGTTCTGGCAGACCATTTGCTGAGGTGGTTGGGTTGGAAAGGATTCATGAGCTTAGGAAAGAGATAGATGAGATTGATAAACAAATAGCCGAGCTCTTGGAGGAGAGGGTCAGGGTTGTCACGGAGATTGGGAAAATAAAGAGGGAGCTGGGTTTGCCCATAAGGGATGAGAAAAGAGAGGAGGAATTACTCAAGAGAGCCGGCAGATTTAAAGAGGTTTTCGAGAAGATACTGGAGGCTTGCAGGGATGTTCAACGTGTATGAGTTTTTTAAC
Organism: Thermococcus celer Vu 13 = JCM 8558; assembly: GCF_002214365.1. NCBI lineage: Archaea > Methanobacteriati > Methanobacteriota > Thermococci > Thermococcales > Thermococcaceae > Thermococcus > Thermococcus celer. The sequence goes on from NZ_CP014854.1 coordinate 865,995, forward strand.
AAAATCTCCTCCCTCAAGCCCGGGATAAGGCTGGATGCGGGTCAGCCGGATATAAGTGTGGATAAAAGGATAATAGAAGAGGCAGTGGGTTCTTTAAGAAGGGGTGAAACGAGCTATACGAAAACCCCCGGATTGGACGAGCTCAGGGAGAAGATAGCAGAGGTTGAGGGTGTTGGGAAGGATGATATAATAGTAGGGAACGGCTCGAAGATTTTAATCGCTTCCCAAATTTTAAGGGCTAAGCGGGTTGGTATAATCTCCCCCCACTGGCAGGCCTATGAGAGCATAGCCAGGGAGTTTGGAAAAGATGTCAAAATTTTCAAAACTTCCTTTGAAGATGGCTGGGAGCCGGAAATGGAAAGACTGGATGTTGACCTGCTCGTTCTAAACTATCCAAACAACCCAACCGGAAAAATTCTTCCAAAAGATAAACTCAGAGAAATTCTTGAAATGGCTGAAGAGGAGAAAGTTAAAGTTCTTTCCGACGAGATTTATTCTGATATAGCCTTTAAACCCTTCACACCGGCGAGGGAACTTTATGATAATGTTGTAACCGTTAAGGGCTTCTCAAAGCTCTTCGCCATGACAGGATTTAGACTGGGATATGCGATAGCACAGAGAGAGGAAATTAATGCCATGAGGAGGTTTCTTGAGGCAACAACTACCTGTGTTCCAGTCTTTGTTCAAAGGGCAGGTGTTAAAGCGCTGGAGATTAGAGAAGAGGTCAAAAAAAGAGTTGTCAAGATCTACAAAGAAAGGGTGAGGCTCGCTTCAAGGATACTGAGAGATTTTAAATTTTACGAGCCCGATGGAGCCTTTTACCTTTTCGTTAAGACGGAGGTTGATGGGCTTAGCTTCGCTGAAAGGCTCTTGGAAAGGGGCGTTTCCGTCTTCCCGGGGGTGGCCTTTGGTGGCTACAGGAATTTCATCAGGATCTCTCTCGTTGACCCAAGGCTCGGGGAGGGGCTTAGAATAATCAGGGAGGTTAAGGAATGCGCATAGGAATAGTAGGCTATGGAAAAATGGGAAAACTGTTTGCCAGAGAGTTCGGTAAAAAACATGAAGTTGGAATATACTCGAGACATGCGGGCGGGTTTAAGTTCTTTGGCTCGATTGAGGAACTTTTTAAGTGGGCCGAGGTGATTGTAGTTGCCAGATCCCTCGAAGAGACACCACGGGTTTTGGAAAAGCTTGCGGAATTGAGTGAAAAAAGCGAAGGGAAGGTTATTTTCGATATCTCAACATTCAAAAGGGATGTGATGGAGACCTACAAAAGATTTCCGGAGGGGGTTAAGGTCTGCAGCGTTCATCCGATGTTCGGTGCCGGGGCTAAGAGCTTCGAGGGGATGAGGTTTATAGTGGTTCCGGTCGAGGGCAGGGAAGAAGATGTTAATCCCGTGATAAAGATTTTCAAGGAGTTCAATGCCGAGGTTTTCACCGCGGATGCAAAAATCCACGATGATATGATGAAAGCAGTCATCGGACTTCCCTACTTCATTGGTATCTCCTTCCTAAGCTTTGTTTCGGAATTTGAAGGAATCGAGAATTTCGGAGGTACATCCTTTGAATATTTGACCACTTACGCAAAAGCCCTTCTCAACGACTCTCCGGAGTTCATCAATGAGATTTTGGAGCTCTCAAAGGACAAAATTGAAGAATTTCTCAGATTCGCTGAAAAAGGAGAATTTGATATTGAAAAGCTTAGAGAGAAGTTTGAACATGAAATTGGGAAGAGCTATGAGGAGTTTTACAAAGTACTAAACAAAACATAATTGGAATCCCTGAATACCCTATTAAAGGATTAGAAGGTATCTAAGAGATTTTCTATGACATCGTTAACATCCTTGGCATCCCTCCCTATCATTATGAACTCAAAATCAGCACCATATTCTTTTTTGTAACCATCCACCATAAGGCCGTCGTTTACTGTATCGCCGATATAAACTCCGTTCTCTCCTTTAGCAAGGTGCCAGAGTGCCAGGGGGCCCGGCTTTACATAAAGCTCCCTTGTTACGGCGTTCTCAAAGTGAAACTCCATGAGCTCCTCGGCTAACTTAAGCTCAAGTTTGCTCCTTCCCGTTATGACGCCGAGCTTAAACCTCTCTTTAGCCTTTTCAAGGAGCTCTCTCCTTACGATGGGTCTCTCCCTCTTCCAGAGGCCGTCGAAATTAAAGGCCCTCCCTTTATAATGCTCGCCCAGGTAGAAGGTGTTGGATATTCTTTCGATTTCCTCCGGTTCAACAATGGTTCCAAACTTTTTCCTGACCCATTTTATTCCCTTTCCTTCCGGAAAGCGCTCGACGAGTCCTTTCACATCGCCGCTCATTGCGAATGCGATTAGGGCCTCGCTGACCTTAAAGTCATCTCCAAAAGCGCCTTTTCTTCTCAACGTCCTTATACTCTCCACGTCGATTTCCATTTCCCTACCGAGCTCCTTTAGGAAGTATTCAGCGGTCAGCTTTGTCGCCAGGTCGTAACTCTCGCTCACATCTTCCTCATCTTCAGCAAAGAAAAAACAGACTCAACAACACTCCGCTCACTAAACTGCTTAAACCTCAACCCTAACCTCTGAAAAGCCCACAAACCCTTTATCAATCACAAACTCAGGCTCACCCCCAGTACTTAAGAACCCTATGCAAGAACAGGTAAGCGTCCAGACTATCCAGCCTGCTCACACCTCATGACTCATTGTCTGGAATACTCATGAACTTTTTTCTGAGGGAGATTCCAAGGTAGTACAGAATTGCGGCCAGAACTTTTAATCTGATGTCTTTCTTATTTCGCTTGAAGATTCTTCTACCCTTAATCCCCCCAATTAATACTTCACTGTTATCTTGACAGTCTCGTTTATGGAAAGGAAGAAAGAGAACCTCAGGCCCTCTCGAGGAGTTCCCTGACGTACCTCGGCATCTGGAAGAGTGTCTCGTGCCTCTCCGGGTCGTAGTAGTGAAGCTTCAGTTTCCCGGCCCTCTCCCCCTTCACCTTCGTGAAGTCAACGTCGCCCTTAACCCCCACCAGAAAGCTCCAGGGGGAGGCGTAGCCGATGACGGGGAAGCTGAAGTAGTAGACCTTATCGAAGACCTTCTTCATGGCCCTGTAGGCGTCGAGGAGCTCGTTGGTGAAGAGGTAAACGCTTCCCGCCTGGGTGACGTAGAGGCCCCTCCCGTTCAGCTTCTCGTACGCCGAGCGGTAAAACTCCTCGCTGAAGAGGAGCTTCGCCGGGCCGACGGGATCCGTGGAGTCCACGATTATGACATCAAAACGTTCATCGGTTTCTTTTAGGTACTTCACGCCGTCATCGACCTTAACGTCGGCCCTTGGGTCCTCGAAGGCCCCCTTTGCGACGTCGAGGTAGAGCTTCGAGACCTCTATGACTTTCTCGTCTATCTCGACCATCGTGGCCTTCTCAACGGTCTCGTGCCTCAACACTTCCCTGAGCGTCCCGCCGTCGCCACCGCCGATTATGAGAACGTTCCTCGGATTTGGGTGGGCCAGCATGACCGGGTGAACGAGCGGCTCGTGGTAGCTCTCCTCCCCCCTCTCAACGAGCTGAACGGTACCGTCCAGAACGAGGAGCTTGCCGAAGCCCTCCGTCTCGTACAGCTCAAGCTTCTGATACTCCGTTTGGACCTCAAACAGCTTCCTTTTGACCTTAAAGCCGACACCGTAGCCGCGGGGATACCACTCTACGAAGGCTCTCTCCCTTTCGTTGAATCCCATCGCTCTCACCGCCCTTAGGTACGGCAAGGGGTTTTAAACCTTGAGGTCTCTATCGTTTCGAAAGTTTTTTAATATAATTTCCCATTAAGTTACCTAATGATGAACTGGAAGAAAATAGATAAGGATTTGCTGAGGTTCCTCGAAGACGCCGTACCGAGGACATACGAGGATACAAGATACGGAGTCCCACACCTCGTGGGCGAGATAGAACTTTCGAACGATGACCCCCGGGTTGATCTCTCCACCGTGATTTTCAACGGGAGCAGGTACCCCTTGGCCTTCCTTGATGAAGGTTTTTTCAAATTCATGTACCCGATTGAAGATGCCAACCCCTACGTTGTCTTCCTCGAGGTAAGGAACTTTTTCGAAAAGACTCTGGGGGATTCCAGTTTTAGGGTCGTTCTCCGGACTTCTCCCCCGGAGTTTCTCAGGGGCATAGGGCTTGAAGTCCTGTGGACGAGCGAGTACATGATGGGCGGCTCTGAATTCGTTCAGGTATGGGCCGTCTCTGAAACTTCTAGATACAACCTCCTCTTTGAGAAGAGGGGGGACTCCTTCCTCTTCAGGGATATAAAAAAGGTGGACGAGCCTCAGTAGGGGAACATCACAACGGCGGCTATCGCGGCGGCCGGTTTTTCTCTCACGGTTACGCTCGCGCTCGCGACCTTGAACTCGGCCAGCTTCCAGCCGCGCACGGCGAAACCTTCCTCGACCATCCTCCTAACCATCTCCTCGGCCTCTTCCCGGGTGCAGTAACCGGAGTACTCGTAGATGAGGCCGCCCTCGTTGTTCTCACTTATCCCGACACCCAGGGCCGCGCTGATGGTCATGCCTGGCTCGTCGCTCTCTATGTGGGCGTAGACGGTCGGAAGAAGCATCCCCGTCGGGACGTCGTGGACCCTGTCTATCCACTCGATGTGCGCCGGAATCACGCTGCTGAGCTTGACGAGGTTGACGTTCCCTATGCCGAGCTTGAGGAGTGCGTTGTCGAAGGCGTTTAGCTTTGTGCCCCCCTCTGCTGTGGCGGCCCCAATGAAGGCCCTCCTGGGCGTTGTCCAGCTCATCCCGGTTTCCCCCTTATCTTTTTTGAGTTACAAGGGTACAGGTCAAAGTCACGTTTTCTATCGCTACTTCGGACTGCACTTAAAAACGTTTCGTTATGCCGAACGGCGGAACGACGATTGGAATTCTGATGAAACGGCCACAAAAATGGGAGTTTCGCTTAATCCAGCGGCTCTCCGGCCCTGTACCTGTAGTGGTTTATTACCCTGCCCAACGTGGCCGAGGTGAAGACACCGAGGACGCTGGCGAGGGAGGCTATGGCGTAGGCGTGCTGGCTTAAAACCCCCGAGACGAAACCTATCTCACCAACGAGAAGGCCGAGGACACCGAAGCTCGCTATTCCGGCCCCCCGTGCGAGTGACGTGGGGACGCTCCCGTGCCTAACCATAACCGACGAGAGGAGCAGCCTTACCGAGTACACCACCACGAAGAACTCCACAACGACGAAGGACAGCTCCGTCTCAAAGTTCAGGCCGCGCCAGGCGAAGAATATGGGGGCAAATATCCCGTAGGTAACACCGCTGACGATCGTCGTGAGCCTGTCGTACTGCTTCGTCCCCACCATGTCGCTGTGCATCATCAAGCCGGCCATGAAGCCACCTATGCTGAAGTGCAGGCCTATCTCCTCGCTGATGAAGGCAAGGGAAGTGGAGAACACCATGAAGAGACCGAAGACCGCCTCATCGCTCTTTAGCCTGCGGAGGAACCTTATTATCATGACCTTGTGCCTGATTCCTATTACGTAGTTGAGGTACAGCAAAATCCCAATGAAGATCGCATCCTTGAGCACCGTCTCGAAGACCGGTAGGTAGCTCCCGGGTTTCTCGTGCAGTCGCACCATAACGTAGACGATGAAGAGGCTCATTATCTCGCTTATGACCGCGTAGGAGAGGGCAACGTGGAGGAAGTCCCCGCCGAAGAAACGCCTGAGCCTAAGAACCACGGGTGCCGAAGCCGTCGAGATTATGGATGCAACGATGAGGGCGTCGGAGTTAAGCCTCCATCCCGTAAAGGGCAGGGTCACGAGCAGCATTACGAGGTACGTGACGACATAGAGCGGCAGGGTCTTCTTTCCGCCGTAGTGGAGCTCCTCCGGCGTTACCTCCAGACCCGCCGATATCATCAGGAAGAATAGACCGAGCTCCGCCAGCAGTGAGGTCTGCTCCCTCGGCATCTCGACCAGGAGGGCGCTGAGTATCATCCCTGCGGTTATCTCCCCGAGGAAGCCGGGGTAGCCCACCCTCTCAAAAACCTCCGCAAGGAGCCTCGCGAACGCTATAATGACGAAGATGTAGCCTATGATTTCCATACTGGAATCTTACGGCGGCAGGGTTAATAACGCTTCCGCCGACAAGGTTTTATGGAGATTGATGTTACTTCCAAGCATGAGGCACTATGAGATAGTCAGGATAAGAGAGACTGGAAAGGTTGAAATACCGAGGGATTACGCCTACGAGCTCGGTATCGTGGAAGGTGCATACTTCCTCCTGGAGATGGACACCGACCTCAACGAGGTCCACATGGAGCGCATAGCCCTTCCGGGAAAGAAGCTCGTCGAAGCCGAGCTGATAGTTGAGGACAAACCCGGTGTCCTTGCAAAAATAAGCGGGCTCTTCGGAAGACATGGGGTGAACATACTTTTCAGCGAGGCCGAGGAGCTTGAGGGCATAGGGCTGGCTGGAATAGCTGCGGTCATAGATGTGAGTGGACTGAAGGGCACCCTTGAGGAACTTAAAGGGGAGCTTGAGGGGCTGAACGTCGTGAGGGAGGTTACCCTAAGACCACTGGAGTAGGAGCATTATCAGGAGGAAGAAGACGAAGAACCCCGTGAGTACATTGACTTCTCGCCCGATTTCCATTGTGTATCCTTTCGGCTCTTTTTCGAGTACTCCCGCTCTTTTGAGCGCCCAGAAAATCACCAAAGCCAGACCTATGTAGATAAGCTCCACCGGCTTTGGCCTTGATCCGAGGTAAATACCGAGGAAAAGGATGGTGAGGGCGAGAAAGAGGGAGCACACAAGGGGAACGCCCCCTGTTTTCCCAGCTCTGCCTTTTGAGAGGTGGTAGTTGAGCTTTGAAAGTGAGACCAGCGTTCCGAGGGTTCCTATCTGGATAACCCATCCCCAGGCCGCGGGGAGTCCAGCTGAGAGGAGCCCCTTGGCGTGGGAACCCATCAGCGGTGAAATTCCGCCCAGGGCAAGGCTGAGCGTCAGCACCGAAAAGGCTATCATCGGAGCGTTTCTGTATCCGAACTCCCCGAGCTTTCGTGACTTCCCTCCGAGGCTTCCAACGCTCAGGAAGAGGCCCCCCTTGGCCAGAGAATGCGCCAGCGCGTAGTAGGCCGCCCCCGTGAAGTTAAGGGTGCCTATCCCGAGCAGGACGTAACCCATCTGCGAAACCGTTGAGTACGCCAGGAAACGCTTCGCCTCCGCCTGAAGGAGCATCATAACCACGCCGAAAAAGATGGAAGCGGTGGCCACCGTTAACGCCGCGGTTTTCAGGCTCTCCCCAACCGGCAACGCCGAGAACAGGAGCATCATCCCGTAAGCTGGGGCATTCACAACGGCCCCGCTGAGCATCGCACTGACGGGCGTGGGGGCCTTTGAGTGAGCATCCGGGAGCCAGAAGTGGAGGGGGAAGACTCCGGCCTTCATGATGAGGGCCGTGAGCGCTATCCCCAGTGCGGCGTTTAACTCTCTGCCCGGGAGTGCAGTCCCGGCAACGAGCTTAACGTTGAGGTACCCCGTCTCCATGTACACCAGTCCGAGGGCGAAGATGAAGAGGTAGGAAGCTAAGAGGGAGAGGATGAGGTACTTGAAGGCGGCCCTTTTAGCTCCCTTCTCCCCCGAAAACGCAACCAGCGCGAAGGCCGAAACCGAGGCTATCTCCATGTAAATGTAGAAGTTGAAGAAGTCCCTCGCCAGGAACGCCCCCAGTAAGCCGGCGTGCATGAGGAGGAGAACCGCCAGAACCTTGGGGGTCTTCTTCTCCCTGAAATCGAAATAAGACAGGGAATAGAAGGCCACCGTGATGAAGAGAATCAGCTCACCGGCGATGAGCGGGGCGTTTACCCCACCGATTCCAACCTCTATACCGGCCACCTTGCTCCAACCACCGACCACTTCCTCCCTTCCGTTTTCCATAAGGAAGATCCCCGCCGGGAAAGCCGCCCCGAGGAGGAAGGAGGTCTTTATCAGGGGTTTTCTCGCCCGTAGAGTGTCCAGGATGACGGTTATGAACGCGAACAGGAGTGGAAATGCCACCATAAGAGGAATCACCGGCCATCCCTCCCCATGCGGATTACTATGGCCAGGGCGAGCGATGTTATCGTCACATCAACGACGAGGGTGGTCAGCATCAGTGTCGCGGGCAGTGGATCGACCGGGTTCGTCGGCATTATCGGAACGTCCTTTCCGGGGGAATAGGCCAGGCCGACGAAGAACAGGACGAGCCCGAGGGAGACCACGTTCATGGAGAGCACTAACTTTATCGGCTCCCTCCTGGCCATAAGGCCGTATATCCCCACGAGCATTATCACAACCCCTGCCTGCTCCGGGCTAATCACTCTCGACCCACCTCAGCAGTATGTAAAAGACGAACGTAAATGCCGCCCCAACCTCAAGGCCTACCAGAACGTTAAAGGGCAGGATTACGCCGCCCTCCGTGTGAAGGAAGTTGGAGTAAAAGCCCCCGAAGGTGATTCCCGCCATCCCCAGGAGAACGAGGAGTGTCCCCGCGGAGCTCTCCACCAGGCTCGCCCAGTTGAACCTGAACCTCTTCCTGACCTTCCGGTAACCGTGCGAGGTTATGAGGAGTATAACCGCGACCGCGAGAATAACCCCTCCCTGGAAGCCTCCTCCGGGGCTCAGATGGCCGTAGATCATGAGGTAGGCGGCGTAGGTTACCAGGAAAGGGCTCACCATCTTGGTGGTGCTCCGAACTACAGTGCTCATCTTCACTTCTTCTTCCCCCCGAGGAGCAGGTAGAAGCCCATAACGGCGGTGAATAGAAGACTCGCCTCGCCGAGGCTGTCGTAGGCCCTCCAGCCCGCCAGGATAGCCGAGACAAGGTTCGGGACTCCAATCTCATTCCAGTTGGAGACGTAGTAGGCGTAGCTGCCGCCCTGGGAGGGGGTGTAATCTAACCCGAGCAGGAAGGCCCCAAGGGCCAGTGTGAGGAGTAAAGCGGCCTTTCTCACTCGCCCACCTCCTCTATGGTGAAGAGGAAGACGCCTATCACTATCGCCCCGACCACTATCGCCGAGAGGGCAACGTCGGGCGCTCTGAGCTCGAAGAGGGCCAGGACGAAGAGCAGACTGAGGAGCGAGTACTTAACGACCGCACTAACCAGGTTCTTCTCTTCAACCACGGCCACCGCCAGCAGTATCATCACTATTAAAATCATGTCAAGAATTGTCCCAAGCATACATATCCACCACTACCTCTGGCTTTACCCCGTATCTGTAGGCCGCCCTCGCGATGGCGTGGCTTACCATGGGGTTTATCATCGCTATAAGGAAGGCCAGCACCAGGAACTTGACCCTCACGACGGCCGGTGCGTCCATCGTCAATACAAGGGCAAGGATTATGCTCATGGCCCCGCCGGTATCGCACTTGGTTGCCGCGTGGAGTCTTGTATAGACGTCCGGAAAGCGAAGTATCCCCAGGGCCCCGAAGATCATTATCGCCTCTCCAAAGAGCATTAGGATTGCCTCAATCATAGCTTCTCCTCTCCATGTACTTGACCAGGATCAACCCGCCGACGGCGTTAACCATCAGCAGGACTATCGCGAGGTCCACCAGGTAGTACTCACCCCTGATGACCGAGACGACAGCTATTACAACGACGACCTTCGTCGTTATCGTGTTCAGACCCACTATCCTGTCGGGAAGGGTTGGTCCCCTGAGCACGCGGTAGGTTACCAGCATGGTCGTGAAGACGAGGACGTAAAACGCGCTCACCAGAATACCTTCTTGAGCCATTCCTCGATGTCCCCCTTTATCCTCTTCCCCGCCCTCTCCCTGTTGAGAGTTTCCACGTCTATCCAGTGGACGTAGACGTAGGTCCCGTCGAGCTTTTTGCTGACGTCAAGGGTCAGCGTTCCCGGAGTCAGGGTTATCGAGTTCGCCAGTATGGCCACGCCCGTGTCGGAGCGCAGGTCGGTCTTTATCTTCACTATCCCGGGGTTGATGTCCATGAGGAGCACGTTCCTCGCCACCTTCAGGTTGCTCTCCAGCAGGCGGAAGGCCATTATCACAAGGTACTGGGGGAGGTATATGAACGCGAAGTACAGGAGCTTTTCGATGATGTGCCCTGACCTGCGTATGTCCTCCGTGAGGAGATCCCTCATGAAGATCGATATAACCAGCGTAACGAGGGCACCCGTTACCATAGCTTCTGCCCTGAGGTCTCCGGTTATGACCACCCAGAAGGTCATGAGGATCGCCCAGGTCAGGACCACACGCTCCCAGGAGGGAAGTTTCGATGCCTCGAACCTCTCGTGGAGGACCCTTTTCCTCATGCTTTCGAGTCTTTCCTTAAGATAAAATAAGACGCGGCTCATATGATATTTTAGATAAAAGAAGGTTATAACGATTTTGCAGACGCAAATGATTGTCCAACAATGTAAAATAAGCTCGAAAGAACAGCACCTTCAAATCCATACATCCCCGTGGTGTTTCCTATCTCGAGGCCGCCTTTTTCAGGAGAAAGGTTTAAATTCCTGCCCGCGTAGGGAAAAACGGTGATGCTCATGATTGAGGTTGGGGAATACAAGGTCAAGGAAGGTCTCTACTACACCAAGGACCACGAGTGGGCCCAGGTTCTCGAGGACGGCACGGTTCTCGTCGGGGTGAGTGACTACGCCCAGAAGGAGCTCGGAGACCTCGCCTACGTCGAGCTCCCTGAGGTTGGGAAGGAAGTCAACAAGGGCGACGTTCTCTGCGAGCTCGAGAGCGTTAAGGCTGTCAGCGAGGTTTACGCCCCTGTTAGCGGCGAAGTAGTTGAGGTAAACGAAGAACTCGAGGACTCGCCCGAGCTCATCAACGAGGACCCCTACGGGAACTGGATAGCCAAGCTCAGACCGGACAACCTCGAGGAGGAGCTCAAGGAGCTCATGGATGCGGAGGCCTACGCCGAGTACCTCAAGAGCCTCTGAACAAGGTTTCAATACTCTTCTTTCCATATTCCTTTGGTGTTGCCCATGGAGGTTCTCAAGGAGTGGAACGTTAAGGTAAAGCTGGTCAGGACGAAGAGAGGCGCGATTCTGCACCTGATAGAGCTCGAGCCCGGGCACTTCTACATCGAGCAGAACCCTCTGAAGGATTCCAAATACGGGGTCGCCTACAGAAGGATAAAGGAGAACTTCCCGGAGTTCTACATGTTCTGGGAGATAAAGAACAACCACTACACGGGCAAGCTCCTCGCCGGGGCCTTCCTCGAGAAGAAGGAGATAGACGAGTTCGCCACGTTGCTGGCCAAGTCGGAGGACTTCAAGAGGTTCGAGGAGGCCCGGGAGGAGAAGATCCTCGAGGAAATAAAGAACCTAAAGGGGTGAGCTCAGTTTTTGACCCTCATCATTTTTGTCCCGGGCATCAGATACCCTAGAGTTCGTCATCGCTCGTCCATCCTCATCCGGAAAAGGTTAAAAGGCTGACGGCCGCTGGAATTTCAGCCACGTGCGAGCTCGAGGGCCTTTTCATAAGTTCTCTCCACATCCTTCGCGACGACCCTCCACGAGTACCTCTCCTCGACGGCTTTTCTACCGGCCCTCCCGAGTTTTCCCGCCAGGGTCCCATCCAAGAGGAGCTTTGAGATGGCATCCTTAAGTGCGGATTCGTCCCCTGGCGGCACCAGAAGGCCGCTTCCACTCTCCTGAACAACCTCGGGGATTCCCCCGGATGTGGTCGCCACGACCGGCACCGCGGAGGCCATCGCCTCAAGGATGACTATCCCGAAGGCCTCCGCCGTCAGGGAGGGGAGCACGAAGACGTCCGCCGAGGCGTACAACCGTGGGAGAACGTCGCCCGAAACGTGCCCGGGAAACTTAACCCTGTCCTCGATCCCGAGGAACCTCGCCTGGGCCTTAAGGAAGGGGAGCATCTCGCCGGAACCGACCATGACGAGGGAAGCGTCGTCCACCTCCCTGGAGAGGCTGTGAAAGGCGTTGAGGAGAACGTGGGGCCCCTTACGTGGGGACATCCTGCTAACGTATAGGATCACCCTTCCCTCGAGCCCCATCTCTTCCCTGACCTTTTCCTTCTCCCGATCGCTCAACGGCTGGAAAATCTCGTCCTCGACGCCGTTTGGGATGACCTCAACCGGAACGTCCGTGAAGTGCTGGATGAAGGTTCTGGCCGCGTTGCTCACCGCTATTATCCGGTGGGGAAAGCTCAGGTAGTGGTTGAAGAGGGGAAAGCTCAGCCCCAGCGCCCTCCAGAGGTTCGACTCGTGGGAGAAGGAGATGCTGTGGGTCGTCAGGAGGGACGCCTTCCCGAGCTTTCTCCCCGCCTTCACGGCTTTGAGTGCCAGAGGTGTGAAGGCGTGGTGGGAGTGGATGACGTCGTAGTCCCCGAGGAACTCCCCCAGTTCAAGGTTCGACTTGAGGCCGTAGGTCAGGTTCACACCCAGTAACGGGCTCACCGTTCCCGGGACCTTCACGAGGTCTATTCCCCGTCTTTCGAGCTCTTCCTCCTTTCCCGTCCGGAGGTCGTTGGTCATAACCGCAACCTCATGGCCCCGTTCCCTGAGGTGGAGGGCGAGGTGATGCATGTGGCTCGCGACGCCGCCGACCTTCGGGTAGTACCAGTCACTGACGAGCGCTATCCTCATGCTTTACCCCCCAGTGTCCTGTAGAACTCGACCGCCCCCACAGCGGCCCATGAGTACTGATAGATGAACTTGTACATGAAAGCGATTATCGTGCTCCTCGTCGACGGACCAAGCGCGAGGGTGATGCCGAGCTCGTTCGCGCCGACCCCGGCTGGGATGCCGCTCACCGCCCCGAAGACGGTACTCAGGATGAAGGCGTTGAGGGCGTCGAGGAAGCTCACCGAGACCCCGAAGGCTTTTCCGACCACCATCACGCCCCACACCTGGAGTAACACCGCCAGCGCGGAGAGCACAGCGGCGGCCGTTAAGGTTCGGGGGTCTCTTGTGGCCACCCCCCATCCCGAGTAGGCCCGCTCCACGTAGCTCTCCAGTCTCCTTGATACACCCGGACTGAGGGCCCTCAGGGAACGGGTTGCTTTCAGGAGGAGGGTGTAGGCCCCCCTGCCGTAGACCAGGAGCAAGAAGAGGAACCCGAGGAGGGCGAGTCCCCAGAGGCTGGCACCGAGAACCACCAGGGATATCCCTATCACTATGATAACCTCGATGACGACACCGAAAGCGAGGGCCGAGAGGGCCCTGAAGTAGTCGCCCCCCACGAGCTTGACCTTCGCCGCGTGCCCCACGCCCGGCGGGAGAAAGGCCATCATGTAGTAACCGCTCAGTACGGCCTTCAGGGTCCTCCTGAAGCACGTCCCCTGGACTTTCTTCAAAACTAGGTACCATCTGAGGGTGGAAACGAGTATCGAGGCAAGGGCCAGACCGAAGGCCATAACCACGAACCCCGGGGTCGCCGTTGAGAACGCTTCCACCATCTCTCTCATATCTACTGTGTGCGCCATGTACCCCACGGAAACGAGGAACGCGACGATTGAGAAGAGGGTCCTCTTCCTCACGTGGGCATTCCCCCGGTGGTTGAGGGCGTTTTTCCGACCGCGGGGATTGGTGGGGCAATGCGGATCATCCCGTCGGGTGGTTGAACGCTCATAACGACCGCCTCCATCACCACATCTCGAGGGGGCGTCATAAACCTTTCCACAACGCCCCGGACGGTCAATGCAGTCAAACCCCTATAACCTCTGCCCCGGTAGTTAACTACTGGGTGGTATTTGTGTACTTCGACATCCGACTAAGATATGCGGCAAGATCCGTGAGGGGGTGGCGAACTTTATCGGGGCAATCCCTTGAGAGAGCGTATCCGACAGCGTTCTGGCAAGATCCCGCCTTCGTCGGGAAAATCGTTGAGGGGCGAAACGTCCGTTACAGGGTAGTCGACCCGGTACTCGAGGGGTGCTTTACTTTAAAAGGATAACAGGGAGATAAGGAAAAGACAAGTCAGGCGTTCTCTTCCCTCTTCCTCGTCAGGTACTCGTGTATGGCCTTCGCGGCCCTTCTTCCGTCACCCATGGCAAGGATAACGGTTGCCTCTCCCCTTATAGCGTCACCGCCCGCGAAGACGCCCGGGATACTGGTCATGAGGTTCTCGTCCACCACTATCCTTCCGCGCTCGACCTTCAGGCCGGGGGTGTTGATTATGAGCCGGTTGGGGTGCTTTCCGATGGCTATGATTACCGTGTCGGCTTCGATGGTGACGTACTCGCCCGTTCCAACAATCTTCCTCTTGCCCCTCTTGTCCCTCTCCTCGATCGGGCGCATCCTCTCGAACTTAACGGCCTTGAGGTTGCCCTTCTCATCGCCTATGAACTCGACGGGGTTGACGAAGAACTCGAACTTAACGCCCTCCTCCTTGGCGTGCTCGACCTCCTCTTCCCTCGCGGAAACGTCATCCTCGCCCCTGCGGTAGGCGATTATGACCTCTGCCCCAAAGCGCCTCGCCGAGCGCGCCGCGTCCATGGCGGTGTTCCCCGCACCGATGACCACCACGCGCTTTCCGACCTTCACCGGCGTGTCGTACTCGGGGAAGAGGTAGGCCTTCATGAGGTTGACCCTCGTCAGGAACTCGTTCGCGGTGTAGATCCCGTTGAGGTTTATCCCGGGGGCGTTGATGAGCCTCGGCGTTCCGGCCCCGGAGCCTATGAAGACGGCGTCGTACTCCTGGAGGAGCTCCTCGACGGTGACCGTCCTCCCGACTATGTGGTCGGTGAGTATCCTAACGCCGAGCCTCTTGAGCTTGGCTATCTCGCTCTCGACGATGTCCTTTGGAAGCCTGAACTCGGGAATACCGTACATGAGAACCCCACCGGGCTCGTGGAGGGCCTCGTAGATGGTAACGTCGTAGCCGAGCCTGGCGAGCTCCCCGGCGGCTGTGAGGCCGGCCGGACCCGCTCCTATTATGGCAACGCTCTGGCCCTTCTTCTCGATCTTCGGAACTATCTCAAAGAGAAGCTCATCCTCTATACCGTTCTCTCTCGCGTAGTCCGCCACGAAGCGCTCGAGCTTTCCGATGTTTATCTTGTCGCCAACCTTGCCCATGACACAGTTCATCTCACACTGATCCTCCTGCGGGCAGACCCTACCGGTGGTCGCAGGGAGGGAGTTGCAGGCCCAGATGACGTTCAGGGCCTCCTTAACGGCCCTGTGGGGGTCATCGCGGTACTGGACGAGTTTGCTTATGAAGCCGGGTATGTTGATGTGGACGGGGCAGCCCTTTATACAGGGGGCGTAGTCGTAGGGGCATTGCAGACAGCGCTCGGCCTCCTTAACGGCCAGCTCGAAGGTGTAACCGAGGTTGACTTCAACGAAGCTTTTAACGCGCTCTTCCACCGGCCTCTCCGGCGTCGGAACACGCTCCTTGATGATCTTCCTCTTAACCGCCATCACTGCTCACCTCCCTGGAGGGCCTTCATGTACTCCTGCATCGCCAGCATCTCCATATCCGTGTAGTACCCGGTCCTGGCTATCAGCTCGTCCCAGGCGACCTTGTAGGCGTCGAAGCCCGGCCCGTCTATGCACGCGAACTTAACCTCACCGCCAACGGTTACACGGCAGGAGCCGCACATGCCGGTTCCGTCCACCATTATTGGGTGCAGGTCGGCCTCCATCGGGATCCCGAACTCCTTAACAACCTGGAACACCGCCTTCTGGTCTCCGGTCGGGCCGACCATGAAGACGAAGTCGAAGTGCTCCGTCTCGAGAAGTTCGCGTACCTTCTCCGTGAGCCTCTTCGTGACGTTCTTCATGTTCTCCCTCATGTCCTTGGTCATGTCCATCGGGACAGGCTCGACGATGTGCCTGCCCACCGCCTTCTCGAAGTCCTCCTTCATGACGACCATCGGCTCGAAGGTCACGTGCAGTGTCGTAACGTCGTTCCCGATCTCCTGCCAGGCCCTGGCTATCGGGTACACCTCCACTATACCGGTGTAAGCCCCAATCGCCAGCACCCTTCCGAGCTTCTTCATCTCCGCGGGGTTTCCGAGCGGGCCGGCGACGTTGAGTAGCTCGTCACCCACCTTCAGCTCGTTGGCCATCCTCATCGTGGTCTTTCCGCGGATGAACGTCATGAGGGTTATCCATCCCTCCTCCCTGTCCCACATGATGGGTGTGAGTGGGATCCTCTCACCGTTCTTGAACGCCCTGACGATGACGAACTGGCCGGGCTGAACCTTCCTGGCAACGTGCGGGGCGTGAACCTTGTACCACACGTTCCTCATGGCAACCTCCTTCTTCTCGAGGATCTTATACACAATGAACACCTCCGTACATGAGCTCAAAGTTGGTCATCTAAGGGTTAGCAACCGGGAGTGCTTATAAATGTGTTGTTAACCTATGGTTCAATACTCGGAAGGATTCTCGATATTCATAGGAAAAGACTAAAAAACGTTCGCGAAAAACAGGGGGTGGGTGAAGCCCATGAAGAAAATGGTGTATCGCATTTCCATCCCGCTCGCCGCGCTGTTCCTGTTCTGGCCGGTTCTTTACGGTAACCTAACGGTGCTCCGCAGGATACCCGGGGACCCCGCGCTTCAGGCCATTGCAGGGGTTCTGGTCTTCGGTGGCCTCGCTTATCTCAGCTATGATGAAGGCGAAGACGAAGGGATCACAGCTTCCTGAGGAAGGTTATGTAGCCCGTGTGGGCGAGCATCGTCGTCTTCGGCCTCATGCACTCCCTCTTTACCTCGTGCTCCCTGACCAGTACCTCGACGACCCTCGGTTTGTAGAACTCCCCTCGATACTCCTGGAAAGCCTGGAAGAAGCGGTGGACCTGGTTGGCGCAGGGGGTGTAAGCCACGAAGTAACCTCCGGGTCGGAGGACCTCAATGGCGTGGGGTAGGACTTTCTCCGGTTGCGGTAGGTCGAGGACGATGTGGTCGGCGTGATCCTCCTCTATGCCCTCGTAGATGTTCCCGAGCTTTATCGTCACCCTGTCCGAAAAGCCGGCCATCTCGACGTTCTTCCTTGCTATCTCCGCGTGGTCTTCCCGAACCTCGTAGCTGATGACCCGCCCCTGGGGGCCAACGACGTTCGCGAGGAACAGCGTGAGCGCCCCGCTACCGGCCCCGGCCTCTACAACGGTATCACCGGATGAGATGCCGGCGTAGGCGATGATTATCCCCGCGTCCTTCGGGTGGACGATCTGGGGACCGCGCTGCATCTTGGCTATGATGTCGTTGATGTCGGGTTTGAGAACCCTGAAGGTCTCCCCCCTGTGACTGCTTATCGAGGTTCCGTGGTCCTTTCCTATGAGCTCACCGAGATCGAGTACCCCCAGGTCGGTATGGAACTCCCGATTTGAGACCGCCACGAGGTACCGCTTTCCCCTCCTGTCGATGAGAAGAACCCTATCACCCTCCCGAATCAAACGCCTCACGCCCCTTCTTTACGGTCACACCGTCTTTGGACAGCCCGAACACCATAGATGCAATCTCCTCCAGCATGGCCAGGTGGGCCCTCTCCAGTACGTCCACGTTGATGAGGTGCACGCTGGCCCAGTCCTCCATGGGGATCGTGCTTATCCCCGTGATCAGGGCTTTTATCGCCCCGTCCCCTCCGAAGCGGATGTAATGGGCGAGGCCGAAGGTCACGAAGTACTCGGGTTTGGTGGGAGAGTGTATCATTCTGTTAACGATGGCGTGGTAGTTCTTGAGGAAGTCCTGTGGGTTGTAGGACGGAACGACCTCATCTATGACCTCCCCGTAACTGGCCGACCCGGGCCCGATTTTAACGATCTTTATCCTCTTTATGAGTTCGAGCACGCGGGAGTACGCCTTAACCGGGGCCCCGCGTATGTAGTTCCTGAACAGGAGATCCCCCACTCCAAAGAAGTCCCCTATGGCGATCTCCCCCCTCTTCACGAGTCTGGGTATCAGGAAACCCCATGAGAACTCCTCGAGAGGATAGGTGGATGTATACTCGATAAGGACCATATCTCCCCCCTCGGCCCCTCCGAGGAGGTACTTCTCGAGGATGGGAATCTCCATAGGACTCACCAAAAGGGTTTTTAACCGCTCCTCTTTTAAACCTTGTTGGGTGTAGGGAATGAAACGATTCGTGGTGTGGCCCAGCGAGCTGGATTCAAGGCTCAGCAGGCGTTACGGCAGGATGGTTGGTAAAGAGTTCGCGGTCGAGGCCCCAGAGGTTCAGGAGATAGCCGACGCGGCGAAGGCCCTTGGTATGAAGGTGATCGAGATCGACGGGTCAAAGCTCAACCCCCGTCTGGCCGGCATCGACGAGGAGTACCGCCTCAGGGGAATGCTACGCCTCGAGAGCAAGCACCCCAAGGGGAAGAGCCTGAGAATGCTTGGGCAGAAGGTCAGGGAAATCAGAAAGATCCAGGTCAAAGCCGGGAGCAAGAAGCGCAAATCCCGGAAGAAAAAGAGGTGATCACTCCTCTTCGGTCTCCACGACTATGGCTGTGGTAGTGTCGATAACGCCGTCGATGTTGTGGATGTCGTGGAGTATCTTTCTCGTGAGTTCCCCGAGGTCCTTGGCCTCTATGTGGACTATCGCATCGTAGGGGCCGGTGACGGCGTCCGCCTTCGTAACGCCCGGGATCTGCTTGAGGGCTTCTATAACGCTCTCGACTTTTCCAATCTCTACGGTCAACAAAACATACGACCTGACCATTTTCCACCACCGCTGAAAGGTTTTACGTTTTTATCTACCCTTCCATCTCATTTAAGCTTTTCGTAGTTTTTCAAGGGGTTTTTAAGATGGTCACACGATCCAACGGACCCGGGGTATTCCATCAACATAAAAATCGTCGTATCATTAAAAGGTACATCGAAAGCTTTATTACGGAATTCGCTGTAAAAATCAATGCCCTAATGTGCAGGGGTGGTTGTTAATGAAGGCAAAAACGGCAATGGCCCTGCTGGTTGTGTTTTTAGTGGCCTTTTCTGTCGCCGCCAGCGGCTGCATCGGCGGGGGCAAGAGTGCCACAACGACGATTTCCCAGAGCAGCACGGGTGGCTCCGGTGGAGGGACGACCTCGAGTTCGAGCTCGGAAACCTCCCCCACGGGTACCACAACGACCCCCGCTCAGGTCAATCCAGGAATACTCGAGATGGACGAGGTTTACGTCATAGTCACGGACAAAAGCGTTGTCATCGTCGGCCCGAAGGGCGCGAGCCCGACCGTGAACATTCCCTCAGGCAAGAAGGTCATAAAGGTCCAGTACGAGGTTGACAAGGATAACACCCCCGACATCAAGACCCTCATGGAGCAGGGGCAGGGATTCGGTGCCATCGACCCCGCCTTCTTCCGTGACGAGCACGTCGATGCCCTTATCGTGGCCGCGAGGCGCCAGACCGACCCGACGATAAGAACCGAGCTCTTCAAAGCAGTTTACATGCTCGGAAACAAGCTGGTTCCCGAGGTTATCCTCGGTCAGAACAGGCAGCTCCGCGTTTACTGGGACTGGGTCAAGGGTCGCTACTACCACCCGACCCTGGCCGAGCGCTACGACCTCCTCAGCGAGGACAAGAACGCCCCCTCCGTCAAGATAGGTATCAAGGACTACACTAACGACCCCGATACCTACGTGATAGCCACCATCGGCTGGCCGGAGAGCTTCGACCCGGCCATGACCTACGAGACCTTCGGATGGGAGGTATGGCACGAGATCGGCGATACCCTCGTCACCTACTGGAAGGAGAACACCGAGCAGGTCAGCCCGGACCTGGCCGTCGCCTGGGCCCACAACGAGGACGGCACCGAGTGGTACTTCCTCATCCGCGGTGGAGTGAAGGCCTACGACCCGTGGGACGACAAGACCTATCCGATAGACGCCACGGACGTCGCGTTCACCTTCCTCCGCGTTGAGAGGCTCGGGCACAGCGTCAGCTGGATGGTCGATGCATTTATGGACGTCAACCACTCCGCGGCCATCACGGAGGACGAGTTCGACCAGTACCTCAAGGATCACCCGCTCGTGGCGGAGTTCAACGGCAAGAGCACCCAGGTCAAGAGCGTTGACGAGCTCAAGAAGTTCTTTGGCTACAGCGGTGATACCGCCGGTGTCTTCAAGCTCGTCCTTCCGGCCCCCTACGCGCCCGTCCTTGGAATACTCGCCGACCCGTTCCTCAGCGTCGTTCCGATGGAGTACCTCCTCGGCGACACGTATCAGGAGGCCCTCCAGTCAAGTACAACCCGCACTACTGGAACGCCACCGCCAATCCGGGACACAAGAGCGTTATCTACGTCATCAACAGCGACGCCATGGCGAGGATTAACCTGTTCAAGACCGGGACCGTGGATGTAGTCGCCATACCGCCCGAGAAGATGGACACCGTCAAGGGACTCGAACTCAACGGCTTTAAGTCCGTGGTTCAGACCGACATCCTCCAGCCGATACTGACCTTCCTCGTCTTCAACACTCAGAGGGAACCCTTCAACAACCCACTCGTAAGGGAGGCCTTGGCCTACGCCGTTCCCTACGACCAGATATCCCAGATCGTCTATAAGGGACTGCTCGAGAGGAACTACGGACCGATACCGAAGCCCTGGCCCGGCTACACGGAGGAGGGAATAATCAAGTACGACTACAACCTCGCCAAGGCCCAGCAGCTCCTCCAGAAGGCCGGCGTCGACCCGAGCAAGTACAAGATAGAGCTCATCTACAACGAGGGCAACTCGGCGCGCGAGAAGATAATGACGCTTCTCCAGAACGTCTGGAGCCAGCTCGGCTTCCAGGTTACGGTCAACAGCTACAACTGGCCCACCTACCTCGACAAGACCGAGCACGGCGAGTACGACGTCTACGTCGTCGGCTGGGTTCCGGACTATCTCGACTCTGACAACTGGGTTGGGCCGTTCCTCTACGGCGCCACGGAGTTCAAGAGCCTTGAGGTAAACGTGAGCTGATAAAGGTTTCCTTTTCCATATTTTTGCGTCTTTCTCCGGAGATATCATAGAACACAGGGGTGATCGAGTTGGCCAACCTGAAGAAGTTCCTAATACGGAGGTTCCTCACCTTCATACCCACCCTCATCGGGGTCACCCTCATCGTTTTCCTGATAGCGTACGTCATTCCGGCGGACGTTGCCAGGGCATGGGCCGGAGGTGAGAAGGCCAGCCAGGAGTACATGGAGCAGATAAGGAGGGAGTACCACCTCGACAGGCCGTGGTACGACCAGTACTGGTTCCTCACCAGTGGACTCATAAAGAACAGCATAGTTGACCCGAGAACCTCCAACTACGTTTTCGACGATATAGGGAAGAGGTTTCCGGTGACCTTCGAGCTGGCCCTGGTGGCGTTCTTCTTCATACTCATAATAGGCATCCCCCTCGGTATAATCTCCGCCCTCAAGCGTAACACATGGGTGGACACCGTTATCAGGTTCTTCGCCCTCACCGGCGTTTCCATGCCCATCTTCTGGCTGGGGTACCTTTTGATATACGTGTTCTTCGTCAAGATTCACTGGATAACCCTCGCCGGTTTTCCAGCTCCCCCTGAGCACCAGATAACCCACATACCGATGATAGACGCCCTGCTGACCGGTGACTTCTCGACGTTCAGTCAACACCTCCACAGGCTCTGGTTGCCCGGTTTCACCCTCGGCTTCATGGGTTCGGGAGTCCTCGCAAGGTTCGTGAGGAACAGTTTCCTCGAGGCCATAAGCAGTGATTACGTTGCCTTCCTCAAGGCCAAGGGGGTCCCCAAGATGACCATATACCGTCACGCGCTAAAGAACGCAATGGTACCCATCGTCACCGTTCTCGGCCTCCAGTTCGGTGGGCTCCTTGGGGGGACGCCCATCACAGAGACCGTCTTTGGTCTGCCGGGAATGGGCTTCTACGTCGTGGATTCCATCAGAAACCTTGACTTTCCGGCGGTCGTGGCGATAACCATGGTCTTTGCCCTGATATTCCTCATAACGAACCTGGTTGTGGACGTACTCTACGCCTTCATAGACCCGAGGGTGAGGTACTGACGGGGTGATACAATGGGAAGGGAAGAATACGCCAAAAACTTCCTTGATAGGTTCTCGGATGCCATCGTTGAGGCTCTCGGCTCCTTTATCAGTCTCTTCAAAAAGGACTGGAAGGTGAAGAACCGCTCCAAGATGGAAGAGTGGAAGCTCATGCTCTACGCCCTGAACCGTTCGCCGCCGGGACTCATAGGCCTGTTCCTCGTGTTGATATTCGTGTTCCTCGGTATCTTCGGACCCCGCCTGGCCCCCTGGAGCTACCGCTTCTTCCCGAGCAACTACAACTTCAACACCTACCTCGCCCCCCCGGGTTCAACGTACACCATGAACGTTACCGAACTGAGGGGAGGTAACATAATCCAGTACACGGCCACGATACAATACCTCCTCGGCGCCGACCATTACGGCAGGGACCTCCTGAGTTTAATCCTCTACGGCGCGAGGGTGTCCTTCGTGATATCCATAATCGTCATAGCCTTAGGCGTTCCCCTGGGTATCATACTGGGGTTGGTAGCCGGGTACTACGGGGGCAAGGTGGACGAACTGGTGATGCGTCTCACAGACATCTTCCTCGCGTTCCCCGCCCTCATACTGGCCATAGCCTTCTCGGCGGTGCTTCCCCAGAGGCTCCAGAACTTCATATCCGCCCACGGGTCGATTCAGAGTTTCGTGCTGTGGCTCTTCGCCCTCAAGCCTCAGGACGCCGGCAACCTCGGAAAGCTCCTCGCCGTCATACTGGCCATGATAATCGTCTGGTGGCCCGCCTACGCGAGGATAACACGCGGTTCTACCTTAACCGAGAGGGAAAACCTCTACGTGGAAGCCGCGAGGGCGATAGGGCTCAGCTCGAGGACGATAATGTTCAAACACATCCTGCCTAACATAATCGGGCCGATACTCGTCTACATCACCCTCGACTTCGGTGGTGTGATCCTGATGGAAGCGGGTCTGAGCTTCCTCGGTCTCGGTGCGACACCCCCGATAGCCGACTGGGGAAGGATAGTCTACGACGGCTCCCAGTACTTCCCGGAGAAGTGGTGGCTGGTCACCTTCTCGGGTCTGATGATAATGCTCGTCGCCCTCGGCTGGAACCTCCTCGGCGACACCATGAGGGACATCCTCGACCCGAAGACGAGGAGGAGCATAGAGTTCAAAGTCAAGAAGGCCAAGAAGGGGGATGAGAGCAATGCCTGAACCCATCCTTGAAGTCCGAGACCTCACGGTCCACTTCTACACCTACGCGGGCATAGTCAAGGCCATCGAAAAGGTCTCCTTTGACGTTTACCGCGGCGAGACCTTCGCGATCGTCGGGGAGACCGGCTGTGGAAAGAGCGTCACATCAAGGGCGTTGACCCAGCTCATCGAGAGCCCCGGGAAGATAGTCGGGGGAAGCGTTATCTACCACCGCGAGGACGGCACGACCGTCGACCTGCTGAAGCTTTCACCGGAGGAGATACGGGAGATCAGGGGCAAGGAGATAGCATATATCTTCCAGGACCCACACGCCTCCCTCGACCCTCTGTACACAGTCGGCTATCAGATCGCCGAGGCCATGGTGGTCCACAAGACCGTGAAGGACTGGAAGGAGGGTCTCAAAAGGGCCGTGGACATACTCAGGCGCGTCCTCATCCCTGACCCGGAGAGCAGGGTGAAAAACTACCCCCACGAGATGAGCGGTGGAATGAAGCAGCGCGTCGTAATAGGGACGGGTGTCTCGAACAACCCGAAGATACTCATAGCGGACGAACCCACGACCGCGCTGGACGTCACGGTGCAGGCCCAGATACTCGACCTCATGAACAAACTAAAGGAGGAGTACAACACCACGCTCATTCTCATCACCCACAACATGGGCGTCGTCGCCGAGATGGCCGACCGCGTGGCGGTTATGTACGCCGGGAAGATAGTCGAGGTGGGGTCCGTCGATCAGATATTCAAGAACCCTCTCCACCCCTACACCCAGGGCCTCCTGAGAGCGGTTCCGAACCCGCTGGCCGAGATAAAGACCCTCGAGACGATACCTGGAACCGTCCCGAACCTGATAGAGCCGCCCAGCGGCTGCCGCTTCCACCCGAGGTGCCCCCACACCATGGAGGTCTGCAGGGAGAAGGTTCCTGAGCTGAAGGAGATGGAGCCGGGTCACTTCGTTGCCTGCCACCTGTACTGAGGTGATATAATGAGCGAGCCGATACTCGAGGTTAAGCACCTCAAGAAGTACTTTCCGATTAGGGGTCTTTTAAGGACCGAGGGCTATGTTAAGGCGGTGGACGACGTCAGCTTCACGATAAGCCGGGGCGAAACCTTCGGTCTCGTCGGGGAGAGCGGGTGCGGGAAGACCACCACGGGAAGAACCATCCTCCGCCTCATAGAACCAACGGACGGACAGATACTCTTTCAGGGCAGGGACGTGACCAAACTCAAGGGCGACGAGATGAAGTGGTTCAGGAGAAAGGCGCAGATAATGTTCCAGGACCCATACTCATCCCTTAACCCGAGACAGACTGTCTTCGAGATAATAATGGAGCCCGTCAGGTTCCACGGCATAGAGGTCGACGACCCCGAGGAGTTCGTGGTGAGGCTCCTCGAGAGCGTGGGACTGAACGAGATGCACCTCTACCGCTATCCCCACGAGTTCAGCGGCGGCCAGAGGCAGAGGATAGCCCTCGCGAGGCTTATGGCGCTCAAACCCGAGTTCATAGTCCTCGACGAGCCAACGTCCGCGCTGGACGTCTCGGTTCAGGCCAACATCCTCAACACCATGAAGGACCTCCAGAGAAAGTTCGGTTTCACCTACCTCTTCATCAGCCACGACCTCGGCGTGGTCAGGTACATGAGCCACAGAATAGGCGTTATGTACCTCGGAAAGCTCGTCGAGGTGGGCCCATCCAGGAAGGTATTCGAGAACCCCCTCCATCCGTACACCCGTTTCCTGCTCTCCGCCCTTCCGGTTCCCGACCCCGAGCTGGCCCGGGAGCTAAAGAAAAAGCGCATGAAGGTCGAGGGAGAACCACCGAGTCCCATAAACCCGCCGAAGGGATGCCGCTTCCACCCGAGGTGTCCCTACGCCAAGAAGGGACTCTGCGACGAGAAGGAGCCGCCCCTCATTGAGGTGGAGAAGGACCACTACGTGGCCTGCTGGCTCTACGGCAAGGCCTGAGGCCACCCTTTATCCCCACTTTTTAATTCACCCGTTTCACCCTCTGTTCTTCAACCGCAACCACTGGAGGGCCATCCCCGCGTTGGAGTCCACCCTGAAGAGCTCCCTGTACACCGGGTCGCTGACCTCCCGCCCGCTGACCTCCAGCTCAAGGAAGGCGTAGCCCAGTGGCCTCACCACAGCCCGCTCAAGGTCCGACGGGTTCTTCACCCCCAGCACCTTCCTCATTATCGCCAGGGCGAGGAGGGCTTCCCTGTTCCTCTCCGCCAGTTCCTCGTCCCTGTCCACGTGCCTCTGATGCCCCGTTGGTATCCCAAGGAGTCGCCAGAGGTTCCAGCGTCTCATGTGCTTTGTCCTCTCGTTGAAGCTCTCGCCGCTGAGCTCGCACAGCGTCAAGAAGAGGGAATTCAGGTACTCACCGAGCGATTCGATGTTGAGGAGGGCAGTCACGGGCTTTTCCCCGATAAGCTGGAGGCCCTCGGCCTTCCTTATCAGGGTCGCCCGCCTCTCCGGTTTCTCCACCCTCAGAGAGAAGTAGGCGTCGAGGCCGTACCTCCCGGTGGCCGTCTCGAAGAGCACGTAGGGAACCCTCAGCTTCATTTTCCCTCCCAGGGGATTAACGTGGGAAAGCATATAAAACCGTCGGTGAACCCTCTCTGGAGCTGAGGGTTATGAGGATTGAGGAACTCCCCGTTGACGAGAGGATCAGAAGGGTCATCCTGGGGAGGGGAATCGAGGAGCTCTACCCCCCGCAGGCCGAAGCTTTGAGGAGCGGCGTCCTGGAGGGGAAGAACCTCGTCTTAGCCATTCCCACGGCGAGCGGGAAGACCCTGGTGAGCGAGATAGTCATGATCAACAAGCTCCTCCGCGAGGGAGGGAAGGCGGTCTACCTCGTCCCGCTGAAGGCCCTGGCCGAGGAGAAGTACCGCGAGTTCAAGGCCTGGGAATCGCTCGGTCTTCGCGTCGCCGCCACCACCGGCGACTACGACTCGACCGACGAGTGGCTCGGGAGGTACGATATCATAGTGGCAACGGCGGAGAAGTTCGACTCCCTCCTGAGGCACGGTGCCGGCTGGATAAGGGACGTTAAGCTCGTCATAGCGGATGAAGTTCATCTGATAGGCTCCTACGACAGGGGCGCGACGCTGGAGATGATACTCAGTCACATGCTCGATAAGGCCCAGATACTGGCTTTAAGCGCGACCGTCGGGAACGCGGAGGAGCTGGCGGGATGGCTCGACGCCACCCTCGTCGTCAGCGACTGGCGGCCGGTGGAGCTCAGGAAGGGCGTCTTTCACCTCGGGGAGCTGATGTGGGAGGATGGAAAGCGGGAGAGCTACCCAGAGAACTGGGAGAGTCTGGCGCTCGACGCGGTCAGGAAGGGCAAGCAGGCCCTCGTCTTCGTGAACACCCGCCGTTCGGCGGAGAAGGAGGCCGTCTCGCTCTCATCCAAGATGGCCCGTCTCCTCACGAAACCCGAGGTTAGGGAGCTTAGGGAACTGGCCGACTCCCTCGAGAGCAACCCCACGAACGAGAAGCTCAAGCGCGCCATCCGCGGCGGCGTCGCCTTCCACCACGCCGGGTTGAGCAGAGCGGAAAGGACGATGATAGAGGACGCCTTCAGGGACGGCCTCATCAAGGTGATAACCGCCACGCCAACCCTGAGCGCCGGAATAAACCTGCCCGCCTTCCGCGTCATCATAAGGGACACGAAGCGCTACTCCGGCTTCGGCTGGACGGACATCCCCGTCCTTGAGATACAGCAGATGATGGGGAGGGCCGGAAGGCCGAAGTACGACAGGGTCGGCGAGGCCATAATAGTCGCCAGAACCGAGGATCCTAAGACCCTGATGGAGCGCTACGTCAAGGGAAAGCCAGAGAAGCTCTTCTCCATGCTGGCGAACGAGAACGCCTTCAGGAGCCAGGTCCTGGCTTTGATAACGAACTTCGGGATAGGGAACTTCCGGGAGCTCATAGACTTCCTCGGGAGGACCTTCTACTTCCACCAGAGGAAGGACACGAGCTCGATAGAGTACAAGGCGAAGGACATCGTCTACTTCCTCATCGAGAACGAGTTCATCGACATGGACCTGAACGACCGCTTCATAGCGCTCCCCTTCGGAAAACGTACGTCCCAGCTCTACATCGACCCGCTGACGGCGAAAAAGTTCAGGGATGCGTTTCCGAAGCTCGAGGAGAACCCCAACCCCTTTGGGATCTTCCACCTCATCGCCTCGACACCGGACATGGCGACGCTCCGCGCCAGAAAGCGCGAGTTCGAGGATTACCTCGACTTAGCTTACGAGTTTGAGGAAAAGCTCTACACAGAGATCCCCTACTACGAGGACTACGGCTTCCAGGGCTTTCTGGGCGAGGTGAAGACCGCCAAGGTGCTCCTCGACTGGATAAACGAGGTCCCCGAGGGGAGGATATACGAAACTTACGGCATCGACCCCGGTGACCTCTATCGGATCCTCGAGCTCGCGGACTGGCTGATTTACTCCCTCATCGAGCTCTACAAGCTCTTCGAACCTAAGAAGGACGTTCTAAGCTACCTCAGGGACCTGCACCTCCGCTTGAGGCACGGCGTCCGCGAGGAGCTCCTCGAGCTGGTGAGACTGCCGAACATCGGAAGGAGGAGGGCGAGGGCGCTCTACAACGCAGGCTTCAGAACGCAGGACGATGTAGTGCGCGCCAAGGTGAGGGACCTCCTGGCCGTCGAGGGCATAGGAATGAAGGTGGTCGAGGGGTTGTTCCGACACTTCGGCGTGGAGTTGCCGGAGAAGGCGAAGAAAGGCGGGAAGACCGCGGAGAGAAGGAAGAAAGGCACCCTGGACGATTTTCTCAGCTGAGGGTCAAACTTTTAAACCCTCGCCTTTTACCCCAGTGTGGGCACCATGATAATCATCGTGACTGGAATGCCCGGATCCGGAAAGAGTAAAATCGTTAAGGAGTTCGAGCGTAGAGGCTTTCCGAGCGTTTCTATGGGTGACGTCGTGAGGGAGGAGACCCTCAGGAGGGGCCTCGAGCTCACCCGGGAGAACGTCGCCAAGGTCAGCGTGAGGCTGAGGCAGGAGCTGGGGCAGAACGCGGTGGCGAAGCTCGCGGTCGAGAGGGTCAGGGCCCTTCTGGAGGAGAACGAGGTAGTCGTCATCGACGGAGTCCGCTCCCTCGACGAGGTCGGGACCTTCAGGGGGGCCTTTCCCGCGGAGAGGATACTCATCATCGCCGTTCACACGCCGCCCGCGCTCCGCTTCGAGAGGCTCAGGGCGAGGGGCAGGCACGACGACCCCAGGAACTGGGAGGACTTCGAGGAGAGGGACTGGAAGGAGCTGAGGTTCGGCATAGGCGGGGTCATAGCGATGGCCGACCACATGCTGGTGAACGACGGGAGCGAGGACGAGTACGATAAAAAGGTGAGGGAACTGGTTGATGCGATCCTATCCGAGCATTGAGTCGAGGAACAGCATCACGTAGAAGCCCAGGAAGAAGCCGAGGGTTACCATCGTCTCGCTCGTCTCCCCCCTGTATATCTCCGGTATCATCTCCTTGACGGTGACGTAGAGCATGGCCCCGCCGGCAAGTCCGAGGCCGTAGGGGAGAAGCCCGTGGAAGAGGGTGAAGAAGTACGCCCCGACCAGAACCATCACCATCTCTGAAACGCCGCTCAGGATCCCCATGATTATCGGCTGGAGCCGCTTTCCCTGTATGGCCGCGAGGGGCAGGGAGACGATCGTGCCCTCCGGGAAGTCCTGAATTCCTATGGCTATTGCGGTTACGAGACCCACCCTGATGTCGTACACGAGGGAGGTTCCGACGGCCAGGCCCTCCGGCAGGTTGTGGATTACCACCGCTATGACCAGGAGCCACACCCTTCTGAGCTTATCCTTCATCGATTGGGGTCCCTCGTAGCCCTTAACGAGGTGCTCGTGGGGCAGGAAGCGGTCTATCGCGTAGATGAGGAGAACGCCGAGGGCTATCCCAACCCCAGCCGGCGTGAAGGAACCCGTATCCTCAATCGCAGGAAGGATGAGGGAGGTGAAGCTGGCCACCAGCATGACTCCGGCGGCGAAGCTCAGGGAGACGTCGACGCCGCCCCCGGGGATCCTCTTCGCGAACACCGCAACCAGGGCACCGAGGGAGGTCATGAGAGCGACGAAGAGGCCCGCGTAGAACGTAACCCACATTATGCTACCGTGTGAGATCCCGAGCATCCAGTTCGCGAGGTTCACCGTGAAGTTCTCTAACACTGTTAGGGCACCCTAATTAAATGGGCGGTTGGGTTTATAAGCCTTCCCTCGACCCTTCGTTGGGTGAGAGGATGGAGCTATTCGAGGAGGTTGAGGCCGAGGCCTACGTTTACCCGACGGAGGACGTCGAGAAGGTGAAGAGGGCGATGCTGAACCTCATCCCGGACCTTGAGTTCGAGGCCTTCGATAAAGGGGACCACATCATCCTGACGGGCAGGACGAGGAGCAGGAAAGCCCTGAGCAGGCTCTACGAGCTCTTTCGTGGCCAGGCGATACTCGACACCGCCCGCTCCTTCCTCGAGGAGGGCTACTTCGGCGAGGAGATAATCGTCAGGGTGAACAAGCAGGCCGCCTACGCGGGGGTTGTGAACTTCAACGAGGAGAGCCCGCTCGGGCCGATAACGATAATCATAAGGACGAAGGACCCCGGGAGGCTGATGAAGTGGCTCGCCCCGAGGACGAAGGACGGCGTCCCGGTGGAGTGATATCACGCCGGAAGGGCGCGTTTTTTGTTTTTCCACGTTATGGTGACTTCTTGGGGGCAGAAAACCGCGGAACGGTCGCGGGAATTGAAAGAAGGGCCCGTTCCGGGAGGGGGATCTTGTGAATTTCGAGGTTGCAATAAGACTCGGTGAGAATTGAAAGCTTTGGAGTACCTCTGATCCAGAGGTTGCAATTGGACTCTCCAGGTCGTATTGCATCTTCAGCCCGGATAAAATTTAAAACAGAAACCAACCCAAAGGTTCGCGACCCTCTCGATTTTTCAACCGGAGACGGGCTATCCCCTCTTCCTCCCCCACCTGACCTGAGCCGTGAGGATCTTCTCGGTGGAGAACAGCCGGGCCGTTGCGTAGAGCACCGCGATGGCCACGATGGCCAGGTAGGCGAGACTTATCCCCATCGGCGCGTAGTCCCTCATGAGCACGTACCTGTAATCCACCACCGGATGCGTGAAGGGTATGGTCAGCAGGGCGTACCTTGCAAGGGCAGGGAGATCGTTGACGTCGGTGTACATGAGCAGGAACGCGGGAAAGGCCAGCGGGAGTATCACGGCGCTGACGAGGGTCGTGGCGCTCTGGACGTCCTCCGCGAAGGTTGCCACCATCATCGCCAGGCCGAGCGCTATGATTATCGCGAGGAAGACGACGAGCGCGAACATGAGCGCCCCAGTGGCGGTAACGGTTAAACCGAGGTCCTCGAGGCTTATCCCCGCGGATCCGAGGTTAAAGGAGCCCATGTAGTAGCGCATACCGACCATGTACGCCACCGCCGCGACCAGGCCCATCATCGCCGTCCCGAATATCTTGGCGGCCACTATCTTCGTCCTCGCCACAGGGAGCGTCAGGAGCGTCTCCAGCGTCTTGTTCTCCTTCTCGCTCGCCACCGCCCCGGCCGCCATCTGCGAGGTCACCATTATCATCAGGAAGACTACGAGCGGTATCGTGAAGGCCTGCGTTGCTATGACGCTTGAAACCACGGCTGGAGAAGCGTTAACGATGTTGTTGCGTATCACCGACCTGCTCTCGACCGTTATCGGCCTAAGGATCGCATCTGGATTGCCCGCCCCGAGCTTCTCCACCTTTATCTTCGCTATCTCGTCGCTCAATATTCCAATGACGGCGTTTATTCTGCCCTCGCTGACGCTCTCCTTCATCCCCGTGCTCACGGTGGTGAAGATGCCGTATATCCCCACCGTGGCGGTCTCGTTTGACTCGAGCCTGGCCGTGAAATCCGGTGGGATAACCACAAGAACGTTCTGTTTCTCCCGGATGGCCCTATGGATGGCTTCATCGAGCGTCGTCGCGTTGACCACGGTTACGGTGACGTTCGGGGTCACCTCGAGGGCCTTTATCAGAACACCGCCGTAGGCGCCCTCATCGAAGTTGACTATCGCGACGTGGGTCTCTCCCTGGGCCCTCTCCATCCCGACGTTCACCGCCTTACCCATCGCCGGGAGGAGAATGAGCGGCACGACGACGAGGCCGAAGAGGAGCTTCTTATCGCGGAACAGGTTCCATACTTCTTTCTTCGCCATCACCCAGAAGTCGCTCAACTCCCCTCACCCCCTATGGGCTCGCCTGCCTCCACCCCAACGGCCCTCATGAAGACCTCCTCGAGGTTTCTGGCGTCGTAGCGCTCCTTCAGCTCCTCCGGCGTTCCCACCTCGACTATCCTCCCCTCGTTTATCAGGGCGACCCTGTCGCACAGGAACTCGACCTCGAGCATGTTGTGGCTCGAGAGGAGAAACGTAACGCCCTCTTTCCTCGCGAAGCGCCTTATCGTCTGCCTTATGGTGTAGGCGTTGACTATGTCGAGGCCGCTCGCGGGCTCGTCGAGTATGGCCAGCCGCGGTTTAACCATCAGGGCCCTCGCTATGAGGAGCTTCCTCGTCATCCCCTTGGAATAGGTGGAGACCTTGTCGTGAAGCCTCTCCCCCAGGCCGGAGAGCTCTACCCCGAGCTTTAGCATCTTCCGGGCCTTTTCTTCGTCCTTAGCATAGAGCCTCGCCATGAAGTCGAGGTACTCGTAGCCTGTGAGGTTCTTGTAGGCCCCGGCCTCCTCCGGCAGGTAGCTTATGATCCTCCTGACCTCGTCGGCCTCCCCGACCACGTCGTGGCCGTCCACCCTCGCGCTCCCGCCGGTGGGTTTGAGGAGTGTGGACAGGATCTTCAGCGTCGTGCTCTTTCCAGCCCCGTTCGGGCCGATGAGCCCGAATACTTCGCCCTCTTCGATGGTGAAACTTATCCCTTTGAGCGCCTTCACCCTTCCGTAGTCCTTCTCGAGGTTCAGAACTTCAACCAGGGACATTCCGAGCCCCCCGGATTTTGTGGAACGCAACGCCGAGGGTCGCCAGAACCAGCCCGAAAAGGAAAAGGCTCCAGATTCTGGAATAACCGCCGATTATTGCGATCCCCACCCCGCTCGAAAGGGCGATCCAGGCGTCGCGGTAATTTGAGTCCCCGAATTCATGGGCGAACCCGAGCAGGAGGGAGCCGATGATAACGAGGCCGAGCCCGGCAAGCAATAGGACATCGATCCCTGCGGTTTCGGCCATGAAGGGTACGGTGACGCCGAGGGCGATGCCCCCAAGATAAAGCAGGACCCCAACGGCTTTTTTAGCGTTCATCCCCTTCACCCCCGTAGATGAACACTTCCTCGATTTTAACCCCGAAGAACCTCGCGATTCTGAAGGCCAGCCTAAGCGAGGGGTCGTACCTGCCCTTCTCGATGGCGATTATCGTCTGCCTCGTAACGCCCAGAGCCCTGGCGAGCTCCTCCTGGGTCAGACCCCTGCCCTCCCTCAGCTCGCGGAGGCGGTTCCTCATCACATCACCCTCGAGTAGTGGTGCCTCAGCCCGACCTTCAGGACCGCGACGAGGACCATGAGGATGGACGATAGGTAGTAAGCGCTTCTGAGGCTTGGATGGGTGTCTGAGAGAACCGCGAGGGTCAGGGTCACGAAGGCCAGGACGATTACCATCGCCTGGAGAGTTCTCCGCGATGCGGCCTCGTCTATCCTGAGCGTCCTCTCGTCGCTGAAAACCTCTCCCCTGCCCTTTAACCACTCGGAGTAGAACAAAGACGCAACTATGGCCACGGCCAGAACTCCAAAGGCGAGGGGCAGACTCCTCATCCAGACGGCCACCGCCAGGAGGACGGCCACGATTACGGTTATCGCGTAACCGGTGATTCTCCCTCTCTCCATGCTCCCACCATGTAAAGTTTCCTTTACGTAAAGCTTCCTTTACATCCTTATAAGGCTTTCCCCTCAAAGCTTTTAAAGGAAGAGCGAAAACTCAACCCCGCGCGGGGGTTGCCGAGCCTGGCCAAAGGCGCGGGATTTAGGGTCCCGTCCCGCAGGGGTTCGCGGGTTCGAATCCCGTCCCCCGCACCATTCAGCCCTTTTAAAAAGCGCCCTTCTCACTATCGTTCGAACATCCTTCAGCCCTTTGCTCCGCAAGCGCTGGCGGAAATGGGCGTGGCTCCTTTTAAGGTGGTTGTGATGTGTTTGCATTGTAAAGAAGTTTTTTGAGTTTGGAATTCGCCGTTAACGTGTTATTGGTGGGGGGTTTGCTTTTGGATAGCGCTCCTTCGGAGCGCGGGAGATTGCAAACCCCTTGAATTTGACCTTTTAATCCCGAATTCGAGTTTTAAACGCCTTTTAACAGCGCAAACACAACTAAACAGCCCCCTGAAGGAATCACAAGCTTTTCGCCAGCCTTTTCCCAAAAGGCTGATTACAACCCTTTGGGAAAGCGTTGACGGAAAACTGGCGTGCGGTTTTAAAGTTCGGTGTTTTAGCGTGGATTAACGCTCAAACTGATTTTGTAGTGTTTCACTCTCACAAGGCGTTCGGAGAACGCCAGAATAAAAAGTGAAACCTGTTCAGGGATTGGTCTTAATGCTAATCCCTCTTTGATTCTCCAACTTTTAGAGTGCACGCTCTCATCCCAGCCTTTTATGAGAAAGGGCATTTTTCGCCAGCCTTTTCCCAAAAGGCTGCAAGACGCCCGACGGGCGCCAGAATAAAAAGTGAAACCCCCCTGTTTTCAGGCTAATTGAGAGCGAGCTATCCCCCGTTTGCTCAAGTTTTCCAAAAAGTTGAGAGGTGGAAAATCCGGAGAACAGAAAGGGGAAGGGGGGAGCTACCACCCGTAGCCGTACATCCTCGCCATGAGATGCCTCCTGATGCGCTTCCCGTAGTAGTAACCCATGGCCATCCCGACGAGCAGTCCGCCGAGGTGAGCCAGGGCGTTGACGCCCGGCAGAAGGCTGTTTATCAGGAAGAGCACGAAGGCGTTCATCAGCGCACCCTGAATGTTCCCGCCGACGACGCCGGTGATCAATATCAGCGCGCCCGCTATGCCGAAGAGAGCCCCGCTCGCGCCGGCGCTGACCACCATCGGGGACATGAGGAGCGTCAGCAGGTTCCCGGCGAGGCCCGAGACGAGGTAGACGAGGACGAGCCTCTTCGGCCCGATGATTCCCTCGAGCTGCCGCCCCATCACGAGGAGGAAGTACATGTTGAAGCCTATGTGGAGTATCCCCACGTGCACGAACATCGCGGTGAAGGGCTGCCACCACCAGCCGTAGTGGAGGACGGCGTAGTTCCACTGGCCGAGCAACTTGAGAACCCAACCGCTTATGGCGAAGGGGTTCAGGCTGAGTATCGACTCCACGGTGTAGACGGCGACGTTTATCAGGAAGAGCGTGAAGGTCGCCTTCCCGTAGCGGTGGAAGTAGCGTTCAAGGCTCATTCTCCAGCTCCTCCAGGATTAAGTCGAGCAGGTAGCGGTCGTTCACGGCTACTATGTTCGTCTTGCTCGTCGCGTCGAGCCTCAGCTTCAACTCCCGCCCCCTCTCGTCCGTGATGAGCGCGCCCGCTTCCCGCGCTATGAGCGCGCCCGCGGCTATGTCCGTGGTTCTGACGTAGTTCCTCACGTCAAGCACCCCGTCGAGCGCCCCCTTGGCCAAGTAAGCCAGCTCGACGGCTATGGCGCCGAGAACGCGGACCCGCTTGACCTTTTCTATCAGCCCCGTGCACCTGCCGCGGGTGTAGAAGCTCAACGCCTCCTTTCCGCGTTCGGGTTTCCTGACCTTTATCGGCTTCCCGTTCATGAAGGCGCCCTCACCGGGTATGGCCTCGTAGAAGTTTCCCGGCACGAACTCGTAGATGGCGCCGTAAACCGGCTTTTTGTCCCTGAAGACGGCGAAACTGAGGGCGAACACCGGTATCCCTGCCGTGAAGTTGTAGGAGCCGTCTATCGGGTCAACGATGACCGTGTAGTCGCTCCCGTTGTCGACGAAGCCCCTCTCCTCGCTGACGACGTTGACGCCCAGCGGCTGGAGCCTGCCCAGAACGACGTCTTCGGCCACCTTATCGACGTACTCGGTTACGTCGCCGCTGACGTTCGTCCCTATGGTCTCCCCGGCTTTTGGAGTGCCAAAGAGGGGCATAACCTCTCTCTCCACTTCTCTGGCGATTTCCAGAGCTATTTCGTTCCAGTGGACCTCCATTTCAACCACCCATGAGTGCTATCAACAGGTTCCTCGTGCCGGGGCCGAAGCCGAGTACGAATATCGTGAGCTTCACGAAGTTTATCAGGTCGGGGTCCTCGTCTTCCATCCAGTTGTCCAGTATCCAGACGATGGGCCACAGTATAAAAAACTTCTCGGCGTACATGACGGCGGGCGTTCCAAAGGTGCTCATCAGCCACCTCGCGAGGACGTGCTGCTCCCAGAAGCCGAAGAACTGAATTCCCACGAAGGTCGTGGTCGCGTCGTAGAAGTGTGTATAGAACAGTAGGGAGTTGTCCCTAACCGAGGGGAGAACCCTCGCGAGGAGCCATACGGAGGCCTCGGCGAGGAGCAGAATCGGGATGAAGTACTCGAGCACCCTCCAGTTGAAGCTGACCTTATCGAGGTTTATTATCAGGACGAAGAGCAATCCGCCCACAAGAACCCAGCCGAAGTCCCGATAGATGGGGTACAGCCTCTCGTCCGGCCCGAGGTGGATCCAGACCGCGAAGAGGGCGGCTATCGCGAAGGTCGCTATGACGAAGTAACCGCCGGGGCTGACCGTCAGGTAAGTCCTCGGAAGGATTCCGACGTCGGTCATGCTCCTCATCAGCGGGCCGAGGATTATGTAGGGGATGAGTGCCTTGAAGAAGCGGTCGTCGACCCGTATCCCCATGCGCTTGAGCATCTTGTAGATGAGTATCACCGCCACGCCGAGGATCACGGCGTAGGTGAGCGTGTTCACGGGATTGTAACCCTGATTCTGCTGGATGGGTTCAATGAAGTACCGATGAAAGAATCCCTGGAGACCCATTCGACCACCGTAGAGACTCCTTCCGATAGCCTTAAAGCTTTTCCCACCGTAGAGGATGAGGTGGTGAGGAAAGTGCATCTAATGCAGCTCCCGCGTGAGGTTTTGCTGGGCGAGAACCTCAAGGGAGAGGTCGTCAACGTCGCGAAGAGGCTCGGACTGGGCGAGAAAGCCCTGATACTCTACGGTCCGAGGACTAAGGAGATAGCCGGGAGGGAGGTCGAGAGGAACCTCCAGGAATCCTTCGACGTGAGCGCCCTGACGGTTAAAGCCGCTACCACCGGGGAGGTCGAGAGGGCGCTGGCTAAAATAAGAGACGAGGGCGCTGACTGGCTCATTGCGGTTGGCGGCGGGAGCATAATAGACGTCGCCAAGCTCGCCTCGTTCAAAGCGGGCGTTCCCTTCATCAGCTTCCCCACCACGGCCTCGCACGATGGCATAGCGAGCGCCAACGCCTCCATCAAGGACCTCGGATCCAAAACCTCGGTTAAGGCGGTGCCGCCGGTTGCTGTGATAGCGGACGTCGAGGTGATAAAGACCGCCCCCTACCGCTACTTGGCGGCGGGAGTGGGGGACATGATAAGCAACCTGACGGCGGTGAAGGACTGGCGGCTGGCCCACAGGATAAAGGGGGAGTACTACAGCGAGTACGCCGCTTCGCTGAGCCTGATGAGCGCCAAGATGGTGATAAAGAACGCGGACATCATAAGGCTGGGCAACGAGGAGAGCGTGAGGAAGGTGGTGAAGGGACTAATCTCGTCGGGCGTGGCCATGAGCATAGCCGGTTCCTCGAGACCCGCCAGCGGTGCCGAGCACCTCTTCAGCCACGCGCTCGACGCCATAGCCCCGAAACCAGCACTTCACGGCGAGCAGGTCGGCGTTGGGACGATAATCATGGCCTACCTCCACGGCCTCAAGTGGGAGCGCATCAGGGAAACATTAAAGAGGGTGGGGGCGCCAACTAACGCATACGAGCTCGGGATAGAGCCCGACATTATCGTCGAGGCGCTGACGATTGCCCACACGATAAGGCCCGAGAGGTACACCATCCTCGGGAGGGACGGTTTAACGAGGGAAGCGGCCGAGAACGCCGCTAAAATCACGGGGGTCATTTGACTATCATCACTCACACGGAGGTGTTTGGAATGGCAATAATCACGTTAGTTGGGGAAAAGCTGGCAAGACCGGGTGTCGAGTTCATATACTACGGCCCCGCTGAACCGTGCAAAACGTGCAAACTGGCCGGAGTCTGCGTCGGGAACCTCGAACCGGGCAGGAGGTACAAGATACTCCGCGTTAGGAGCATGCCCTCTCACTCCTGTCCCCTCCACGAGGGGAAGGTCAGGGTCGTGGAGGTTGTCGAGCCGAGCATCGAGGTCGCGGTGGAGCCAAGGCTGGCCATAGCGGGTTCGGTAATAAAGCTCCACTTCGGAGATTGCGACGACCCTGAGAAGATCGACCTGTTCAAACCCGAGGGGCTCTTCGAGGGCGACAGCGTCAAAGTAATAGAGGTGCTCGGCGACGTCGAGTGCAACGGCAGGACCTACAAGGTCGTCAAGGTCATGCGCAAGAAGGATTAGCACCTCATTCCTTTTCCACTTTTGCGAAGGCCACCAGCTCTTCTTCCCCGGTTTTTATCCTGTATGCACGCAGCTTCCCATCGAGGAAATCCCTTATCGCCATCAGGGCTCTCTCGCGTTTCACGAGCAGCTCCCTCCCATCCTCAACGCCCACCGCCTCGAACCTCAACCTCTCCCCCGGCCGGCTCTGGGCAACGACCGGCAGGTCCACCGT
Organism: Thermococcus celer Vu 13 = JCM 8558; assembly: GCF_002214365.1. Taxonomy (NCBI): domain Archaea; kingdom Methanobacteriati; phylum Methanobacteriota; class Thermococci; order Thermococcales; family Thermococcaceae; genus Thermococcus; species Thermococcus celer. The sequence continues at coordinate 903,963 of NZ_CP014854.1, forward strand.
TATCACCGTCCCGATCTTCGCGTAGCCGCCAGTGGTCTGGGCGTCGCGCATCATCACTATCGGCTTTCCGCCCGCGGGTACCTGAACCGTCCCGGGAAGAAGAGGTTCGGTAACGATGTCCGCGCCCTTTTCGGAGTGCTCCACCACCGGGCCGTCCAGCCGGTAGCCCATCCTGTCGCTCTCGGCCGTTACTTTGTATTCCGAGTTGAGGAAGGTCTCGATACCCTTCTTCGTGAAGCGGTCGAGGTTCGGGCCGAGGAGAACCCGAACGGTCTTTTTCCGGAGAGAATAATCGGGCCTCAGCTCCCGAGGAAGGTATCGGCCCTCTTTTCCCGATAGCATGGCGTAACCGAGGTTTAGCCTATCCCCTGCCTTCAGGGGTCCCCCGAGGCCCGCCCTCGGATAGGTCGAACAGCTACCCAGGAGGGCTTCACATTTTATCCCGCCTGCGAAGGCCACGTAACCGTATAGGCCGCTTTTTAAAGTCCCTGCTTTAAGGACGTCCCCCCTCTTCGCCCAGTAACTCTTCCAGGGCTCTATCGGGGTCCCGTTTAGGCTAACATCGACGTCCCCGGCAACCGCGAAGACGGAAGAGGCGTTGAACCTGATCGTCGGCCCCCTCAAAAGGAACTCGAGGAGTGGTGTACCCCCGGGGTTTCCGACGAGGTAGTTGGCGATCCTCGCCGAATAATCGTCCATGAACCCGGAAACCGGAACGCCCAGCTTTCTATAACCGGCTCTGCCCGAGTCCTGGACGGTTAGGGGTGAGGGCACTTCCAGAAGCTCAATCATCCTCCCCACCCCATTCGCGCTCGTAGAGCTCCACGAACTCGGACCCGTCTATCGGCCGGAACCTGACCCTATCGCCGGGTCTCAGCAGCGTGGGTGGTTCTTTCCCAGGGTTGAAGAGCCTCAGGGGGGTTCTTCCTATGATCCTCCACCCGCCGGGGCTCTCGAGGGGGTAGATGCCCGTCTGGTTTCCGGCTATCCCAACGGAACCGGCCGGAACCCTCAGCCTCGGCCTCTCAAGGCGCGGTGCCGCTATCCTCCCGTCCATCCCGCCGAGGTAAGCGAAGCCCGGGAGGAAGCCGAGGAAGTAAACGCGGTAGGTGGGCTTCGAGTGTATATCCACGACGTCGTCGACGCTAAGGCCGTTGTGCCTCGCCACGAACTCGATATCCGGGCCGTGGGCACCCCCGTAGAGCACCGGAACCTCGACGAGTCTTCCCTCACTCGATACTTGGGGAACGCCGAATAGGGTCTCTATTGCTCCCTCCACCTCCTCCAGGCCTGCCATGAGGGGGTCGTAGATCACCGCGAGGGAAGAGTAAGCTGGAACTACCTCGACCAGCCATTCGAAGTTTGCCCCTTCTATGGCCCGCGCCAGGGCGTGGACGCGGCCGTTGGTTTCCTCGTCTATCGCCTCCCCGAAGGAGATCAGCAGGGCCGAGTCCCCGAGGGGTTTTATAACCGGTCCCATCCTCTCACCTTTCCAGTCAGTCCACTTGATGAACCCTCACCCTATGAACCCGCCCATCGCCACGACCTTAACGCCCTCCTCCTCGAGGGCTTTCCTCACGCGGGCCGCTATCTCGACCGCCCTGGGGTTGTCGCCGTGGACGCAGATCGTGTCCACTTTCAGATCGATCCACTCGCCGTTTATCGCCTTAACCCCGCCGTCCTTGACCATCGAGACGACGCGCTCCGCTATCTCCTCCTTATCCTCGATCACCGCCCCGGGTTTTGAGCGGGAGACCAGCGTCCCGTCCGGGTTGTAAGCCCTGTCCGCGAAGACCTCGTGGGCGACCCTAACCCCCATCTCCCCGGCTATTTCGACCGCTTTTGAGCCCGAGAGGGTGACGAAGATGAGGTTTCTGTCGAAGTCGGTTATCCCCTCTATAACCGCCCTCGCGAGCTCCTCCCCCCTCACAAGGGCGTTGTAGAGGGCACCGTGTGGCTTGACGTGCTGGAGCTTGATGCCCTCCGCTTTCGTGAAGGCGTAAAGGGCACCTATCTGGTAGAGGACGTAGTTCCTTGCTTCCTCTGGGGTTAGCTTCATGTACCTCCTCCCGAAGCCGAGAAGGTCGGGATAGCCCGGGTGGGCGCCGACCGCCACCCCCCTCTCCTTCGCGAGCCTCACGGTTTTTCGCATAACCAGGGGGTCGCCGGCGTGCCAGCCCGTGGCGACGTTGGCGCTCGTGATGTACTCCATAACCCTCTCGTCGAGGCCGAGCCTGTACCTCCCGAAGCTCTCCCCGAGGTCCGAGTTCAGGTCAACCCTCATGCTCTCACCGGTTTCATTTCGACGGAAATCTAAAAAAGGGTTTCTCCAAGTTTGGGCCATGAAGGTTCAGGTCATCGACGCGGCGATATTCATCCAGGGCATGGACGTGGAGGGCGTAACCACACCAAAGGTCATCGACGAGGTTAAAGACCCCGAATCGAGGCTCTTCCTCGAGGGTTTGATCAGCGCGGGCAAGGTTAAGGTTCTCCAACCCTCGGAGGAAAGCATCCGGGCGGTGAGGGAGGCCGCGAGGAGAACCGGCGAGCTGAACGAGCTCAGCGAGGCCGACCTCGAGGTTCTGGCCTTAGCCTACGAGGTTGGAGGGGTACTCCTCACCGACGACTACAACCTGCAGAACATAGCCAGAACCCTCGGGATGGAGTTCAAAACCCTGAAACGCGGGATAAAGCGGGTGATACGGTGGAACTACGTTTGCGTTGGCTGTGGAAATAGATTCTCCGAGATGCCACCGGGCGGGGTCTGCCCCGACTGCGGCAGTCCCGTGAGGCTGATACCGAGAAGGAGGAAGAAAAAGCGGAGGGGAAAGGGAAAGGGCTAATCCTTCGGGGTTTCCTCATCTTCCGGACAGATCCCGGTGCGTGGATTGCATCCTGGCCCGGATAAGGGAGGTACCCAAACATCCCTCAGGCTCCTTGAAGATCTGAACTGTTCCCGTAGGTACACATCCTGGATCTCACTCACATCCCCGTGTAAGAAGGCGGCGGCTAATGGTATCACAGTGTTGTCTTCAGTGTCGTAAACCTTCTCGAGCACCCAGTCAACGCACTCCGAAGTGCCGTAAGGGCCAGGGTAGCATTCTCCCGGAAAGTAATCCGGTGGAAAGGAGCCAACTTCCACCTTTCCTTTATCGATTGCACTCGATTCAACGGAGCTCAACCGCTCAACTTCCCCGGAAGACAGAAGGGGGCGAAAGGCATCGGCGTTGGTTATAGAAACCCGCAAACTCCTCCCCTTTAGAACATCATCGGAGTTCAACGGCACGCCTTCGGTGAAATAGCTGACTCCATCCTTTTCCATGCTTGTACCGAGGAGAACCACCCCCGGGTTCACGAGTGAAGGATCCGTTCCGGTGTTCCTGAGATGTTCCGCCCATGTTAGGATGTACCGTTCAATCCGTTTGTAGTCCAGCTTGATCGAATCCCTGCCTATGTAAGTGCCGAGGTCAACTGGCGTACCGTTGGGAAGCATTCCAAGTATGGTGACGGTGTTCACGGCCCTGCGGGGAAGGAGGATCATTATCTCGGGCTTCTTGAACGGGGGGGTTCTATAGTAAGAGATCCTGACGGTCTTATAGTCGCTGGCCCCAACGGGCGTGATGAAGACGCTCCAAAAAATGGACAGTATTATAAAAATGACGAGGACTAACGCCGCAATTCTCTTAAGTCTCATTTACACCACCAATAAAAGTTAAAAATCGAAACATATAAAAAGTTTTCTGAGATTAATCGCCTAAAAGAAATCAGGAATTCTCACGTATTAACGCCCCGGACGGGCTCGGCGCTCATAGGGTACGTCATCGCGTCGCTCGGCCCGTCTTGGAATCGTCACCGCCCGCCCGGAACGGCGTCAGGATAGCTTCTCGTCATCTCGGTCGGTGCAATTCGCTATCATCATCCGCGGTTCAACCTTGGAGGTAGTAGGATATAAGCTTTCTCAGCCCGGCGTTGCGCTCGGGCTTCAGTCCCAGGAACCTCCTCAGCTGGCTGTTCTCGGCGAGCAAACCTGAGAGCTCGATCGCCAGGACCTTGTTGTCCTCGCTAAGACCGTAGGCCCTGAAGCGGAGCGGGGCGTATTCCCTTTCGAGTTCCCAGGTTTTCTTCTCGAGTTCCCCGGCCTTCCCCTCGAGCTCCTCGAGGTCTCCCCCCGGCTTTTTAAACTCCCCTACCAGCGCTATCTCGATGATCCTCTCAGGAGGAACCCCGTAGCGCTCGCTGAGGCGTTCCACCTCGGCCCACGTTTCCCCGCTTAGCTCGACCTCGATCTTCCCTAAGCCCTTGTTAGGCTTGATGACGAGTCTCATTTATTCACGCCCCGCTGAGCTTCCTCTCGAGTTCTCTCTTTCTCTCCTCCACCTTTTTCCTCAGCTCCTCGTTCTCCTCCCTCAACCTCTCGCGCTCTCCCCTCATGAGCTCCCTGTCCTTCAGGGCCTTCTCGTAGAACTCCCGCAGTTCCTCGAGTTCGCTCTCCATCTTTTCAAGTTTCTCCTCGAGTTTTCCCACCCTCTCGAGCAGGAACTCCTCGCGCTCCGCCCTCAGGGTCTCCTCGACCAGCGGAAGGTTCTCGCGGATGACCGCCTCAACGTCCCGCCCCCTGAGGGCTCTGAACCTTCCCCTCTCTATGACGACCTCGAGCTTTTTCATCCCTTCCTCCTCTCCAGCTCCGTCTTCCTGTCGTAGCAGAGGACGTAGAAGGCCAAGAGCCCCTTCCACTTCCCGTAGGGCTCGATGACCTCGCGGACGTCCCTCTCCTTAACCTCCTTAAGCCTCCTCCCCAGGATCTTCGCTATCCCCCTCCTCAGGCCGAGGTCTCCGGCGGGGTAAACGTTCTTCCTCAGGCCGTAAGCTAAGAAGAGCTCTGCGCTCCACCTCCCTATCCCGCGGAACTTCGTGAGGTATTTGATGGCCTCCTCAGCCTCCAGGTCCCGGAGCTCGAGGTTGAGCTTTTTGCTTAAATAGAGCTCCGTGAGGGACTTTATGTAACCCGCCCGGTAGCCGAGCTTGGTCTTTTTCAGCTCCTCCCCATCCAGAGAGGCTATCCTTTCCGGCGAGGGGAACGCGTGCAGATCCCCCACGGGCTTCCCGGCGAGCCGGACGAGGTTCGCTATCGTCCTCTGGGCGAAGTCGAAGTTCACCTGCTGCTGGGCTATCGTCTCCACCAGCGCCTGATAGGGGGTCGGGGAAGCTGGAGGGGTGAGGCCGCGGAACTCGTCCGCGAGGAAGGCGAAGGGGGAGTCGCTTATCTCGGCGTAGAAGGAATCCAAGTCGGTGTCCAGGCCGAGGACGAACCTCAACTTTTCCTCGGCCCCCTTGCGTTCCGCCCCCGACCACGAATGGGGGAAGAGGAAGCCCTCCCCGTCGTAGCCGGCGATACCACCCTCGAAGGCCTGGTAGAAGGTACCGTTCTCGAACTTCCACGTCCCGTTGCGTACCATCTCGCCCGCGATCTTCCTCAGGTCAACCCCAGCCATCGGTCGAGCCTAACGGGATTCCTCCTTATATCCTTTAGGGTCGAGACGTAGAGCCTCCTTCCGTCGGCGGAGCGCTTGATCTCGACCTCTCCCCGCCCCTCCAAGAAAAGGAGGGCGTCCTTTATCTCCTTCGCGCGGACGTCGAAGCTCTCCCTGAGGTAGTCCCAGTAGGGCTCGTGGGTGGAGTACCTCGCCGCCTCCCTCACGAGCCCCCAAGCCAGCCCGACCTTCTCGTCTCCCCGGGCAACCCGGTAGAGCCTGGCGAGGGTCTTCAGTTTCATGTCCGAGAATCGGTGCTGGAACTATAAATCACTTTTGGAGAAGAGGCAAAGGATTTAAACCATTAAGTGGTACTATTATTGGGCGGTGCCGGTGAGGGTGAGGATTCTCTTGATTGCGCTGTTGATGTTTGCCCTGCTACTTCCGAACGTCCATGCCCGGAGTAACGTGGTCTACGTTGCCAGAGTTGACGGCATGATAACGGGTTACACCGTCGACCAGTTCGACAGGTACATCGGCGAGGCCGAGCGAAACAATGCCGAGGCGATAATAATCGAGCTCAACACCCCCGGCGGCCGCGCCGATGCGATGCAGGCCATCGTCACGAGGATCCAGAACGCCAGGGTTCCGGTTATCATCTACGTCTATCCCTCCGGTGGAATGGCCGCCTCCGCCGGCACCTACATAGCCCTCGGCTCCCACCTGATAGCGATGAGCCCCGGCACCGTGATAGGGGCGTGCAGGCCGATACTCGGCTACGGGGGGAACGGGAGCATAGTGGAGGCGCCACCGAAGATAACCAACTTCTACACGACCTACATCCAGGAGCTGGCGAACATGAGCGGCAGGAACGCAACCCTTGCCGGGGAGTTCATAACCAAGGACAGGAGCGTAACCCCCGAAGAGGCCCTGAAGTACGGCGTTATCGAGGTCATCGCTTCCAACGTTGACGAGCTCCTACAGAAGGCGGACGGGATGCAGACCAGGATCCCCGTAAAAGGGAGGGGGAAGGTGACCCTGCACCTCAAGGACGCGAGGGTAGTCTACATAGAACCCTCATTCAGGGACAGCGTCGTCAAGTACATAACCGATCCCACGATAGCTTACCTCCTCCTCAACATCGGCCTACTCGGCCTCGTACTCGGTTTCCTGACCCCCGGATGGCACGTTCCGGAGACGGTGGGGGCGATACTGCTCGTCCTCGGCCTCATCGGGCTGGGTTACTTCGGTTACAGCAGTGCGGCCCTGATCCTCATCGTGCTGGCGATGATATTCTTCGTGGCCGAGGCGCTGACGCCGACCTTCGGCCTCTTCACGGTTGCAGGAGTCGTGACGTTCATCCTCGGTGGGATAATGCTCTTCAGCGGGGGAGGTGAGTACCTGGTGAGCGGTGAAACGTACTCCGTGCTGAGGGTGGCCATCATAGCCATGGCGGTGCTCCTCGGGCTGTTCTTCCTCTTCGGCATGGCGGCCGTCGTGAGGGCCCGCAGGAGGAAGCCGGAGGCGGGGCGGGAGGAACTCGTGGGGGCCGTTGGAAAGGTAGTTGAGGAGCTCGACCCGGAGGGAGTCATAAAAGTGCGCGGGGAGCTTTGGAAGGCCGTGAGCAGGGACGGGGGCAGGATACCCGTCGGGGAGAGGGTGAAGGTCGTTGAAGTCAGGGGGCTCACCCTCATTGTGGAAAAAACTGAAGAAAGGAGGGATGACTGAATGGCCCTTATGACGGCCACGAACGTTGTGCTGGGCATAGTTTTGTTGTTTGTTTTGATGGTACTGGCCTCGGCCATAAAGATAGTCAAGGAGTACGAGAGGGCGGTGATATTCCGCCTCGGAAGGGTAGTCGGTGCCAGGGGACCCGGGCTGTTCTTCATAATCCCCATATTCGAGAAGGCGGTGATAGTCGACCTCCGTACGAGGGTGCTCGACGTCCCGGTTCAGGAGACGATAACCAAGGACAACGTCCCGGTCAAGGTCAACGCGGTGGTTTACTTCAGGGTGATAGACCCCGTGAAGGCGGTGACGCAGGTTGCCAACTACATCATGGCCACCAGCCAGATAGCGCAGACGACCCTCAGGAGCGTCATCGGTCAGGCCCACCTTGACGAGCTCCTCAGCGAGCGCGAAAAGCTCAACCTCCAGCTCCAGAAGATCATAGACGAGGCCACCGACCCGTGGGGCATAAAGGTCTCGACCGTTGAGATAAAGGACGTTGAGCTCCCGGCCGGGATGCAGAGGGCCATGGCAAGGCAGGCAGAGGCCGAACGTGAGAGGCGTGCCAGGATAACCCTCGCCGAGGCGGAAAGGCAGGCCGCCGAGAAGCTCCGCGATGCGGCTGAGATAGTCTCCCAGCACCCGATGGCGCTCCAGCTCAGGACGCTCCAGACGATAAGCGACGTGGCGAGCGACAAGAGCAACGTCATAGTCCTGACGCTACCGATGGAGATGCTGAAGCTCTTCAGGAGCTTCGCCGACACCGCAGAGGTTGCCAGGATAAAGCTCGAGAAAGAGATAAAACTCGAGAAAGGGAAGGCCGAGGGGGAAGCTACGGAAGAATGAACCGATGCCAGCCTTCCACACCCTTTCTTTTCTTTCCAGTTAAAAACCGCAAAGAATAAAAGTATCGCTCACGTATCCCATGTACGCAAAGGTAGTTCCCTGCATAAAATCTGGAGGCCATGAATGTTTTAGAGGAAAGGGCGTCAACGCTCATACCGGGGGTGTTAGCTTTGGAAGGTCGTTCGATTGTCTTTGCATCGGGAAAGGGTGGAACGGGTAAAACGACGACCGTTGCCAATCTGGGTGTTGCCTTGGCCCAGTTTGGGAAGGAGGTCATCCTTCTGGACGCCGACATAACCATGGCGAACCTCAGCCTCGTTCTCGGCATGGAGGACATACCGATAACGCTTCACGACGTCCTGGCTGGAGAAGCCGAGCTCAAGGATGCCATCTACGAGGGTCCAGCGGGGGTCAAGGTGATCCCGGGTGGGCTGAGCCTCGAGAAAATAAAGAAGGCAAAGCCGGAGAGACTCAGGCAGCTGATAAGGGAGATCGGTCAGATGGCCGACTTCGTTCTTATCGACGCCCCAGCTGGTCTTGAGATGACGTCCGTTACGGCTCTCCTCATCGGCAAGGAGCTCATAATCGTTACCAACCCGGAGATCTCCGCCATCACGGACTCCCTCAAGACCAAACTGATAGCCGAGAAGCTCGGAACGCTCCCGCTCGGGGCCATACTCAACAGGGTAACCAACGAGAAGACCGAGTTGACCCAGGAGGAGATAGAGGCCATCCTCGAGGTGCCGGTTCTCACGATGATACCGGAGGATCCAGAGGTCAAGCGCGCGAGCGCCTACGGTGTACCGCTCGTCATCAAGAACCCAACGAGTCCAGCCGCAATAGCCATCAAGCAGCTCGCGGCCAAGCTCGCGGGAATCAAGTGGGAAGCCCCAGAACCCGAGAGCCCGATAAAGAGGGTGTTCAAAGCGCTGTTCGGAGGGAAGAGGTAATGGCCGCCGCATTGCTCTACGGAATAGTGATCATCCTGCTCGTGCTCAATATCGCCCTCCTGATGCTCTACTATTCAGCCAGGAGCAACCCCTACTACGTCGTTTACGATGAGGAGACAAAGAGCGCCCTCAAGAGACGTGTCACAAACCTCAAGGAAGACCTTGAGAGCGAGCTCGTCGACTTCGACGTCGAGGAGTGGGAGAAGACCCTCGAGGAGTCCATAGAGGAGGAAGTTAAAAACCTCTGAGCTTTTTTGTTCTTTTGTTATTAAACACTTTTGTGGCGTTAAATTTTAAAATACTTCTCGCATTAACCCTATTCTGGGGGTGGGGCGCTATGAAGTTGAGACTCGGCTATCCCGATAGGATAGTCGAGGTTGACGGTGAAACCGTCCGTGTTTTTAAGGGCAGACTCGTAAGCGCCCCTCTCGATGAGGTCGTGAAGTACTACCTCAGTGGGAACGGACTGATTCCTCCCGCTGTGAGGGAGGTAGTCTCCGACGTGATCAGGGCCCTTCTGAGTGCGGGAGAGTTTCATGAGGACACCCTGACTACGGTAGAATACGAACACAGTATCAGCGGCTCATGATTTTACATTTTTCTGCCAAGCCAGGTGGGGGCCTTCTCCGGCTTTAAGGTTAACCCGTCGAAAAATTTTAAGTACTATTCTGTTCAATAATATAAACTCGTGTGTAAAAAGGGAGGGATCGCCATGAAGGCCAGGGTTAGGATACTCGACGTGTACAGCGGGAGGTATACGGTTTTCATAAACGAAAACGACGCAAAGAACGCCAAGCTACACCCCGACGACCTCGTCAGGATAGAGGCCGGGAAAAAGACGGTCTACGGCAGCGTGGCCATCAGCGGGGTTGTTGGTGAGGGGGAGATAGGCGTAAGCAGGGACGTACTCGGGCTCCACAACTTCTCCGAGGGAGAGATAGTTAACGTGATGCCCAGCGGCATTCCAGAGAGCGTCAGGTACATCAAGAAGAAGATGCACGGCGAGAAGCTCAGGAAGGTCGAGATAGAGGCCATAGTTAAGGACATAGTCGACAGGAAACTCAGGGACATAGAGATAAGCTCATTCGTCACCTCGCTCGAGATAAACGGCCTCGACATGGACGAGATAGCCGCCTTAACGGTCGCCATGGCAGAGACCGGCGACATGCTCGACATCGACAGGAAGCCGATAATGGACGTCCACAGCATCGGCGGCGTTCCGGGGAACAAGACCAATATCCTCGTCGTCCCGATAGTGGCGGCCGCTGGATTAACCATACCCAAGACCAGCTCGAGGGCCATAACAAGCGCCGCGGGAACCGCCGACGTGGTTGAGGTCTTCGCGGACGTGAGCTTCTCCCTCGACGAGATAAAGCGCATAGTGGAGAAGATAGGCGCCTGTCTCGTCTGGGGTGGTGCCCTGAACCTCGCTCCGGCCGACGACATAACCATCAAGTCCGAGCGCGCCCTCAGCATCGACCCAACCGGGCTGATGCTCGCCAGCATAATGTCCAAGAAGTACGCCATGGGGAGCCAGTACGTGCTCATCGACATCCCGACGGGTAAGGGAGTCAAGGTCGAGACCGTTGACCAGGCCAGAGCCCTCGCAAGGGACTTCATAGAGCTCGGAAAGAGACTCGGTCAGTACGTCGAGGTGGCGGTGACCTACGGCGGCCAGCCCATAGGCCACACCGTCGGTCCAGCTTTAGAAGCCAGAGAAGCCCTTTCAACCCTGATGACGGGCAAAGGGCCCGGGAGTTTGATAGAGAAGGCCACGGGACTCGCGGGGATCCTCCTCGAGATGGGGGGAGCCGCACCATCGGGAATGGGCAAGAAGATGGCCAGGGAGATCCTCGAAAGTGGAAAGGCCTGGGAGAAGATGAGGGAGATAATAGAGGAGCAGGGAGGAAACCCGGACATAAAACCGGAGGAGATACCCATTGGGGACAAGACGTACACCTTCACGGCATCCACAAGCGGCTACGTGACGGCTATAGACAACAGGGCGGTAACGGGGATAGCGAAGGCCGCGGGTGCTCCTGAGGACAAGGGGGCCGGAATAGAGCTCCACGTCAAGGTCGGAGAGAAGGTCAAGGAGGGCGATCCCCTCTTTACTGTGCACGCCGAGAGCGAGGCGAGGCTCGACCAGGCCATAGTCCTCGCCAGGAGAACAGAACCTATAAGGATCGAGGGGATGGTCCTTCAACGGATAGGGAACATCTGATCACCCCCTTTTCCTATGCCTATCGTACCATCCCCACTCCTTTTTTGAGCCGAAGGCCCTTACTCCCCTCTTGACGAGGGTTATGCGGAGGTCTTTGGCCATCTCCGGGGTTATCTCGCCCTTCGCCTCCATCCAGTTGATTATCTCGAGCGCCTCGTCGTCCGTCTCGCACCTCCTCAGGAAGTCTATGACAGTTGGGTTGTAGCCCGAGAAGTCCATCAACTCGTCCTCGACGTCCCTCTCCTCGCCCGTTCTGTAGGAGTCTATCGGAACGCCCTCTTCCTCAAGCTCCTTCGCCAGGGCAGGAAAATTCTCCCTGAACTCATCCCTATCGTACTCCTGCCAGGCGAAATCATCCACAACCTTCTTTTTCTTCTTGTCCATGCGGCACACCGGGGAGGAGTCAGGTCGAGGGTTTATAAACCCTGAGGGGAACCGGTATTCATGAAGGGATCCTACTTCCTGGTCATCCACTTACCGACCGGGAAGGAGATAGCCACGAAGGGCCGCAGGTTCGCCCTGAAGGAGGGTTACTACGTCTACGTCGGCTCGGCCATGAACTCCCTCGAGAAGAGGGTCGCACGGCACTTCAGGGAAAACAAGAAGCTCCACTGGCACATCGACTTTCTCCTGGAGGAGGCGAGACTTCTCAGGGCCTACATGATCCCGAGCGGGGTCAGGCTCGAGGAAACCCTCTCCATTGAGGTGTCGAAGTTCGGCGAGCCGGTGGAGGGCTTCGGCGCGGGCGACGTCAGGGTGAGCACCAACCTCTACAGATTTGAGAGAGAGCCGGATGCGCTTTTGAGGGTGATACTAAAACGACTGGGCCTCGAATGGAAAAGGGTTAAAAGCGAGGGGGAAGCTATGGAATTCGGTGGGAAAAATGAAGCTCGAACTGGGAAAGGTTGAGTCATACATCCACGAGAAGCTCGAGAGGGAGAAGCTTCACTTCGTTCTCATCGATCCCGACGACGTTACGCCGGAGGTTGCCGGAGAGATGGCGAGGATGAGCGAGGAGGTTGGGGTGGACGCGATAATGATAGGTGGCTCCACCGGGGCCGAGGGGGAGGTTCTTGACGGCGTCGTGAAGGCCATAAAGGAGTCCTCCAGCCTGCCGACGATACTCTTCCCGGGCTCCCACGGCGGGATAAGCAAGTACGCCGATGCGATATTCTTCATGAGCCTGCTCAACTCGAGGAACCCCTTCTTCATAACCGGCTCCCAGGCCCTGGGGGCTTTCACCGTCAAGCGCTACGGAATAGAGCCCATCCCTATGGCCTACCTTGTCGTCGAACCCGGAGAGACCGTGGGCTGGGTGGGCGACGCCAAACCAATTCCGAGGCACAAGCCGAAGATAGCCGCCGCTTACGCCTTAGCGGGACAGTACCTCGGGATGCGCCTCGTCTACCTCGAGGCTGGGAGCGGGGCGAGGGAGCCGGTTCCCCCGGAGATGATATCCCTCGTCAGGAGGGTCATAGACGTCCCCCTCATCGTCGGAGGGGGGATACGAACGGGTGAAGAAGCGAGGAGGGCGGTTGAGGCCGGGGCCGACATAGTCGTTACGGGGACCGCGATAGAGAAAGCGGGTTCGCTCGAGAAGGCCGGAGAAAAGCTGAGAGAACTCAAGAGGGGGATAAAGGGGTAGGGCTTCAGGCTTCCGACAGAACCCTGAAGCTTACCTTTCCGTTCTTGATTATCTTTTTGAGCTCGGATAGGAGTTTGGGGGCGTCTTCCTCGACTATCTCCATCCTTACCTCGCTTATGCCCTCGGGAGTTGGCGGGGAGAAGTGCACGTCCCTGATCCTGCCCCTAACCTTTTCATAAAGACGACTCAGAATCTTTCCCCTACCCTCGTAGGGCAGTTTAAGGTTGAGTTCAACGATTTGCATACTCATCACCGTTCTATTCTATGAAAGAAGGTCTATATAACCTTTTTTATGAGCGAGAATTATCGAATTCCGCCCCTTATATTCCCAGTGGTTATAAAAAGGTTGCTGGGAACTTGGATGTGCCCCCGGGGAGCGAAGGGGAATCACCGCTCGCCGAGGCGCTCATCCCCCGCGGTTTCCCGGGGGCGGTTCAGTATCCTTGAACCGGGCCTTAAAGTTTATCCTCTTCTTCCACGTAGGGTGCGGTGATGACCCTCCTAATCTCCCTCGCCTTCTTCGGACCGATACCCTCGACCTCCTGGAGCTCCTCTTCCGTGGCGGTAAAGACCCTCTCCACGTTTCCGAAGTGCCCCAGCAGTCTCTTCGCGAGCGTGGCGGAGACGTTCGGAAGTCCCTCGACTATCAAACGCTGTCTCTCGGCGAGGGTCAGGGCCTTCTTCTCGCTCCTCAGGCGAACCTCCTTTTTCCTCTCCTCCTGCTCGCGCTTTGCCATGAGGTAGATGAACTGGGCGGTCTCCTCAGTTCCCGACGAGAAGAGTACCGGAACCCCCCAGTCGAGGGTTACCGCCGTTAAGGCACCCCTTATGGCGTTCGGGTGAACGTTCCTTATGCCGTAGAGCTCGCCCTCCACGATTATCACGGGCTTCTCGTAGGCCCTCTTGAGCCGTTCGACCTGGTCGAAGAGCCTGCCGTCTATTATCGACTGGATGAAGTCGTTGGCGCTCTTCCTCTCTATCCCGACGTCCTCGCTCACCACGTAGTCGGCGACGTCGAGCGTTTTAACCTCCACCTCCGCCCCGAGCTCCTTCAGGTGCTTCGGAACGCCGCTCCTCAGCTCGCGGTTGTCAACGTAAACGACTATCCCCTTCGGTTTCCTCACGAAGACGGGTTTTATGGGGAGCTTCTCGTAAACCCCTTCCTCCGAGGTTTCGGCTTTTTCGGGCCTTTCGGCTTCCCTTCCGGTTTTCTCCGCCTTTTCCCTGTCCTCCAACTTCCTCGACTTCGGCCTGAGGAACTCATCGAGCGGGGTTATCTTTCCCCTCGGGGGCATCTCAACACGCTCCACGACGCTTTTATCTATTTCATCCTTCTCCGAGCGGGCCTTCTCGAGTTCCCTCGCGAGTTTCCTAATCGTCTCGAACATGCGCCTTTCCTTTCTCCGGGAACTCCAGTAGTAGGCCTCGTCCCGCGTCCCCTTGGCCATCAGTATGACCACCCTTCCCGGCCTGTGCCTCCCAGTCCTCCCGCGCCGCTGAATGCTTCTTATGGCCGAGGGCACGGGCTCGTAGAAGACGACGAGGTCAACCTCCGGAACGTCGAGGCCCTCCTCCCCGACGCTTGTGGCAACCAAAACGTTGAACTCCCCGCGGGAGAAGCGTTTCAGCGTCTCCTTCTGCTCCCTCTGGCTCATCCCTTTGTCCTTGCCCCTGCTCGCCTGTCCGATGAATCGCTCGGCGCTTATTCCCCTCTCCCGAAGGACCTCAACTATCTTCCTTCCGGTGTCGCGGTAGTTGGTGAAGACGATTATCTTCGAGTTCGGCTTTTTTCTCAGCTTTTCCTCGATCAGCCCCATCAACTTCCCCATCTTCGGGTGGTCGAGGCCGAGCTCCTTCGCCTGAACGAGGAGATAAACGACCTTCCTCATGCGCGGGTCTTCCATGAGCTCCCTGCTCGACTTCGTTCTCCTATCCTCCCGGAGCTTCTTGAGGTAGCCCCTCAGGGCCGTCAGCCCCTGCGTCTCGAGGAGCTCTATCGCGTGCTGGAGCTTAACCGCTTTGGCCTGGTGCATCCTCAGCCTTCCCATCTCGTAGTTGCCCCTCGCGACCTCCTGATTTATCTTTGAACCGGCCTGAAGAACCTCCCTTTTAGAAATGTCGGGCGAATAGGTTGATACAAGCCTGAACTGGGCGAGGGGTTTGAGGCTCTCCTTCAACATCTCCCTCAAAAGGGAGCGGACTTCCTTATAGATGCCGGGCAGCTCGACCTTCACCCACTCGAAGGCGATCCTCTGGACGTAGGGTTTGACGTCCGGCGAGCTCTCCGTCCTTATCTCGATGTGCTCTATCCCGAGGTTGTGGATTATCTCCCGTATCCTATCCTCGTCGCTCCCGGGCGATGCGGTGAGGCCAAGAACGAGCGGATGTCTCGCGGTTTTGAGGTATTCTCTGGCTATGAAGACGTAGGAGTAGTTCCCAACTGCCCTGTGGGCCTCGTCGAAGACGAGCAGTACAACGTCCTCGAGGGATATCTTCCCTGTGATGATGTCGTTCTCGACGGTCTGTGGGGTTGCGGTCACGATAACGCTCTCCCTCCAGAGTTCTGTCCGTTTCTCGGGCGGAAGCTCGCCCGTGAGGACGTTGATCCTCTCCGGCGGAAGGTCGAAGAGTTTTCTAAAGCTCTCCGCGTGCTGCAGGGCGAGGGGCTTCGTGGGGGCAAGCATGAGGACCTTCCCGCCGTACTTGGAAAGCCGATAATCGGCTATGAGCATGGCTACGAGCGTCTTTCCCAGCCCCGTCGGAAGGACGACGAGGCAGTTCCTCTCCTTGCATTTCGCGTAGATGACCTCCTGGTAAACGCGGGGCTCGATCAGGTCGCGGCGAAGGTGCATGTGAGTACCTCGCCGGCGGGATTTATAAACTCTCGGACGGAGTTGCTGTATGCTCCTAACGAGACACGCCCGTGAGAGGGTCGTCAAGCGGCTCGCCAGAAAGCGAAAGCTCGAGCGGATCTACTCGGTTCTGTGGGACTTCATCGACCGCTCCCAAAGAATTGAGGTGAACGATGGGGTGGTGATCCTCACCAATGGGGAGAAGAGCCTCGTCTGTGCAAGACTCGAATGCGAGAGGCTTTCCCTTGAGGAAATCCAGGAGAGGGTTTCCGGGATCTCGAGGACCTACGACTGCGTCTTCCTCGATGGGAGAAGGGCCAGGAGCACCGTTCCGCGGAAGTTCGTCGAGGGCATTCCTGAGGGGGAGTACTGCTTCTACCTCAACCGTGAAAAGAGGAGCCTCTACGTGGGGAGCGAGGAGCCCCTGCTGGTTATAACGATGAGGCCCGCGAAGGAAAGGGAGAGAGTTTACGCTTCGAGGGGCACCACGAGTATCTCCCCGAAGGGCTCCTCCTGAATCAGGTCGACCTTGCCCATGTTGGAGAGGAACAGGAGGTAGAGGAAGGTCCTCGCGATTATCTTCGGCGTCGGGTCGAAGATGAGGTCCCGGAACCTTATGGGCCCGCCGCTCTCGCGGTACATCTCCTTCACCAGCTCGTGGAGCCGGTAGACGTGTTTCTCGATGTCGACGCGGAAGTCGTCGACGACGAAAACCTGCTCCTCTATCTCGACCTTTTTCTTCTTCCTCGGTTTCCTCCTCTCGGCTTCCTCGAGGGCGTCCATGAGGGCGTCGAGCAGGTCGTCGAAGGTGTAGTAACGCTCCACCCTCCTGAGAGGAGGGGTTAGAGGTTCCACATCGACCCTTAGGTGCTCCTCGCCCCGCTCCTCCTCTTCCTCGCCGTCGGCGTTGAGCAAAGCCTCGCTCTTCATCCTGACGAGTATCGAGGCGGCCAGGATGGCCCTCGCGGAAACGCGGAGGTCGAGCTCCCTCATCTCCCTCAGCCGCTCGATGTACTTTTCGGTTAGGTCAACGATGTCTATGTTCCAGGGGTCAACCTTTCCCATCGTGACGAGCTGGAGGAGGATGTCGACGGGCGTTACCTCCTCCTCGCGGCGCGATTCCATGGGTTTCACCTCTCAATTCTAATCCATCCCCTCTCAAAGCGGCGGAACCTCCCCTTGGCGGCGTTAAACATCCTCATTATTTCGTGAAGGTAATCGCCGTGGGCGTAGAGAACCAGCCCATCTGCCAGGGCGTCCATTGTGAGGGGGTGTCCCTTGTTGATCATCCTCTTGACCTCCCGGGGGTGTAAGCTTTTGCATCGATGGGGGCGTGCGACCTGTCGAGGCCATCAACGTCACTTCCCAGCCCGAAGGTTCCCCCTGCCACGGAGCCGTGGAGCAGTATCAACTCTGGATGGAGGGTTCTTTTGAGTGTCCCCACGTATTGCAGGACGTCTTCCCTGTAAGGAACGTCACTGGACTTCATCACACCTCACCCGCTCAGGTGGCCGAACATCTCCTCGTGCTCGGCCTCGCTCCTCTTCCGGGCCTCCTCGAGGATCTTCATGGCCTTCTCGAGGCTGAGGGCGACGACCTTGGACACGCCGTTCCTCATGCTGACGCCGATTATCTTGTCAGCGTTGGCCATCATGACGTCCCTCAGGGTTATCACGATGAACTGGCTGTTCTCCGAGGCCTCCTTGATGAGGTCCGCGACGCGCTTGACGTTGGCGTCGTCGAGGTGGGCGTCGATCTCGTCGAAGAGGTAGAACGGGGCCGGTTTGTAGCGCTGAATGGCGAAGACGAAGGCGAGGGCGGTTAAGGCCTTCTCGCCGCCGCTCATGGCCTCTATCCTCTTGACGTCCTTCCCGGCCGGCTTGGCCTCTATCTCGAGGCCTCCGGCGAATGGATCGTCGGGATTCTCGAGGATGAGCCTGGCGCTTCCTCCCGGGGAGAGCTTGGCGAACAGCTCCGAGAAGTTCTTCGCTATCTGGTTGAGGGTCTCCATGAAGACGTTCCTCTTCTGACCCTCTATCTCCTCTATGAACTCCTCTATGCTCTCCTTCTCGGCGACAACCTGCTCGCGCTTGCTGCTCAGCTCGAGGTACCTCCTCTCGACGACCTCGAAGTCCTCTATGGCCTTCATGTTGACGGGCTCGAGGGAGCGTATCTCCTCCTCCATCTCCTCTATTTCCTTCCTCAGGGCCTCGAGCTCGAGCGGGATCTCCTTGATGCCCTTCACGATCTTGGCGTCGTGGTGTTTTAGCTCCTCCCGTTTCTCCTTCAGCGTCGCCTCGTACTGGGCGAGCTTTATCTTCAGCGTGTTGGCCTCGATGCGGAGCTCCTGGAGCTTTGAACTCAGCTCCTCCTTCTCGGAGCGGAGCTCTGCTATCTCCTTCCTCAGGCTCTCGCGCCTCTCGCGGAGCTCCTTGAGCTCTTCCTTAACGCCCTCCTCGGCTTTCCTGAGTTCCTCAAGCTCTCCCTCGAATTCCCCTATGGCCCTCTCGTTCTCGGCGATGTTGGCCTTTAGCGCGTTTATCCTGTTCACAAGCCCCTCAATCTCCTCCTCCAGATCGGCTTTCCTTGGAAGGAGCTCCTCGTTTATCCTCGCCTCGAGGCCTTCGAGCCTGCTCTCGACCTTGCCGAGCTCTTCTCTGAGTTTGCTTATCTCGTGCTCCGCCTCCCTGATCCTCTGGTTGAGCTCCCTCGCCTCCGGGTTCTCCAGCGCTTTCTTGAGTTTATCCCTCTTCCTCTCGAGCCTCTCTATCCTCCCGCGGAGCCTGGCCATCTCACCCTTTGCATCGTGGATCCTCTTCTCGAGGGCCTCGATCCCCCTCTCGCTCTCCTCGATCTCCTCCTTCAGGGCCTTATCCTCCGCCAAAAGGCGCTCCATCTCTTTCTGGATAACCTGAAGATCCTTGTTAAGCCCGCTCTTCTTCATGCGCAGCTCGAAGAGCCCGTCCTGGAGCCCCTTGATCTCCACCCTGAGGGCGTTAACGGCCGATTCAAGGGCCTCCCTCTCCCGCTCGAGTTTTTCGACCCTCTTCCTTATCTCGTCGACGTTCACGCCGAGCCTGCCCCTCGGCCTGTAGTGCCCCCCGGTTATGGCCCCGCTCCTCTCGAGGAGCTCACCGCCGAGGGTCACCATGCGAACCTTCCCGATCCCAACGGTTCTCGCCTCGTCCATGTCGTTGACGATGAGCGTGTCCCCGAGGGCGTAGGCGACGGCGTTCTTGAAGCGGGCATCGTAGCTGACGACGTCCATCGCCGGAACACCGAGCGGCGGCTTCCCGCGCATCGAGCGGGGCTTTATTTTGTTGAGTGGCAGAAAGGTCAGCCTTCCGAGTTTATTCTCCTTCAGGAGTTTTATCGCCTTCTCGGCGACTTTATCGTCCTCCACCACGACGTTGTCGTAGTTCCCGCCGAGGGCGACCTCGACGGCCAGGGCGTAGTCCTTCTCCGCCGTTATTAGCTCCCCGAGCGGACCGTAGAGGCCCGGTACCTTCTGCCGTTTCAGGAACTCCACGGCCCTGTTGCCCCTGATCTCGCGGTGGGCCTCGGCCTTGATGAGCTCTTCCTTAGCCTTGGAGAGCTCCCCCTCAACCTTTTTGAGGGACCTGCCCTTCTCCTCGAGCTCCTTCTCGGCCTTCCTGAGCCTCGCCTCGGCCCGGGATATCTTACCCTCCACCTCCCCGAGCTCGGAGCGCCTGGCCTCGAGGGCCCTTCTGGTTTCCTCTATCCTGGATTTGAGCGCTGTTCTCTTCGCGCTATCCTGGGCGATTTTAGTTTTGAGGCGCTCTATCTCCTCCTCGAACTTCTTGACGTCGCCCTCCTTCATGTAGAGCTCCTTCTTGCCCTCCTCGAGCTCGGCAACGACCTTATCGAACTCCTCCCTGGCCCTCGCGAAGTCCCTGTCGATCTCGCCGAGTTTGACCACCAGCTCGTTCTTGGCGACCTCCTTCTCCTTTATCTCCGCCTTGAGCTTCTCTCGCCTCTTACTCCAGCGCTGAATTGCGTTTCTGCTCTTTTCTATCTCCTCGGAGACCTTCTTCAGTTCCTCCTTCGTCTTGGCGAGCCTGCGCTGGCTTTCCTCTATCTCCTTCTCGGCCAGCTCGATGTTCCTCCGGGCCATCTCTATCTTCGACTGGACCTCGCTGATCTTCCTCGTGACCTCGAGGATGCCGTCCTCGCTCTTCTCCTCGAGTTCCCTCTCGACGTCACTCAGTTCCCTCTCTTTGGAGACTATCTCCCTGGCTATATCCTTGAGGCGCTCCTCTATGGCAGCCATCGCCGCCTCTATCTCCCGATCGCGGGCGTTGCTCTCCTCGATCAGGGACTCGAGTTTCCTTATCTCGCCGAGGAGGAGGGTAACCCGGGCCTTCTCGACGCGCTCCTTGAGATCGAGGTACCTCAGGGCGTCGTTGCGCTCCTTCTCGAGCTTGTCGAGCTGGGCCTTAACCTCCCTGATGAGCAGGTCAACGCGCGCCAGGTTCTCCTCGGCCTGTTTCAGCTCGCTGAGGGCCTTCTCCTTCTTCGCGTCGTACTCCGCTATCCCGGATATCTCGTCGATTATCATCCTCCTCTCGGTGGGGCTCATCTTGATGAACTTGGTGATGTCCCCCTGGAGGACGAGGTTGTAGCCCTCGGGCGATATCATGGCCGCGCTCAGGATATCGAGGATGTTGCTCCTGCTCGTTCTCTTGCCGTTTAGCCAGTAGTTGCTCCTGCCGTCGGGGTAGACGCGGCGCTTTATCACCACCTCGTCCTCATCGACCGGAAAGCCCCTGTCCTCGTTGTTGAAGTGCATGGCAACTTCCGCGTACTTCGCCGGTGCCTCCGTCTTGGTGCCCGCGAATATCAGGTCGCTTATCCTGGTCGCGCGCATGGCCTTGGCGGACAGCCCACCGAGTACGAAGAGAACCGCATCGCCGATGTTGCTCTTTCCAGAACCGTTGGCGCCCACTATCGCCGTGAAACCCTTAGAAAGTGGAACGACTACCTTCCGGTTACCGTAGGATTTGAAGCCCTTCATTTCAATCTTCTCGATGTACGGCATGCCTTACACCTAAACTGGAGAATAACAAGAAGGGTTATATAACTTTACCCGCGGCTCACTCGACTATCCTGCGGAGGATGTTGAGCACCCGCTCGTCCAGTCCGTTGCTCACTGTAACGTAGAATTCGGAGTCCCTCATCAGGGTCATGTCCCTCATCTTACCCACGAAGCGAAGGGTGGGTTCAACCCCGTTCTCTATCATCAGGTACTCGAAGGCGTCCAAAATCACGTCCGACGCGGTTTTATTGAGCTGGTTCCATATTATCTGCTCGATGACGTGAAGTTTGGTCGGGGGAACCGCCTCCGGATGCGGTACTTTGGTCACCCACACCTTACGGACGTTGGGGGCCTTGACCTCAAAGGGAGGCCTCCGGGTTATGAGGATCTTGCCGCGCCGCGGGTCTTTGGAGAGGACTTCGTTGAGATGGCGGTAATCAACGATCCGAGACTTACTCCTCTGGGGTCGCCCCCTGAACATCATAGGCCATCACTTCACACTATTTACTTAAAGCCATAACATTATGACCGTTATGACCATGGGAAATTCACCAATGTTCTTATAAACGTTACGGTATGCTATTAAAAATCCAGTTATGTGTATTACTCTATCAAAAAGAAAAGAATAAGAAACCAGATCAATTTAAGTTCGGGAAATTCATCTTCACTTTTCCCTCTCGCATAGTTCGAGAAGCACACCCGTTACCGACTTGGGGTGAACGAAGGCTATCTTCGCACCTCCCGCACCGATGCGCGGCCTCTCGTCGATGAGGCGGTAACCTTTATCCTTGAGCTTCTCGAGATGCTCCTCGATGTTATCGACGCCGAGGGCTATGTGGTGTATCCCCTCACCACGCTTGGCGATGAACTTCGCTATGGGCGAGTCCTCCGCCGTCGGCTCGAGGAGCTCTATCCGGCTCTCGCCGACGTGGATGATGGCGGTCCTAACCTTCTGGTCCGGCACCTCTTCGATCTCGTCCACCTTGAGGCCGAGACCCTCCCAGACCTTCACGGCCTCGTCGAGGTTCTTGACGGCTATACCGACGTGGTCTATCTTCTTCATCATACCTTCACCCCCAGGGCTTTTTCAAGGACAACGTCAGCGGCAGAGTACGGGTCAACCTCCCGCCTGACGATCCTGTCTATGAGCGACGCCACCTCCTCCTCGTCAAACCGCTCGCTTATCGCCCGGGCTATTCTGCCCGAGACTATCGTCTTGACCTCCTCCTGGGCGCGGAACCTCCTCTTCCGCTCCAGCTCGCCGCTCTCCTCGAGGAACTCGCGGTGCCTCTTTACCTCCCCCCAGAGCTCCCGGATTCCCCTCATCGTCGTCGCCACCGTCTCGACTATCGGCGGCCTCCAGCCACGCTTCTCCCAGCGCTCCTTCTCGAGGTCAAGCATCATGTTGAGCTCGAAGTAGGTTGCGTCGGCGCCCTCCTTGTCGGCCTTGTTGATGACGAAGAGGTCGGCTATCTCCATGAGCCCGGCCTTTATCGCCTGCACGTCGTCGCCCAGGCCCGGAACGGTGACCATAACCACGGTGTCGGCCGTCTTGACGATGTCAACCTCTATCTGGCCGACGCCGACCGTCTCGACGAAGATGACGTCGCAGCCGTAGGCGTCGAGAACCTTTATCGCATCGCTCGTGGCCTTGGCGAGCCCGCCGAGGGAGCCGCGCGTCGCCATGCTCCTGATGAAGACCCCCGGATCCGTCGAGTGCCTCTGCATCCTTATCCTGTCCCCGAGGAGCGCGCCGCCCGTGAAGGGCGAGGTGGGGTCTATGGCTATAACCCCGACGATTTTACCCTCCTCCCTGGCGACCCGGATGAGCTTGTCGAGAAGGGTCGATTTTCCCGCCCCGGGCGGTCCGGTTACGCCGACGATGTAGGCGTTTCCGGTGAGGGGGTATATCTTCCGCACGATCTCCCTCGCCTTCTCCTCGTCGTTCTCCACGAGGGTTATCAACCGCGCGGTGGCGCGTCTGTCCCCCTTCAGCATGCGCTCTATAAGGTCGTCTATCATGGCCATCACTTGGAGTAATTATCCAAAAGGATATAAAGGTTGGGTCACTCCGACCTGAACTTCTTGAGCTTCGGAACGTTCTCGTCGATGAACTTGATGGTGTCGCCTATCGGGCTCCCGGGGCCGAAGACCTCCGCAACGCCCATCTTCTTGAGCTCCTCGGCGTCGTCGGGCGGGATTATGCCCCCCGCTACCACGAGTACGTCCTCGTTGGGCTTTATGCCGCGCTCCTCGAGGAGCTTCAGTATCTTGGGAATCAGAACCATGTGCGCCCCCGAGAGGATGCTTATCCCGAGGACGTCGACGTCCTCCTGGATGACGCTCTCCACTATCTGCTCTGGAGTCTGCCTTATGCCCGTGTAGATGACCTCGAAACCGGCATCGCGGAGGGCCCTCGCAACGACCTTGGCCCCCCTGTCGTGACCGTCAAGCCCCGGCTTTGCAACGAGAACCCTAACTTTTGAGCGCTCGACCATTCCCACCACCGGATAAGTTTTCTCCCTCGCCGTATTTAAATGTTGTCAAAGTTCAAGGGCCGGCTTTACGTTGGATATTTTGTCCAGAAGGCTTTTTAACTCCAGCGGGAAACCCCTAACCATGCTCGAGTTTCCCCACGACACGCACACCCACTCGGTTTACTCCGACGGCGTTGGCGGGATAATGGAGAACGTCGCCGCCGCGGAGCTCAGGGGCTTGAGCCTGGTCGGGATAAGTGACCACACTCACTACCTTGGCGGGAAACCCTTCAACCGCTACCTCAGGGAGATCCGTCGCTGGGGCGGGGAGAGCGATGTAACGGTTCTGGCCGGGATCGAGGCCAACGTAACATGGGAAGGCGTCGACGTACCTCCCGAAATCGCCGGAAAGCTCGACTACGTCATCGCCAGCGTTCACCTGTGGCTGGACGACCCCGGCGAGTACATCAAGCTGGCTGAACTCGCGCTCCTCGATGAGAACGTTGACGTTATCGGCCACTTTGGGGCGAGTTTTCCCTACATCGGTTATCCCGACGGGGAGGATCTCCTCGGCCTGATCGAACTCGCGGAGGAGAGGGGAAAGGCCTTCGAGATAAGCTCACGCTACCGCGTCCCCGACCTCGACTTCGTGAGGGAGTGCGTTAGGCGGGGTGTGAAGCTGACCTTTGCCAGCGACGCCCACAGGCCGGAGGACGTTGGGAACGTCTCGTGGAGCGAGAGGCTCTTCAGAAAGGCGGGTGGGACAAAGGAGGACCTGCTGTTCGGGGAGTTATTGTAACAGCCCTTTGCTCCGCAAAGCGCTGGCGGAAATAGGCGTGGCTCCTTTTAGGATGGTTTTGATGTGTTTGCATTGTAAAGAAGCTTTTGAGTTTGGAATTCGCCGTTAACGTGTTACTGGTGGCGGGTTTGCTTTTGGATGGCGCTCCTTCGGAGCGCGGGAGATTGAAAACCCCTTGAATTTGACCTTTTAATCCCGAATTCGAGTTTTAAACGCCTTTTAACAGCGCAAACACAACTAAACAGCCCCCTGAAGGAATCACAAGCTTTTCGCCAGCCTTTTCCCAAAAGGCTGATCACAACCCTTTTGAAAAGCGTTGACGGAAAACTGGCGTGCGGTTTTAAAGTTCGGTGTTTTAGCGTGGATTAACACTCAACTTGTCCATTTTGCAGGGTTTCCTGTCCACAAGGCGCCCTTCGGGCGCCAGAATAACCGTGAAACCTGCTTAATATCTTGTTTTAAGGTTAATCCACTATATTATCCCCAATTTTAAAGCGCACGCTTTCATCTCGGCCTCTTATGAGAAAGGGCTTTTTTCGCCAGCCTTTTACGAAAAGGCTGATCAATTCTCCTCGAGTCTTATTGCAACGAGCCATGACAATGGCGGAATCTCCAAAAGGGTATCAGAAAGCACGAAAAACCGAAAAATGGGAAAACACCGGCGTGATACAGGGCTGGAGGGTCTCAGACGGTGAATATCCTGATGGTGTTGGTTCCGACGGTCTTACCTATGGGTGTGCCCTTCGTCAGCAGGACGTTGTCGTTCTCCTTCACTATGCCGAGGCCCTTTATCAGGCCCAGTATCTCCCCCTCGCTGGCCTCCTCGACGACGAACGGGTAGACGCCGTAGGAGAACATGAGGTTCCTCGCGACCCGTTCCTCCGTTGCGAAGGCCAGGATCCACTGCTTGGGCTTGAAGCGGGAGATGAGCCTCGCCGTTTTTCCGGTTCTCGTCGGCGTCAGGATGTACCGGATATCCATGGAGTTGAGGGCCTCTATTATGCTCCTCGTTATCGTCTCCTTTATTGTCCCCGTCCTTGATCCTCTCTCGTTCCAGCGCGTCATCTTCCACTCGAGTATCCGGGTGGACCACTGGGAGTCCCTGTGGGCCTCGGTGGTCTTGGCTATCCTCGCCATCATCCTGACGGCATCGACGGGGTACTTTCCGACGGCCGTTTCCTCCGAGAGCATAACCGCGTCGGTTCCGTCCAGAATAGCATTGGCAACGTCCGTGACCTCTGCCCTCGTCGGGAGCTTCTCCTCCGTCATGCTCTCGAGCATCTGGGTGGCGGTTATCACGGGCTTACCGGCAACGTTGGCCTTGAATATGAGCCTCTTCTGGAGGACTGGGAGCTTCTCGATGGGCATCTCGACGCCGAGGTCCCCCCTCGCCACCATTATCCCGTCGGCGGCGTTGAGGATATCGTCGAAGTTCTTCACGGCGTCGGGCCTCTCGATCTTGGCTATCAGGAAGAGGTTCCCGCCGTTCTCCTCCACGAACCTCCTCACCTTGAGGACGTCGTAGGCGGAGCCGACGAAGCTTATCCCGACCGCGTCGATACCCTGCTCTATGGCGAACCTGATCAGCTCGAGGTCCCTCTCGGTTACGGCGTCGATGACCATCCCGGCCTTCGGAACGTTGATGCCCTTGTTGGAGAACAGCGTCCCGCCAACGATGACCTTACAGATGACGTCCTGATCCTTAACCTCCTCCACGCGGAGCGCTATGAAACCGTCGCTGAGGTAGATGGTGTCCCCCTTGGACACTATCCTCGGAAAATCCTTGAACTGGACGGGTATCTCGGACTCGTTTCCGATCACGTCCCTCGTCGTCAGAACGACCGTCTGCCACCGCCTCAGCGTAACCGAACCGCCCGCTATCTCACCGACGCGTATCTTTACCCCCGGCAGGTCACCGAGGATGGCCACGGGTCGGTTCAGCCTCCTTGAGACGTCCCTTACGGTCTCGATGACCCTCGCGTGTTCCTCGAGATCCCCGTGGGCGAAGTTTATCCTCGCGACGCTCATGCCGGCCTTTACCATGGCCTCAAGGGTCTTGCGCTTCTTCGACGCCGGGCCTACGGTGGCGACTATCTTCGTCTTGTGCGGCGGTAGCCTCATGCCATCACCTTGAAGAATAATCTTGCTCAACCTAAATAACGTTATCCCATCCGAAACGTTTATGAGTTAGGCCACCCTAATAATCCCGGTGATACTATGAACCCTCTGGATGTAAGGGTGTTCGATGAGGACGGGAACGAGGTAAGCCTCGGGGACGTCATCCTGGGGAAGTGGACGGTGCTCTACGTCTATCCAAAGGACAACACACCCGGGTGCACCACGGAGGCGAAGGAGTTCACGGAGCTCCTCCCGGAGTTCGAAAAGCTCGGCTTTCAGGTCATCGGCGTTTCGAAGGACTCCGTGAAGAGCCACGCCCGCTTTAAGGAGAAGCACGGGCTGAAGGTCAAACTGCTCAGCGACCCCGGTGCGGAGCTCATCAAAGCCCTCGGCGCCTGGGGGAAGAAGAAACGCTATGGAAGGGAGTACGAGGGAGTGATGAGGAGCACGTTCATATTCAATCCCGAGGGAGAACTCGTCTGGAAGAAGATCAATGTCCGCGCAAAGGGGCACGCGGCTAAGGTTCTTGAGGAGGCCAAAAAACTGGTGGAGGGGCCCAAAAGCCCTAACTAACGCTCCAGCTTTTTTGATCTGGATGCCACGTGAACTTTAGGGCAACGTTGTCACTACTCCCTCCGGTTGCGTTCGGACCATTCGAGCGCCCTTTTCAGGTTGATGAAGCAGGAATCGCAGTAACCGAGCATCCTGGAGTCCCATTCCCCCATGCTCGACGGTGGGTTCATGACGCAGTCGTTGGTGCAGTGGCCAAGGTCGAAGCCGTGCCCGACCTCGTGGAGGACACCCTTGAGGAGGCGGTTCTTGAACAGCTCAAGCTTTTCCCTCAGGAGGGCCCTCTCCGCGGGGGATGCGCTCCCCCTTTGAACAGTTTTTATGAGTTCGGAGAGTTCCGGTGGCTCAAAGGGCTTCATCGACAGGAGCATGACCCTCAACCCTACCAGGGTCTCCTGTACCCCCAGGAACTTCTCGTAGAAGTCAAAGTATGGGTTGCGGGAGACGAGGGGAAAGGTGGTGAGTGCGAATATCCTGTTCATCCTGATGTCCGGTTTCTCCTCTATCTCGCCCAGGAGCTTGGCGTGGAGGACCTCAACGAGTACCTCCACAGGATAGGCCTTGATCTTCTCTTCCCCGGAGTATATGTTTATCAGGTAGCCGGGCTCGAGCTTTAGCTTTCCGATGTAGAGGAACCTCAGGGGAAGGTTGTTCTCCTCGAAGAACCTATTCGCTCCGTCGAACACGTCAAAAACGACCTCTTTCATCACCCCATCGTTCACGAAGTTTCCGACGTACGTGAAGGCTATGAACTCCATGATTTCATCCCGCCTTAAGTTGCCCTTTCCCTAATTAAATTTTTAGGTACACTACCTTTCACCAAAAACGTTTTAAAACGCCTTTCGGATGTTCCACCGGGCGATGGCGTCCGCCCGGGCTTCGAGCCGAACCGCCCTCCAGGGCTGATGACGCCTGTTCTCCGCAAAACCATGAGGAGGCGGTGGAATGGGCTCGAAGCTTTACGAGATGGGGAGATTCATCAACGCCGATTCCCTCGTCAGGTACATCGAGGAGAGGCGCCACGAGGACGGCGGTTACTGCTTCGTCAGCGTCCTCAGCGATACCAACGTCAACGACACCTACTACGCCATCAAAATCTACGACCTCCTTGGACTGGATTTCCCGGAGCCGGAGAGGACTGTAGAGTTCCTTGAGAAGACCATACAACCCCAGACGGCGGTCGTTGCGATAGCGATGGCCATGGAGGGTTTGGCCCTGCTCGGGGCCGGGGACGTGGCGAGGGAGCACCTCGACATCGTATTCACCAAGTACAACCCGCTCGAGGGTAAGTTCGCGGTGGGCCTCGGCGGAAGCGAGGAGTTCGGGACGGCGACACCGCTTGAGGCAACCTACTGGGTAACCAAGGCCTTCAAGGCCATCGGCCACGATTTCAGCACCGATGAGAGGGAGGCCATAAGGGCCTTCGTCATGAAGTTCAGGAACGGAAACGGCTTCGGCGTTAAGGGCCCGACGACGACCATGACCTACCAGGCCCTTTACGTTCTCCACGCCCTCGGCTACAGGCCGCCGAAAACCCCCCACTTCCGGAACTGCGAGCTCTGCGGCGACTGGGGCGGCTTCACCGAGGTCCCCTACAGTCTTCCGCCCTACATCGAGCCGACCTTTTACGGGACGAGGGGGCTTGGGCTCCAGGATGAAACTCCTAACTGCCCCCGGAGACACGTCTGGTTCATACGCCAGCTTCAGAACGCCAACGGCGGCTTCAGGAGGAGCCTCGAGCTCGGCATCTCGAACTTCCAGAACACATACAGGGCGCTTGCGGTGCTCGACTTCATGATGCGGTTCCTCTGAGTGGTGGGCATGGACCTGATAGGGATTTACCTGATGGACGCCCTCGGAGAGGGCTGTCCCGTCTGCAGGATACTTCGCAAGTACGAGGATTCGGAGATAGAGATCATCCTTTACGAGCACGTGAACGACCCCGATGTGAGGGAGAAGTTCAGGGAGAGCCTCGGCCTCTGCACCCACCACGCATGGAAGACCCTTGAAAAAGCTTACTCGGAGCCACTGCTGGGACCGCTGGGCGTGGCCATGATCTACGAGCACATGCTGGGGGTTTACGCAGACCTGCTGGAAAACGGCACGGCCCCCGAGGAGGGCGAGTGCTTCCTCTGCAAGCTGATGGAGGATAAGGAGAGGAGCACCGTGGAGGCGTTCGCCGATAGGATCGGGGAGCTCCTGCCCGAATACGAGCGCTCAGGGTCGATACTGTGCAAACGCCACTACGAGATGGTCCTCGAACTTCTCGAGAGGAAGAATCCAGAGGCGGCAGAAAAGCTGAGGGAGCTCCAGATTAGAAAGCTGAAGGGCCTCGGGGAGAGGCTCGGCTCTTTCATCGATAGGTTCGATTACCGCGCGAAGGAAGCGCCGAAGAAGGAGGAAGTATCCGCACTCCCGCTGGCGATAGAAGCATTGAAAGGTCTTGAAACGGGCGTAACGGTAAGAAAAAGGAGGAGCAAAAAACAAAGGGGGATACTCCCGTGGAAATAGAGGTCACTGACGAGGAGCTCAAGACCATACGCGAGAACAGGCGGGAAATAGAGGGGAGATTCCAGGATCTGGAGGGACTTGAGAGGACGCTCCGGGTCCTAAAGCTTCGTCTCCTCCGTGAAGAGGAAGAGAGGCTGGAGAGGAAGCTGGAAGAGATGGAGTACGGCTATAAGGAACTCCTCGAGTTCGAGGAGATGGCA